>JAEMQD010000013.1:0-58670 GCA_022759035.1 Thiotrichales bacterium
ATCGATAACAAGTGCAGCACCAATTAGTGTTCTTCGTGACGCATTTGTGGGAACAACAACACATCGCGAATAGAAGGCGCATCGGTGAGTAACATCACCAAGCGGTCGATACCAATACCCTCTCCTGCTGTTGGTGGCAAACCGTACTCCAAGGCACGAATATAGTCGGCATCGTAATGCATTGCTTCATCATCACCTGCTTCTTTCGCTTTTGCTTGCTCTAAGAAACGCGCTGCTTGGTCTTCCGAATCATTCAATTCCGAGAAACCATTGGCAATTTCACGACCACCAATAAACAATTCAAAACGGTCTGTCACTTCTGGATTAATATCATTACGACGTGCCAACGGAGAAACTTCCGCTGGGTATTCGGTAATAAAGGTCGGTTGAATCAGTTGATGCTCAACGGTTTCTTCAAACAGAATGGTTTGTACTTTACCCAAACCAGAGCCAGGTAAAACTTTAAAGCCTTTGCTTTCAACAAGCTTCGTAAGTTTTGCCAAGTCTTCTAAATCGGCTGCTGTAATTTCTGGATTATATTTTAGAATCGACTGTTTAATGCTTAGGCGTTCAAAAGGACCTGCAAAACTAATGGCTGTGCCTTGGTAGTTTAATTCGGTACTACCTGTAACGCTCACCGCCAACTGCGATAACAAAGCTTCGGTCATATCCATTAAATCGTTGTAATCGGCATAAGCCCAGTAAAACTCCATCATGGTAAATTCTGGATTATGGCGTGCCGATAAACCTTCGTTACGGAAGTTACGGTTAATTTCGAACACTTGTTCAAAACCACCCACCACCAGACGCTTCAAATACAGCTCTGGCGCGATACGCAAATACAAGGGCATATCAAGCGCATTATGATGCGTAACGAATGGTTTTGCCGCCGCACCACCAGGAATCGGGTGCATCATTGGGGTTTCTACTTCCAAAAAGCCGCGTTCGATCATGAACTGACGAATGCCTGCAATAATTAACGAGCGACGACGGAAGGTTTCACGGCTTTGTTGATTAACAATTAAATCGACATAACGCTGACGGTAACGCACTTCGGTATCATGCAGCCCATGAAACTTATCTGGCAAGGGGCGCAAGCTTTTGGTTAACAGTTGCGCCGCAGTGGCATGCAAACTTAACTCGCCCGTGTTGGTACGAAATAAATAGCCTGTTACGCCAACAATGTCCCCTAAGTCCCAGTGCTTAGCTTCTTCATACACAGCTTCACTAATATCTTGACCGCGAAGATAAACCTGCATTTGTCCACTTACGTCTTGTAAGGTTAAAAAGCTGGCTTTACCCATAACGCGTTTTAGCATAATGCGTCCAGCAATGGTTGCGGTAACGGGGGTTGCTAGCTCGGCAATGGCCGCTTTGTCTAAATGACCATAACGCTCGTGTAGCGTTTGTGCCAAGGTGTCACGCTTAAAAGTATTAGGAAAGGCATTTCGTTGTTCACGAATATGCGCTAACTTAGCACGACGTTCGGTAATTACGTGATTTTCATCGTGATGTTCTTGGTTTGTTTTCTGTTCACTCATTACGCTATTCCTTATAAACCAGCTTTTAAGCTAGCTTCAATAAACTGATCCAAATCACCGTCTAAAACGCCTTGCGTATTGCCCACTTCTACATTGGTACGCAAATCTTTAATGCGACCAGAGTCCAATACGTAAGAGCGAATCTGGCTACCCCAACTCACTTCAGACTTGGTCTCTTCTAAGGCTTGTTTTTCGGCATTACGTTTTAACATTTCCAGTTCGTACAATTTAGCACGTAACTGTTTCATGGCTTGATCTTTATTTTGATGCTGTGACCGCCCCGCCTGACATTGCGTTACCGTATTCGTTGGAATGTGGGTAATACGCACCGCTGACTCAGTTCTATTAACGTGCTGACCACCTGCCCCGCTGGCGCGGTAAACGTCGATACGTAAATCGGCTGGGTTAATATCGATGTCGACATTATCATCAATTTCTGGGGTAACAAACACCGAAGCAAAAGACGTATGGCGTTTATTATTCGAGTCAAACGGTGATTTTCTTACCAAACGATGTACACCTGTTTCTGTACGTAACCAGCCGTAAGCATAGTCACCCCGAACCGAAATGGTTGCACTTTTAATACCTGCAACTTCACCATCAGAAACTTCCATCAGCTCAACGTCAAAACCTTTGCGTTCTGCCCAGCGCAAATACATGCGCAACAGCATATTCGCCCAGTCTTGTGCTTCTGTTCCCCCCGAACCTGCTTGAATATCGATGTAGGCATTATTCGGATCCATTTCACCGCTAAACATACGCGCAAATTCGAGCTTTTCAATCTCTGACTGCGTGTTGTTAATATCTTCAATCACGGCGTTTGCCGTTTCTTCATCATTTTCTGCTTCGGCCATTTCAAGTAGTTCTTGTTGACCTGCCAACGCTTCTTGAATACGATCCAAATTGTTGACAACACGCTCTAAGCTAACACGCTCTTTTCCTAGTGTTTGCGCTTTTTCAGGCGTATTCCAAATATCTGCACTTTCTAGCTCTCGCGTAACCTCTTGCAATCGCTCCGACTTACCTTCGTAGTCAAAGATACCCCCTAAGCAATTCGCAGCGTTCATTTAAGTCGCGAATTCGCGCATAGACACTGGCTAATTCCACCGCAACGGTCCTTTTCTAATAAAGGAAACCTCTAAAAACTTTGCTTCGCTCGTTTTTAGATTTTCCAAGTTTGTTTTTTAACTGAAGGAAGGGATATAATCAAGAGGTTACATGTTACTTCTCGTAACCCCTTCCTCCAGACCTCCTACCCGTTGGGTTTTTGGAGGTGCCCTAAACTATAAATCGAGTATTTTAACCGATTAATAGCTATTGATGAAGGATAAAACGCAAAGCTGATAAAATAGGCTTTAATTTAAGAACATCATCAGCTAGACTTGATTGTTACTATTATTACGCTTTATTGTGGAGTCCTCTTATGTCGAAACATTGTCAGGTATTAATTCTTGGTTCTGGACCAGCAGGTTATAGTGCGGCAGTTTATACGGCGCGTGCCAATCTAAAACCAGTCATGATTACAGGCATGCAGCAAGGTGGACAACTTACCACCACCACTGAAGTCGATAACTGGCCTGGTGATGATCAAGGTGTTGAAGGTCCAGCATTAATGGAGCGTATGCACAAGCATGCCGAACGCTTTGGTACTGAAATTATTTTTGACCATATAAACGCTGTTGATTTATCGACCCGTCCTTTTACTTTAAAGGGAGATATGAACAGTTATACTGCCGATGCGCTAATTATTGCCACAGGTGCGTCTGCTAAGTACTTAGGTCTGCCTTCTGAAGAAGCTTTCAAAGGCAAAGGTGTTTCTGCTTGCGCTACTTGCGATGGTTTCTTTTATCGCAACCAAAAAGTGGCCGTTGTTGGTGGCGGTAATACAGCAGTTGAAGAAGCTTTATACCTGTCTAACATTGCCAGCGAAGTATACCTAATTCACCGCCGTGATAGCTTTAAAGCTGAAAAAATCATGATTGATCACTTAATGGATAAAGTCAACAATGGCAACATTAAGCTGGTATTAAATAGTGAAGTTGATGAAATTCTTGGCGACAATAGCGGTGTAACAGGCATTCGTGTTAAAAAGTCGGACGGCAGCAAAGCAGAAATCGCCGCTCAAGGGGTATTTATTGCAATTGGTCATAGCCCTAATACCGCCATTTTTGAAGGTCAGTTAGAGATGGTCAATGGTTACATTAAAGTACAAAGCGGCATTCATGGAAATGCAACAGCAACAAGCGTACCAGGCGTATTTGCCGCAGGAGATGTGGCAGACCAAGTATATCGTCAAGCAATTACCTCTGCTGGCTCTGGCTGTATGGCTGCGCTTGATGCAGAACGTTACCTCAGCGAAATCGCTTAAGCTTTAAATCCTCAGATTATGGCGAATTGGGTAACACTTAATAACGGCGCGCAAGTGCGTTATGTGTTACCCAATGAAGCACCAACTTTTCCTAGCTACAATGCCTGTCTGGATGATCCTGCTGGGTTGATCCAAATTGGTGGCAGTCTCACCCCAGAATGGTTATTGGCGGGTTATCAACGCGGCATTTTTCCGTGGTTTAGTCAGGGAGACCCCATTCTTTGGTGGTGCCCCGATCCACGAACCATTCTTATCCCGAGTGAATTTAAGTTATCTCGAAGTTTAAGTAAAACACTTCGTAATGGAGGTTTTACCCTTACTTTCGATCAAGATTTTGCTTCGGTTATTCATGGCTGCGCTTACAGCCGCGATGAAACGTGGATTATGCCCAATATTATTGAAGGCTATAGTGCTTTACACACTTTAGGCTATGCGCACTCGGTAGAAGTTTGGAAAGACAATGCCCTAGTTGGTGGTCTGTATGGTGTTAGTTTGGGCGGGGTGTTTTTTGGTGAGTCGATGTTCAGTTTAACCAGTAATGCTTCCAAGGTTGCTTTAGCAACCTTGTGTCAGCAACTTGAGGCATGGCAGTTTTCATTGATCGATTGTCAGTTTAGCACCAAACATTTACTGTCTTTAGGTGCTAAGGCCATATCGCGCGATACCTTTTTACAAACACTAACCTTGGCATTAACTAAGCCAAATAAAGTCGGTTCTTGGCAAACACTTAAAAGCGTTTAAATAACTGCTGCGCATTGCGCGTTAGTTGTTTAGAAAGCGCTTCTAGGCTAACGCCTTTTAATTGTGCGACGGTTTCAGCCACATTAGCAACATATGCTGGCTCGTTCAACTTGCCTCTATGCGGCACGGGAGCCAGATAAGGCGAGTCGGTTTCAATTAATATACGATCTAGCGGTGCCCACTGAATAACTTGGTGAATTTGTGCCGCATTTTTAAAGGTAGCAATACCAGAAAAAGACAAATAAAAACCGATGTCTAATGCCTGTTGTGCTACGGTTTTATCCTCTACAAAACAATGCATAATGCCCGTCACCTGCCCTGCTCCCACCGATTGCAATACATGCAAGGTCTGTGCACTGGATTGACGTGTATGAATAATGAGCGGCTTATTGTATTGTTGCGCAAGCAAGATTTGACGCTCAAAGCGCGGATATTGATGTCCACACTCGGCTTCTGGTGCATGAAAAAAATCGAGGCCACATTCACCAACTGCAATGACTTTGTCATCATTAAGTAATTGCGCTAACTGTTGCCAATCGTCTTCTGTTTCTTGCATTTCACTCGTTGGATGAATGCCAATAGCCGCATAAATATCAGCAAACTGATGTGCATTTTTGAGCACACAGTCCCAGTTATCACGCCCCGTCGCGACATCTAACAGGTGCTGCACACCTGCTGTATGCGCTCGGGCAACAACTTGAGCCGTTTCTCCTTGTTCAGGTTTTAGTAAACATAAATGACAATGCGTATCCATCCACTGCATTATGCTAATGCTCCTCGTTTTTCTACTAGCTTCATGTTTGGCATTTCTCCAACAAGAAAGCGATTCACGGCTAGCAATAAATTATCGACCAATAAGTCTTTACTAATGTTTTGCGTCAGTGCTTTTTCCACTTGCCATACCAAACGCAGCATTTGCCAGGGTAATACAGTATCAAAAGCTTGTCCTGTCAAATAACTTTGCGCAGCCAACAGCCGACACAAACGGGTAACGTCGCTACGCGCCCATTGCGCTAACGCCTGCGATACCTCTTGCTTGTGCAAACAGTCTTGCCATAATTGTTGCCACTCGCGCCATTCGCTTAGTCCTGAACTTAATAACCATGTTTGCGCCGCAATAGGAGCACCTGCATGCAATTGTAGCGCTAGCTTGGCTTCTTGCTCACTAACGTCGTTGACCGATTGTCTTAACCACACCACGCCCTCGTCCAAGCTAGGGGGCGACAAAACAACGCGCTGACAGCGACTTAAAATGGTCGGCAATAATTTACCTGCCCGCTGTGCTGTCATTAAAAACCTGACCCCTTCTGGCGGTTCTTCCAAGGTTTTCAGCAAACTGTTAGCGGCAGCAGTCGTCATGCGCTCTATTTGATGCACGATCACAACTCGGCCACGCTTACCATGTGCTGTTTGCTGAGCCCAAGCAGTTAGTGCGCGAATTTGCTCAACCCCAATATCGCGTTTACCTTCTAGGGCCTCAATAATGCAAATATCGGGATCATCATTCATTGCATGACCTAGCCAATCTTGCGCAATCGCTTTCGCCAAGGCTTCTTGCCCTAGCCCAGCGATGCCTAACAATAAAAAAGCGTGACCTCTTAGCGACGTTTGTTGCGCTAAAGAGGCTCGTGTCGATTGCAACCAAAAAGGCAATTGCATTACGCAGACCAACGCTGAGATAAAGCAGCAATAACGTCTGCCTGAACCCTTGCTTGATCTGCACGTGCGTCAATCACCACAATGCGTTGTGGCTCTTGATTGGCGCGTGCTAAATAGGCACTACGTACACGCTCAAAAAAGGCTGTTTTTTCTTCTTCGAAGCGTGTTTTTTCTTCACCACGGTGGGCAACACGCGCTTGACCAATGGCGACTGGGACATCTAAGAGTATGGTCAAATCGGGTAAAAAATGATCAATCGCCCAAGTATGAAGCGCGTCGATACGCGCTGTGGACATACCTCTGCCACCACCTTGATAAGCATAGCTCGCATCTAAAAAGCGATCTGACAGTACCCATGTGCCTTGCATCAAGGCTGGCTTAATTTTGGTATGCACGTGCTGTACACGGGCAGCCATCATCATGAGCAATTCGGCATCATCAGCCAGTTTTTCTTCTCGACTGGTAAGGAGCAAATCTCTTATTTGTTCGGCTAAAGGTGTACCCCCAGGTTCTCGTGTCGTAATAACACGATGTCCTTGCGCTGTTATCCAATTTTCAATTGTCGCCAACACGCTGGTTTTACCTGCCCCATCAGTCCCTTCAACGGTAATAAAATAACCTTTTTTATTCGCTACTGTCATGGTTTTATTCCTAATTGATACTGACGCACAGCCGCATTATGCGCTTCCAAAGTCGATGAAAAGTAATGGCTACCATCACCCTTGGCAACAAAATAAAGCACATCACTATTTTCTGGGTGTAACACCGCGTAAATGGACTCTGCACTAGCTAAAGCAATTGGTGTTGGTGGCAACCCTTTATTCGTATAGGTATTGTACGGCGTAGGGGTTTGCAAATCTTTTTTATGAATATTACCATCAAAGCGATCTCCCAAACCATAAATAACCGTTGGATCCATTTGCAACGGCATGCCCTTTTTTAATCGATTGATTAATACCGCGGCAATGAGCGGACGCTCCGCTGGCACGCCTGTTTCTTTTTCGACAATAGAGGCTGCAATAACGGCTTGATAGGCGTTTTCAAAAGGCAATCCTGGCTGGCGTTTTGCCCATTCGCGTTCTAACATTTCCGTTAGCGCTTGATAGGCTCGAAGATAGAAACTACTTTCTTTTGTGCCCGCCGTAATAAAATAGGTATTGGGCAAAAACATTCCTTCAGCAGAAGTGGTTAACTGCAACAAATGCATGACATCATCGGCCGTTTGATTAGACAAATCTGCCTTAATTGCACTATTAGCACGCACTACAGCAATCACCTCTTTTAGGGTTGTGCCTTCAATTAATGTAATGGGGTATTGTACTTCTGGATCTTCAATCAAATGCGTTAACAACGCTTGATAAGTCCAACTGGTATTAATTTTAAAATCGCCAGCACGTAATTTGTGCTCTTTTTTTTCCATGCGAACCATGATATTAAACACTGTAGGATGCGTTAACACACCTTGATCTGCTAACATCCGTGCAATACTGCCCACACTCGAACCAGGGGCAATGTGTATGATACGTTCTTGCGATTGTTCGCTAATCGGCGATTGCGTTGTGGCATAAAACCATTGATACAGGCCAATCACAATCATACCCGCCATCGCAACCCACAAACTTGCTTTACGTATCATTATCACATACCTCTTTTAACGATGTCTGCCATTGCACCCACAAGGGTGCGAGTATCTGTGTTAGTGTAGATTCAGCAACGACCACATCGCCCACCATTTTTGCACACGCAATCCCTTGCACGACATTCATCAACAATACTTCATCCGCCATTAACACATCGGCCATACGAATAGACTGTACAATAGGGGTAAACCCCAACGCAGGCAATTGACTAATTACCCATTGTCTAGCGATCGAGTCTATTCCCGTTTGGCTAATATCGGGCACAAATACAGTCTGCCCCACACGCACCAACAAACCAGACATTGTCCCAGAAATGATATTGCCCTGTGTATCACAAACAATGCCCTCTGCAATATCCGCATCAGTCCACTCACTACGTGCCAGGATTTGTTCTAAGCGATTAAGATGCTTTATGCCCGCCAACAATGGCTGCTGCGCCCAACGCGTCTTACAACAATATACCTTTAGCGCTGTCGAATGCCATCCCCATCCAGTTAAAGGGGTACGCAATACCTCAATTACAGTTTCTGCGCTTGGCGCAATGCGATACCCTCGTTGACCTGTGCGCGTAATACTCAGTCGAATAATCGCTGCATCCTCGCCTGCCTGAATGGCAGGCTCAATCGCGGCCATTACCTCATCTTCAGTCACGAATGGAAACTGCAAGCGATGCAGCCCGGTTTGCAGTCTTTGCCAATGATAAGACCAAAACTGCAAGCGTCCGTTTCGAAAAACAAGCGTTTCAAATAAACCATCACCATATAAACACGAACGCCGTGTCTCTTGTGACTGTTGACAACCGTTTATCCAATAACCCATCACGCGCCAGTATCCATTAAGGCACGAACTAAGCCTTTTGCTTTGTGTCTGGTTTCCGACAATTCTGCTTCTGGTTGCGAGTCATAAACAATGCCAGCACCTGCACGAAAACTCAGCTGCCCTGGTTGCCAATAAAAACTACGAATCAGAATATTACTATCCATTTGCCCATCTAAGCTGACATAACCCAAACTACCCGTATAAACACCACGAGGGGTTTGCTCCAACGCCGCGATAATTTCCATGCAGCGAACTTTAGGACAACCAGTAATCGTACCACCAGGGAAAACAGCATCTATCACCTGTTTAGCACTCGTACCCGGTCGCACTTGACCAACCACATTAGAGACAATGTGATGCACATGCGTGTAGCTTTCTATTGTCATTAGTTCATCAACATGAATTGATCCTGGTATACACACGCGCCCTAAATCATTCCGCTCTAAATCAATTAACATCACATGTTCTGCTTGTTCTTTAGGGTGAAGACGCAATTCTGACTTCAACGCTGCATCGGCTGCATCATTAGCGTCTCGACGACGGGTTCCCGCTATCGGCCTCGTTGCCAAGCGGCCATTGCGCACAGACACCAAACGCTCTGGCGAAGAACTGATGATAGCTTGTTCATCCCACACCAACAAAGCCGAAAAAGGTGCTGGATTCGCTTCTCTTAATTGTGTAAACACATCAACTGGACGAATGGCTTTATCCAAAGCAGCCTGCCAAGAACGAGATAAATTTACCTGAAACACATCGCCAGCAAGAATATAATCTTTACACGCCTGCACGCCTGAAAGAAACGGCTCTGGTGCACTTTCTGTCACCTTAGCGGACAGCGCAATTGGTCGATCATTGCTGGAAGTTACATCAGCAAGCGCATCGACATCTTGCCAGAAAACTGCCATTTGATCGGCCTGTGCTTGCTGAGCAACCAAAGATAAGGTGTTAGTCTGACGATCCCAAATGAACGCCGCACCTACCTGCCAAACTTGTGGCTGCCATTGATCTGCATCTGGCAATACTAGGCTAGGTTCAATTTGTTGTGCATACTCATAGGGGAAAAAGAAAAAGTAGCCGCCGATAAAAGGCAAATCATGCGCTGTCGACTGTGCCATATCAACATGCGACAACGCGTCTAAACTAGCGGGTTGCAAATCGGCAAATAAAATATCATATCTGTGTCCATTTTCTTGTCCAGAAGCTGAACAAAGCAATGCAGGGTAACGTTCAGGATTTGCCCTATGTAACGCTAAACAATCGAACGCCGTCGCAATATGACGAGATTGCACAACGGACGACAGCATCATGTTTCTTCCGATAACCGCGTGAAAATTAACGTTGCATTGGTGCCACCGAACCCAAACGAATTATTCATCACCGCCGATAAAGATGCCATTTGCGCACGGTTTGGTACATAATTTAAATCACATCCTGCCTCTGGATGATGCAGATTGATTGTTGGTGGTACCTGCTGATCACGCAAAGCCAATATACAAAATACCGATTCAATCGCCCCAGCAGCACCTAGGGCATGGCCCGTCATCGATTTGGTAGAGCTGACAAGCAAACGATAAGCATGATCACCAAAAGCGCGTTTTATTGCCTGTGTTTCGGCTAGATCGCCTAACGGAGTCGAAGTGCCGTGCGCATTAATGTAACCAATTGCCTCTGGCGACAAGCCAGCATCTCTTAACGCATTGCGCATGCAGGTTGCAGCACCTGAACCATCTTCTCGTGGCATTGTCATATGATGTGCATCGCTGCTCATACCAAAGCCAGATAACTCGGCATAAATATGCGCACCCCTTGCTTTAGCATGTTCATATTCTTCTAATACTAAACAAGCGGCACCGTCTGATAAAACAAAACCGTCACGATCTTTATCCCAAGGCCGAGAGGCGGCTTCTGGGTCATCATTGCGTTGCGATAACGCGCGCGCCGCACTAAAACCAGCCAAGCCCAATTGTGTTGTCGCATGTTCGGCACCCCCTGCAAGCATCACATCGGCATCACCATATTGGATCATCCGCATCGCATCACCAATGGCATGTGTTCCTGTCGCACAAGCCGTTACTA
The DNA here is from genome assembly GCA_022759035.1 of Thiotrichales bacterium. Lineage (GTDB taxonomy): Bacteria > Pseudomonadota > Gammaproteobacteria > Thiomicrospirales > Thiomicrospiraceae. The sequence goes on from JAEMQD010000013.1 coordinate 10,845, forward strand.
CCGACATATTAGGCCCTCGTAGTCCTAATAAAATAGACAAGTGCCCAGAAATCATATTAATAATACTAGAGGGGACAAAAAACGGAGAAACACGACGAGGCCCCGATGCCAATAAAACGTCGTGCTGCTGCTCAATGGTACCGATACCGCCAATACCCGATCCCATTGAAACACCCATACGATCAGCCGTTTCTTCGGTAACCACAAGCTTAGCATCTTGCCAAGCTTGCAAAGCGGCAACAATACCGTAATGAATAAATGGATCCATCTTCTTGAGTTCTTTTGCTGGAAGCCAAGAAGATGGGTCAAAGTTTTTAATAGTGCCACCAAATCGCGTGTTATAAAGTTGTGCATCAAAATGCTCAATTGGCACAATACCACTACGTCCTGCCAAAGCAGCATCCCAACTTGTGGCAACATCATTGCCTATTGGAGAGACCATTCCCATACCAGTAATGACAACACGACGTTTTCTTTGCATAGTCACCAATCCTTTCGTATACGCTGATAAAAAATATCCGAGCAAAGCTCGGACATTTTAAAATAAACCAAATGACAAATTGGTTATTATTTGCTGTTCGCGTTGATGTAATCAATCGCCATACGCATTGTTGTGATTTTTTCAGCTTCTTCGTCTGGAATTTCGCAGTCGAACTCTTCTTCCAAAGCCATTACCAACTCAACCGTATCTAAAGAATCTGCACCCAAATCATCAATAAATGACGCATCAGCAGTAACTTCTTCTTCCTTAACGCCTAATTGATCAACAACGATCTTTTTAACGCGTTCTTCAATAGTGCTCATAAACTTCTCCACGAATAAAAAATGATACTAAAACAAACTATTACACATGATCAAATCATGTACATGCCACCATTAACATGTAGAATTTGACCACTAATATACCCAGCCGCTGGCGATGCTAAAAACAGCACTGTTGCTGCAATATCTTCTGCATCTCCCATGCGCCCTAACGGAATTTCTTTTACTAATTGCGCACGCTGCTCTTCCGACAATGCTCGAGTCATGTCTGTATCAATAAAGCCTGGCGCCACGGTGTTAACCGTAATATTACGCGAACCTACTTCTCTTGCTAAAGAACGGCTAAAGCCCATAATGCCCGCTTTCGCTGCTGCATAATTAGTCTGACCTGCATTACCCATTGAACCAACAACAGACGCAATGTTAATGATACGACCAGAACGCGCCTTCATCATACCACGCAAACAGGCTTTGCTAACACGGTAAACAGATGACAAATTCGTGTTGATAATATCATCCCACTCATCATCTTTCATGCGCATCAACAGATTATCACGTGTAATGCCCGCGTTATTAACCAACACACCAATCGTACCATGCGTAGCCGCAACAGCATCTACCAAAGCAGCGACAGCATCGGCATTGCGAACATCTAACATTTTACCTTCGCCTTGAATGCCTGCTTCGCGCATATAAGCGGTAATTTGCGCAGCGCCCGATTCAGAGGTCGCAGTACCTACGACATACCCCCCTGCTTTACCCAAAGCGAGTGCAATCGCCTTACCGATACCTCGACTTGCACCTGTTACTAATACAACCTGACCGGCTAATTGCTGTTCTGACATGCTGTCCTCAATCAACTTATTTAGCTAAATAATCGCTTAATGTGCGCAAATCTGCAACCACAAAATTTTCAATCTCACTATCAATTCGTTTAATGAGCCCAGATAATACTTTACCCGGCCCCACTTCCACCATTCGTGTTACGCCCTGATTTTTGAGATATTGTACCGTTTCCACCCAACGAACGGGAGAATATAATTGCGCCACTAATGCAGATTGAATGGCCGCTGGCGTTTGTTCCACTGCAACACTCACATTATGGACAACTGGCACACTAGGTAGTTTCATTGTAATGTTAGCCAAATCTATTGCCAACTTCTCTGCAGCAGGCTGCATAAGTGCGCAGTGACTCGGCACACTAACTGGCAAAGGTAGCGCACGTTTTGCACCAGCTTGTTGACATAAAACCATCGCACGTTCAACTGCCGCTTTATTACCCGCAATCACTACCTGACCTGTTGAATTGAAATTAACCGCAGCAACAATTTCATTTTCCGCTGCTTGCGCACAACAACTACGTACTTGATCATCCGTTAATCCCAAAATAGCCGCCATAGCGCCAACGCCTTCTGGAACTGCTTCTTGCATATAACGACCGCGAGCTTGCACCAACTTTACTGCATCAGCAAGTGAGAAAGTGCCTGCCGCAGTTAACGCTGTATATTCACCCAACGAGTGCCCTGCCATATAGGCCAGTGGCTGCGCTTTACCTGCCGCATCTAAAATACGATACAACGCCAACCCTGCAACCAACATAGCAGGCTGCGTTACTGCGGTTTGGTTTAGCTGCTCTACTGGACCATTGGCAACAACAGACCATAAATCGTAACCCAAGGCTTCAGAAGCTTCCTCAAACGTTTGTTTAACGATTGAAAACTCCGTAGCGACATCAACCAGCATGCCGACACTTTGTGAGCCTTGACCTGGAAATACAAATGCAGTTGTCATTTTTAAATTCTCAATAACGTACTAAAGCCGAGCCCCATGTGAAACCACCACCAAAGGCTTCCATGAGCAATAATTCACCGCGCTGAATACGACCATCTCGAATACCCGTATCAAGCGCTAACGGAATAGAAGCTGCGGAGGTGTTTCCCTGCTCTCCTACCGTCAAAATAACACGATCCGATGGCATATCCAATTTTTTTGCTGTCGCATCAATAATACGTTTATTTGCCTGATGCGGAACAAGCCAGTCGATATCTGACTTAGTTAAGCCATTAGCAACAAGTGTTTCATCAACAATTGCATCTAACGTATTGACTGCCATTTTAAAGACAGAATTACCTTGCATGCGCATATAAGGCGTTTGCCCTAAACCGCAAGTACCACCACCTTCAACATACAACATATCTTCATAACGACCATCGGCATGCAGATGCGTTGAAATAATACCGGGTTCTGTTTGCGTCACCCCTAGAACAACAGCACCAGCACCGTCGCCCCATAACATGCAATTACCACGATCGCTATAATCCGTAATACGTGTTAACGTTTCCGCACCAATGACCAAAGCGGTCTTAACTTGCCCAGAACGAATAAACGCATTTGCCGTCGACAAAGCGTAAATAAAACCACTACAAACCGCTTGCACATCCATCGCGGGACAACCGTTTGTGATACTTAGCTTTGACTGAACTAAGCACGCTGTACTAGGAAAAACACGATCTGGCGTCGTTGTTGCAACAATAATTAGCTCAATATCCTGAGCTGCCACACCTGCTGCCTCAATCGCCCGTTGTCCAGCAACAACAGCAAGGTCACTTGTAAACTGCTCGGCACTAGCAACATGTCGCTGACGAATACCTGTTCGCTCAACAATCCAAGCATCAGTCGTTTCAATACGTTTTTCTAAATCTGCATTGGTAAGCAACTGCTCAGGTAAATAGCTACCCGTTCCTAAAATCTTAGCGTTCAACGTCTAATACTCACTCAACACTTTGTTGCATTAACTGTTCTAAACTATTGGCAATACGCGTTGGCACTTGCTTTTCAACTTCTAATATTGCTTGACGGATTGCATATTCAAATGCAACAGCATCGGCACCACCATGACTTTTCACAACGATGCCACGCAATCCTAACAATGAAGCACCATTATAACGGCGAGGGTCAATGCTTGCGGCAAAGGCTTTTAATACTGGCGCTGCCATTAGGCCCAACAATTTTGTCCACCATGTACGCATAAAGGCTGCTTTCATGTAGTGACGAATCATTTTTGCCACCCCTTCAGAAGCCTTCAAAGCAATATTGCCGTCAAAACCGTCGCATACAACAACATCACAGTCGCCAGTACAAATTTCGCTACCTTCTACATAGCCAATATAATTCATGGGCCATTGGCGCAACAATGCATCTGCTTCCCAAATGCGCGCATGACCTTTCATTTCTTCCTGACCAATATTAAGCAACCCAATGCGAGGATTGTCTAACCCATCAACCGCTTGCGCTAACACATGCCCCATCAAAGCAAACTGCAATAGGTTTTCGCCCGAAGCACCAACATTGGCACCCAAATCAAGCATTAGTGTGTGACCACCAATACGCGGCAATAAACCGCAAATTGCTGGACGTTCAATACCTGGAAGGGTTTTAAGTACGAACTTAGCCATTGCCATCAACGCACCAGTATTGCCTGCTGAAACTGCGGCACCAGCACGACCATCATGCACGGCATCAATAGCCATACGCATAGATGATTGACGTTTACCACGCAACGCTTTAGAGGGTGCTTCATCCATATCAACCACTTGTGGTGCATGAACAATGCTAACACGCGAAGCATCATACTTCTCAGAAGCGAGCTTTTGTGCAATAGACACTTCATCACCAATTAATAGTAAATGAAGTTTTGGGAATTCTTGAAGGGCTTTAAGTGACGCAGGGATCGTGGTAGTTAAACCATGATCCCCGCCCATCGCGTCAATAGCGAGCGTAGTCACCCGACATTAAGCCTTATCGATAACCTTTTTACCACGATAGAAGCCATCTGGGCTTACGTGGTGACGACGATGAACTTCACCTGTTGTTGGTTCAATCGACAGTGCTTTGCCAGTAATCGCGTCGTGCGCACGACGCATATCACGACGAGAGGTAGATTTTTTATTTTGCTGAACGGCCATGGTTTACTCCTTTTGCATAATTGCTTTGAGATGCGCAAATGGATTGGGCTTAACTTCCTCAACCACCGCAACTTCTCCTACTTGATACTCAATCGGCTGGGATCCGGGCTGTACTGGCACCAACGGCAAGGCCAGTAACAGACTGTCCTCAATCCACACCCTGGGATCTTCATCCATTTCTTCTGGTGGTAGCACTTCATGCGCTTCCAACCAGTCTGTTGCATCTTCATCAGCAAAAACGAGAAGCGTGGTTACCTGCAAACTTTGCTGGTACGCTTCTAGGCTACGCTGACAAATAAGCGAAACTTCAGTAAATACCTGCACTTCAACCTGCGGGTATCTACCTTCAAAAAGTGAAAAACGCAAAACACCTTCAACAACACTAGGTTCGTTCAATGTGGCTTGCGTTAGACGCACAAACTCGCTACCTTTTAACCTAAAGGCAATCTCTTTCGCACTACGCGCCAAAGAGGCGACATCGAATTGGCGTGGTAACTTTTCAAGCATAACGATAAATGATACGCTAAATAAGGCTTTTGGTCAAAGGAAAAGCGCATTTTTTGCAAGAATAACACCTAGTAAAACACGAGATAAAGTATGCAAGTTCAGCAAACACCCCTAATTCTAGCATCTCAGTCCATTTATCGCCGAGAACTACTCTCTCGTTTACAACTTAACTTTCAATGTATCTCACCCAACATCAATGAAAGCATTAAGCACAACGAAAGCACGCGCGAGATGGTACTTCGCCTCGGTAAAGAGAAAGCACTTAAAATAGCAGAAAACCACCAAAACGCCTTCATTATCGCTTCAGACCAAAGCGCTTATTGCGAAGGCGTCCATTTAGGCAAACCAGGTAGCTTTGAACCCGCACTAGCACAACTAAGGCATATGCAAGGCAAAACAGTAACCTTTTACACCAGTCTTGTCTTAAAAACACCAACAACTTTACTAGAACATATCGACGAAACACGTGTGGTCTTTCGAACACTTAGCGAGCAACAACTCGAACGTTATTTAAAACAAGAACAACCTTACCAATGCGCAGGCGCTTTCAAATCTGAAGGACTTGGTATTTGCTTGTTCGAACAAATAAATAACCAAGATCCAAGTGCAATCATTGGACTACCAATGATCAAACTAAGCAACTGGCTAACCGATCTAGGACTATTACTCGGCGAGCAGCCACTGCCTTAATTGGGGCAAGCTGTCACAAAAGCGAACAGGATTAAATACTGACAACGCTTCAACACCATGTACGCCATGCGTCATCGCAACAGCGGGCATTCCTATCGCTTGCGCCATTTCTAAATCAAATACAGAATCCCCTACCATTAGCGCTTGATTCACAGCAATCCCAAACGCATCAATAATTTGCTGCAACATAAGCGGATTTGGTTTACACGCCGTTTCTTCACCACTTTTGGTAATATCAAAATAATCCGTCGTTCCTGTTTCAGCGAGAACCAACTCCAAACCGTGCCGACTTTTACCTGTAGCAATCGCCAACAAATAACCCGCTGAACGCAAATCTTTTAGCAAATCGTGCATCCCTTCAAATGGTTGCATTAACGTGGTATTTGCTTCCATAAACTGCCATCGGTACACCGCATCAAGTACCTTATGTTGCCATTCTGTTGCTTGAGGATAGAGTGTCGCTAGCGCTACTGGCAAACTCAAACCGATAATGTCTCGATAAGCTTGATCAGCCAATAAAGGTAAATCTGCACGAACTGCTGCCGCCTTCAAGCAATCCACAATTCGCCTGTCAGAATCCATAAGGGTGCCATCCCAATCAAAAATAATTGCGCGATAAGGTTTCATGTACACACAACTCCCTGTTTATCCAAATGCGCGACTACCTGTTGCATATCATCCGCTACAGAAGATTCAATCTTAATGATTTCACCAGACACAGGGTGACGAAATTGCAACTGCTGCGCATGTAACATCAAACGCTTAATAGCGTAACGCTTAGTACAAGCCTCAGAAGCAGCATCAGCATATTTGTCGTCCCCCAACAAAGGATGTTTTTTCCATTGCGCATGCACCCTAATTTGATGTGTGCGACCTGTATGCAACTTCACACGAACCTGACTAACATCTCCCCACGACTTGATGACAGAAAACTCACTCAAGGATGCTTTACCATCAGCAGAAACACGCACCATACGCTCGCCAGACTGCAACACATTTTTTTGTAACGGTGCATCGACCCACTTATCTTTGGTTGACCATTGTCCAGCAACTAACGCAACATATACTTTTTGAAAGTTTTCCCAATCTGCTTGCAGCGCCTTCAAAATAGACGGCTTTTTAGCAACAATCAGGCACCCAGAAGTATCTCGATCCAACCGATGTACCAATTCCCACCGTGTCGCATGCGGGCGCCACTGACGAACCGCTTCAATTAACCCCAAATGAATCCCGCTACCACCATGCACTGCCCAACCCGCAGGTTTATTAAAAACGATCAATGCATCATCTTCATATAAAACACAAGCGTCTAGGGTCTGCCCCGTACGCTCAGAAACCAAGGGTTGCGGCGTTTTTTCTGGCAAACGCATGGGTGGCACTCGAATGATGTCGCCCGCCTGCAAGCGCTGATCCGCAGAAGGGCGTTTTTTATTAACACGAACTTCCGCTTTGCGCACCAATTTATAAATATGGGTACGCGGCACACCTTTTAAGCGTGCCAGAAGATAATTATCTAATCGCTGCCCCACATCATCTTCCGATACTTCAAGATATTGAACCGCTGTTGGTAGCGTCGAGGTATTGCTGTTATGTGCATTCATTGGTATAGTGGTAGCCGTTTGTACTCGTTTAATCGGCAAAGCATACCGATAAACCGAATATAGCGCAAACAACGAACCAAATTTTTATCCCCGCGTGACAAGTTGGGAATTGTTTAACCAGACGCCAGCCAAACCCTGGTGCTGCACAAACAAGAAGCAAGGAACTATAACAAACCATGGTAAGCGTACCTTTTTTGGTAACACAGCATTATGCACTACCAGCCATTCGTCATTTTGCGAATGGCACGCCTGCCCTTGTATGGTCTTTACTCACTTGGCTATCTTCTCTCGGCTTGCAACGCATCATACTAACGAATGAAGTGAGCAAATACGCTAATGAAACGCATTCTTATCAACGCAACCCAATCGGAAGAGCTGCGAGTCGCGCTTGTCGATGGTCAAAAACTTTACGATCTAGATATCGAAACGACACACCAACAAAAGAAAAAAGCCAATATTTACAAAGGGATTGTTACCCGCATCGAGCCTAGCCTCGAAGCAGCCTTTGTCGACTACGGAGCAGAACGCCACGGTTTCTTACCTTTCAAAGAACTTTCAGAAGAGTTTTTTGCACATTTTACCTCTGCAAATGGTGAACGCCCAACCATCTCTGATGTACTAAAAGAAAAACAAGAAATTGTTGTTCAAGTACAAAAAGAAGAGCGCGGCAATAAAGGCGCTGCATTAACCACGCAAATCGCCTTGGCTGGCCCTTATATTGTCATGATGCCAAACACCTCAAATTCTGGTGGCATTTCTCGTCGTGTAGAGGGCGATGATCGCAGTGACATTCGTCAAGTGATGCACGAGCTTAACATTCCAGATGGCATGAGCACCATTATTCGTACCGCTGGTGTTGGCAAAAGTGCTGAAGAATTACAATGGGGTGTAGATTACCTCGCCATGGTTTGGCAAGCTATTTGTCAGGCCGTTGCTGCACGACCAGCACCCTTTTTGGTTTACCAAGAAAGCGATATTGTGATTCGTGCATTACGTGACCACTTACGTAATGATGTAGGTGAAATCCTTATCGACCACCAGCCGACTTGGCAAAAAGCGCGCGATTTCGTGCAACAGGTCATGCCTGCACAGGTAGATAAGGTTTTGCAATACAATGATCGCATTCCTTTATTCACCCGCTTCCAAATTGAAAACCAAATTGAATCTGCTTACCAACGTGAAGTTGTTTTGCCCTCAGGTGGCGTCATCGTCATTGATAATACCGAAGCCCTGACAGCAATCGACATTAACTCTGGACGCGCTACCAAAGGCGGCGATATTGAGGAAACTGCTTTTAACACCAATATGGAAGCAGCAGAAGAAATTGCCCGTCAGTTAAGATTACGTGATTTGGGTGGTTTAATTGTTATCGACTTTATCGATATGATGGCCTCAAAGCATCAGCGAGAAGTAGAAAACTGCTTAAAAGAGGCGGTCAAATCTGACCGTGCACGCATTCAAATTGGACGTATTTCTCGCTTTGGGCTTTTAGAACTATCACGTCAGCGTTTACGCCCTTCTTTAGAAGAGTCAACACAACTTGTCTGCCCTCGTTGTCGTGGTTTAGGCGTGATTCGTGGCGTTGAATCTATTGCCTTGTCCATTCTACGTCAAATAGAAGAAGCGGCGATTAAAGACAATACACATCGCATTATGGCGCAAATGCCTGTTGATGTTGCCACCTTCTTATTAAACGAAAAGCGTGACGAAATTTTACGCATTGAAAACCGTCATCGTATCCATGTCATGCTTATTCCAAACGAGCACATGGAAACACCGCACTATACCATTGAACGATTCAAATCTTCTGAAACGCATCCTTACCGCGTCAGCTATGAAGCTAAAGCACAAGTAGAAGTAATGCCAGAATTTTTAGAGCGCGAACAAAATTATCGTCCAGAAGCGCCAGCAGTAGACCATTTACCTGCAAATAATGCGCCGGCACCAACAAGCAAAGCACCTCAAAAAACAAGCCATGTTCAAGGCAAGGCCGATGCAGAGACAACGGAATCAGGTGGCTGGCTAAAACGTATGTGGACGAGTCTATTTGGCGCTAAAGCTGTCGAAGCAGAAGTTGTGAGTGCGGCACCAGAAAAACGTCGCCCTCGCGACGATGGCCGACGTGATCGCAATCGCCGTGGACGTAATGGTCGAAACAATACAGCGCAAGATAATACCGCAACTGAAGTTGCTCCAAATAAAGTCGCAGCAACGACCTCGCCTGCTGTTGAAACAGAAAGTGGACAAACTGCTGAGTCAGGGCGTAACAGTCGTCGCCGTGAACGTCCACCACGTCGCGAACGCAATAATCGTGCTGAACAAAATGGTGATGCCGCCAGTATTGAACAAATTGCTGACAAAACACAGGCAGAAGTGCAGTCTTTTAGCCGTGCGGCCATGGATCGCATCAATGCCAAAATTGATTCTGAGATTCAACCACCTGTACTAACTGAAGAGCGCAATGACACAGAACAGCAAGTACGTCGCAGTGCTCGTGCTGAACGTATGGCGCGACCAGACCGCTGGGAACGTCAAATTGCAATTGATCCAAATACAGATCCAGCGTTGTTGGCAGCACAAGACGCAGCCGCCGACAGTTTAATGGGTAACCGTGCACAACGCATTGCTTCTCAACAAACTGTCAAAGCAGAAAAACTAGAAATAGCACAAACAACCCCTGATAACGAGAAGGTTGTTGTTACTGCAACAGTAGTACAAACGCTTGTTGAAGAAACCAAGGTTTCTGCTGAGTCAAAAGAGTTACTGAATGAGCCAATGACACAAGAAGAGATGGACGAAGAAGATGCGCGTGCTTTGCGCATTGCGTCAGGGCAAGAAGAAGGCGAAGGCAAGCGCGAATATGATGATAAACGCGGTCGCCGTAGCCCATACCGTCGCCGCGGACCACGTCGCCCTTCTAACGTTCGTCGTGAACACAATAACGAACATGCCGCAGATTTCGTCGCTGCGCCAACGGCATCAGATTCGACAACACATTAATTTTTGCATGGAGTAAAACGAAATGACGCAAGATGAAATGAAGTTACAAGTCGCACAAGCTGCGATTAGCTACGTCGTTCCTGGCACAATTATTGGTGTGGGTACAGGTTCTACAGCCAATTTTTTTATTGACGAACTAGCCAAAATTAAAAGCAAAATAGAAGGCGCTGTTGCCAGCTCTGAAGCAACAGCAAAGCGTCTTACTGCGCATGGCATTCCAGTGCTCGATCTAAATAGTGTTGACGAAATTTCAGTTTATGTTGATGGCGCTGATGAAGCTGATGCCGGATTGCATTTAGTAAAAGGTGGCGGTGGCGCATTAACGCGAGAAAAAATTGTCTTAGCTGTTGCCAAGCAATTTATTTGCATTGCCGATCAAAGTAAAAAAGTCGGCGTTTTAGGTAAATTCCCTTTACCTATTGAAGTCATTCCAATGGCACGTTCTTACGTTGCGCGTGAAATTCTTAAACGCTTTGGTGGCGAACCTGTTTACCGCGAAGGTTTTGTAACAGACAATGGCAACATTATTCTCGATATTCACGGGTTAAGTATTGTTGACCCTGTTAAGTTAGAAACAGAGCTAAACAACATTGTCGGCGTGGTAACCAATGGCTTATTCGCCGCTCGCAAGGCGGATGTGTTACTGCTTGGCACGCCAAACGGTGTTGAAAGTATTAAGGCATAAGCACCATGCGCTGGTCATTACGTTGGTTACTTGCTTGCTTGCTTGTTAGCACCCTTTCACTATCTGGTTGCGATAGTGGTAAGGCACCAAACATTGCAGTGCATAATCTCATCAATGCAGAACAAACTATTAATCTCGCTCAACCAAACAAACCAACCTTGGTCGTTTTTTGGGCGACCAGTTGCCCAAGCTGTATACAAGAAATACCCAGCCTGATTCAACTTCAAAAAGACTATGGCGAACAAATCAACATTATTGGCGTTGCAATGTCTTATGATGAGCCTAGCACATTGCACAATTTTGTTTTACAACGTCACCTACCCTATTTTGTTACCCATGACAGCGACCAGCGTATCGCGCAAGGCTTTGGTAATATTTTTGTTACGCCAACCAATATCTTATTGTCTGCTACAGGCGAAATCACTTGGAAAAATGTCGGCACGCCCGATATTGGTGTATTAAAAGAGCGGATTAACACCCTTTTACCAACAAACTAACGCAAGGCGTTTTCTTTTTCATTGCACGTATTTGTAAGGACGATCTAGACCATGTTTAGCCGCTCACAAGCCCTTTTCGATCAAGCACAAACGCATATTCCTGGTGGCGTTAACTCGCCCGTTCGTGCATTCCGTCAAGTTGGCGGAACCCCAGTTTTTTTTAAAAAAGCTAAAGGCGCTTATGCGTGGGATGAAGACAATAATCGTTATATCGATTATGTCGGCTCATGGGGACCGATGATTCTCGGGCACGCGCATGACGACATTATTAAAGCAGTATGTGATACAGCACAATTTGGCCTGAGCTTTGGCGCCCCAACTGAAGCTGAAATCACGATGGCAGAAAAACTTTGTCAACTGATTCCATCAATGGACATGGTACGCATGACGTCAAGTGGAACAGAGGCCACAATGAGTGCTATTCGCTTAGCGCGTGGCTACACAGGGCGCGATAAAATTGTCAAATTTGAAGGTTGCTATCATGGTCACGGTGACTCGTTATTGGTAAAAGCAGGCTCAGGCATGTTAACTATGGGTGTGCCAAGTTCACCAGGCGTGCCTGCGGGACTAGCGAATGAAACCATTACCTTGTCTTACAATGACAGCGAGCAACTTAAGGAATGCTTTTCTCAAATTGGCGAGCATATTGCCTGCGTCATTATTGAACCTGTCGCTGGTAATATGAACTGCATTCCACCTGAACCAGGATTTTTAGAAATGCTACGTGCCATGTGTGATCAGTACGGCGCCGTACTCATTTTCGACGAAGTTATGACAGGTTTTCGCGTTGCACTTGGTGGTGCGCAAGCACACTACGGCATTACACCAGACTTAACTACCTTTGGTAAGGTTATCGGTGGTGGCATGCCAGTCGGTGCATTTGGTGGTAAAAAAGCAATTATGCAAAGAATTGCACCAATTGGTCCTGTATACCAAGCAGGAACACTTTCAGGTAATCCTGTTGCGATGGCTGCTGGTTTAGCGACATTGAACCTGCTCACTGAACCTGGATTTTATGATCGTTTAACAGCGAAAACAAATAAAATTACCGAAGGAATGCAAGCGATTGCCGATCGCTTAAGTATACCTTTCACAACAAATAGCGTTGGCGGCATGTTTGGTTTCTTCTTTACTGATCAAATGCAAGTAACGCGTTATGAGCAAGTTTTGAATGGTGACATTGAACGCTTCAAGAAGTTTTTTCATGGCATGCTACGCCAAGGTATTTATTTAGCACCATCAGCATTCGAAGCAAGCTTTGTTTCAATTGCCCATAGCGACGAAGACATTGCCGCAACACTAGAAGCAGCAGAGTCGGTAATGAAAACGTTATAACGGAGTAAGACAGCATGTGTGCACAAATACTTAATGGCAATCAAATTCGTGATGAAATTATTAATGGTCTTGCGCAACAAGTCGCTGATGCTACCGCGCAAGGTAAACGCGCGCCTGGTCTTGCAGTCGTTCTTGTTGGCGCTGACCCTGCGTCTCAAGTTTATGTACGTAACAAAGAAAACGGCTGCGCTAAAGCTGGCATTGTTTCTTTTAGCCACAAACTGCCCGCAGAAACGAGCGAACAAACACTGCTCGCACTCATTGATCAATTGAACCAAGACCCACTTGTTGACGGCATTCTAGTACAACTTCCCCTACCAAAACACTTAAATAGCGACATGCTGTTAGAGCGAATTGATCCTGCAAAAGATGTTGATGGCTTTCACCCTTTTAACTTTGGTCGCTTAGCACAGCGTCGTCCTTTGCTTCGTCCTTGCACACCTGCAGGCGTTATGACGATGCTAGCAAAAACTAAAATCCCCTTGCGCGGTTTGCATGCCTGTGTCGTTGGTGCAAGTAATATTGTTGGCGTACCCATGATGTTAGAGTTGCTCAATGAGCGCGCCACAGTAACCATTTGTCACAGCGCTACAAAAAATCTGCAAGAAGAAGTCGGTCGCGCCGATTTAGTCGTTGTCGGTGTCGGCATCCCTAACTTTATTCCTGGTAGCTGGATTAAAACTGGGGCAATCGTTATCGATGTCGGCATTAATCGACTAGATGATGGCTCGCTTTGTGGCGATGTCGAATATGCACCTGCGGCTGATCGCGCAAGTTGGATCACACCAGTTCCTGGTGGTGTCGGCCCCATGACCATCGCCACCTTACTTGAAAACACCGTACAATCCTGGAAAACGCGTCTGGATTTTTAAATGCCTAGTATGCAGCGCTATGCTATTTTTTGTACCGTTATCGACAACTACGGCGATATCGGTACAACATGGCGATTAGCACAACAATTATTACGGCACAATAAACAAGTAGAATTGTGGGTAGACAACCTACAAGCCCTACAAAAACTCGTCCCCCAAACAAACCCTAAGCATATAAAACAACAACTCTCAGGCATTCTCGTTCAACACTGGCGAAATATACCTGAGTTTACTCAAGTCGCAGACGTTGTTATCGAAGCCTTCGCTTGCACTTTGCCAGAAAATTATCGTCAAGCAATGCTGGCTCATGGCAGCATTTGCATTAATTTAGAGTATTTTAGCTGCGAAGCTTGGGTTCAAGGATGTCATGGATTACGTTCTTTTCAACAAGATGGTTTAAAAAAATATTTTTTCTTTCCCGGCATTCAAAACAACACGGGCGGATTACTCTATGAAAAAAATTTGTTATCCGAACAACGACTTTTTCAATCAGTCCACACACAACAAGTTTGGTGTCAGCAATGGCAGATTCCCATCCCACGAACGAACGCCATAAAAATTAGTTTATTTGGTTACGAAAATATTGCCCTAGCCGATCTATTACAAAAACTTTCTCAGCACCCTCAACCGATCGACGCCTATTTACCCATCAGCAAGTTGTGTCATTATTTAAACACCCTATTTCCAGAGGCACAAATTCAAGCTGGTGAAACCTTGATACTTGGTCAACTGCAACTACATTTAATTGACTTTTTACCGCAGAAAGAATTCGATTATTTATTATGGTTATGCGACCTTAATTTTGTTCGTGGTGAAGACTCGCTTGGACGCGCGCTCCTTGCTGCCAAGCCTGTCGTTTGGCACATATACCCTACCGAAGATAACGCCCACTGGGAAAAATTAACGGCATTTATAGAAGCTTACGAAATGCCAAAAAGTTTACACGAACTAAACATTTCGTGGAATCAACAAACTTCATGTCACGCCTTGGCAACCGTTTTATCAGAATGTTCCGACTTGAAGCAACACGCAACACTTGTTCAGAAAAAAATACTTAGCCTGGGTGAATTAAGCACAAACCTAGTCAGCTTTATTGAAAGCAAGGTATAATAGACAAGATTAAGTTAATTTTATTGTTTGGAACCCCCCATGAAAACTGCACAAGAATTTCGCTCTGGCAACGTAATGATGTTTGAAGGTCAACCGATGATCGTGTTGAAGGCAGAGTTTAGTAAATCTGGACGCAACGCTGCTGTTGTTAAACTAAAACTTAAAAACTTACTTTCTGGCGCAGGCACAGAAACGGTTGTAAAAGCAGACGACAAATTTGACCAAGTCATTCTTGAGAAAAAAACCTGTACTTATAGCTACTTTGCTGATCCTTTATATGTCTTTATGGATGAAGAATACAACCCATACGAAGTCGAAAAAGACAACTTAGGCGATGCTCTAAACTATATTGAAGAAGGCATGACTGATGAAGTAGAAGTAACTTTCTATGAGGGCAAGCCAATCACCGTTGAGTTCCCAACAATTATTAACCGTAAAGTGGTTTATACTGAAATGGCGGTTCGTGGTGATACTTCTGGTAAAGTGATGAAGCCTGCTCGCTTAGCAAGCGGTTTTGAGCTGCAAGTTGCGGCCTTTATCGAAACAGGTGAAATGATTGAAATTGATACGCGTACTGGCGAATTCCGCAAACGCGCGTAATCACCCAAAGCGATCCAATAAAAGCACCCTACGGGGTGCTTTTTTGTTGTGATGCAACGCACATGTTACAATAAGCAATCCGCTATATCAGGACATACCATGACGCACAGTTTTGCCGCGATTCCGATGCAAACAATTGGTCCAATGAAACTCATCGGTGACATCAACGATGAAGTAGTTGTGCCACTCGCTACCTATGAAACGCCACTTTGGCCTTCGGTTAATCGCGGGGCGCGCACCTGTTCCGCCGCTGGTGGCATTCGTGTTACCTTGTTAGACGAACATATGAGCCGCTCGTTTGCAGTACAAGCTGCCAACGCACAAGCAGCCAGAGCAATCGCGCAGGCATTAGCGCAACGATTAGAAGAAGCATCGCTCGTTGTTGCCTCGACAAGTCGATTCGCGCGACTTAAGGCATTAAATACGCGTATTGTTGGTAGAATACTTTATATTCGCTTAGACATTCATAGTGGCGATGCCTCTGGGCATAACATGGTGACACAATCAGCCGAGCACCTACAAAACTGGGTATTATCGCAATGGCCAGAATTAAACTACGTTAGCATTTCAGCAAACTATTGCACGGATAAAAAAGTGTCTGCCGTTAACAGTATTGAAGGACGAGGTAAGTCTGTCATTGCTGAATGCACACTACCAGAAAAGCTGGTAGCGCGTTATCTTAAAACAACACCACAACGACTTGTGGATTTACACATCCGTAAAAACTTAATTGGCAGCATTTTAGCCGGTAGCCTAATGTCCGCTAATGCACACGCTGCTAACATGCTACTCGCCTTTTTCTTAGCAACAGGTCAAGATGCAGCCAATATTGTTGAGGGCTCTCAAGCAATTGACCATGCTGAAGTATTAGAGGATGGCAGTCTTTATTTCTCGGTGAGTTTACCCAACTTAATTGTTGGCACCATCGGCAACGGGAAAGGACTGGAATTTGTCACCGATAACCTAGCATTAATGGGTTGTTCGCCATCAGCAGATGCTGGCAGTAGTGCGCGCCGACTAGCTATGATTTGTGCAGCTACAGTACTTTGTGGCGAGCTTTCTTTACTTGCTGCACAAACCAATCCAGGCGAATTAATGCAATCGCATCGTAAACTAGAAAGGCATCAGCCAGCATGAGCATTGGCCAACGGAAACTTGATCATTTACACCATGTGCTTAACGATGCACAGGTTGATCGCAACGGACGTTATTTCGATGCATTTCGACTACTGCACAATGCATTACCAGAAATTAATTTATCTGATGTTGATATTCGCTGTACCTTTCTCAATAAAACATTAGATGCACCATTGCTAATCTCTTCTATGACTGGAGGAGATCATCCTGAATTAGCACGTATTAATCAACGCTTAGCCGAAGCAGCCGAAGCATGTGGTGTTGCCCTTGCAGTGGGATCTCAACGCATTCAATTTGAGCGCCCAGCATCGGTTGATAGCTTTAACTTGCGTCAATTTGCACCTAGCATTCCCTTGATTGCTAATCTGGGCGCAGTGCAATTAAACTATCAACTCAATGCACATCATGCCCAAGAAGCTGTCAATCAGCTCGATGCAGATGGCTTATACTTGCACCTAAATCCATTACAAGAAGCCATTCAGCCAGAGGGAGATACTAATTTTTCTCATTTATGGTCAGCGATTACTGAACTAGCCACAACAATGGATAAGCCTTTATTGCTAAAAGAGGTGGGGTGCGGGCTTTCTCCACAATTGATTCGCCAAGGGCTAGCCCAAGGCATTCATTATTTTGACGTTGCTGGTAGTGGTGGCACATCATGGAGTCGTATTGAGCAATTACGTAGTGCAAACAACCCTATTGGCCTAACTTTTCAGGACTGGGGGCTACCCACACCTTGGATTTTAAAGCAATGCAGACCAATTGCAACACAAGCACAACTCATTGCTAGTGGTGGATTACGCAATGGCGTAGATGTGGTAAAATCTATTGTCTTAGGTGCGCGCATCGCTGGAATGGCCGCTCCTTTTTTACAACCTGCTATGGAGTCGACACAAGCGGTGATTGATGTGATTGAACAAATCAAACAAGAGATTCGCATTAGTTTGTTTTTATTAGGAAAAAAAAATATCGACGCTATTTGGCTTAATAACAATTTAATCGTTGATGTTGCAGAAGGTAATCCTTTATGAGCGTTGGCATTCAACGAATCAGCTTTTATACTGCGCCATTCTACTTAGACATGAGCGAGTTTGCACAAGCGCGAGGTGAAGAGCGCGATAAATTTCATATCGGAATTGGTCAAGACCAAATGAGCGTTATTTCACCCGATGAAGATATCGTAACGCTTGCTGCCAATGCAGCTTTGCCTATTATGCAAGAATTTGATCCAAAAACCATTACCGCGGTACTGTTTGCGACAGAAAGCGGCATTGACCAATCTAAGTCCGCAGGCGCCTTTGTGCATGGTTTATTGGGCTTATCGTCACGATGCCGTGTAGTAGAGCTGAAACATGCCTGTTATGGCGGCACAGCAGCATTACAAATGGCTGTCAATATGGTTCGCGTCAATACGAGCGAGCGTGTACTTGTCATCGCTGCCGATGTAGCACGCTATGAACTTGGCTCACCAGGAGAAGCAACGCAAGGCTGTGGTGCAGTTGCCATGTTAATTAGCAACCAAGCTGACATCCTAGCGATTGAAGCTGGCTCTGGCTACTATACAGAAGATGTTATGGACTTTTGGCGCCCTAACTATCGTGATACGGCATTAGTGGATGGTAAATACTCTACCATGGTCTACTTAACTGCATTGAAATATGCATGGCAATATTTTCAAGAAGAAAGACATCTCGCTTACAACGACTTCGCGCGTTTTTGCTATCACTTGCCTTTTACCAAAATGGCAATCAAAGCACATAGCCGACTAATGAAACTCACCGAACAAGAAGCAAATGAAGCGACCATTGAACAAGCAATGGGATCTTCATTACGTTACAACCGCACTGTTGGTAACAGTTACAGTGCTTCGCTTTACTTCGGTTTAATTTCATTATTGGAAAACGATGCAGAAAACCTTGCTGGCCAACGTATCGGCTTATTTAGCTATGGCTCTGGCTGCGTAGGCGAGTTTTTTAGCGGCATTGTTGCTGATCGTTATCGCGATTATTTATATACAACAAAACACCAAACTTTACTCGCGGCACGCCAGCAACTTACTTTTTCGACATATTTGGCCTTTTATAAGCAGTTTGGTGAGGTCGAGCGCAACGACAATATTGAAATAGCGCATTATACTAATGGTCACTTCAGACTCAGCGCTATTCGTGCGCACAAACGTCAGTATGTTCAGCAGTCAAGCTAGCAGTAAACTTATTTTAGCGGGTGAACATGGTGTTGTTTATGGTGGTTCAGCGCTAACAACGCGTTTAATTTGGGAAACGCGTTGCCAACTCAGTACCGCCACGCAAGCCCACCTTAAATTAAGCGACGGTAGCGAACAAGATTGGCGGCCAGATACGCTCCATCAACATTGGCAAACCTTACAAGCACGCCACCAAGATTGGCAAGCAACCAACAACCCCATTATTCAAAATCTGTTCGACCTGCCGCTTGCTGTACTCGCTTGGTGGCAAACGCACTATACCCTGCCTAGCTTAGCAATCCACTTGCAAAGCGATATTCCCATCGGACAAGGATTAGGCTCTTCAGCGAGTTTAATTATCGCAATGCTAAAAGGGTTAATGCAAGCTAGTGGTATTTCATTTACACTGCAACAACTGCAAACAGCAGCAACTGAACTTGAGCAACTAGCTCATGGAAAGTCTTCTGGATTAGATGTTGCCGCCATTTTACTTGCTGATCGGTTATTTTGGCAGCCTACACAAATTACCCTATTGCCTAACTACCCGCTTACTGGCTATTTAGTAGATACTGGTAAAGCCAATAGTAGCACCGCAGACTGTGTTGGATGGGTAAAACAACATGCAAAAAACAAACCATTATGGGCAACAATGGAAAGCGCAACACGCACATTAAAACAAGCTTTGTCAGATAATGCGCTAAATGCGCAACAGCAAGCTATTCAAACGTTACACCAACTACTATGCTCGCTTGGCGTTGTTCCTAAAAAGGTAGCGCAATTCGCTTCAGCAGCACAACAACAAGGCTGGTCGGGTAAACTTTGTGGCGCGGGGAGCATTCGAGGTGATGGCGGCGGTTTTTTCTGGCTCTTAGCCGACGCTGAACCAGACACATTATGCCATGAGTATGGCTACCAGTATTGGCGATTATCCGAACTTTCACAAATTGCAATGCCATGATGAAAACGAATTTATTACCCACATCTTGGGTCAGCCATGCACCAGGGAGTTTAATGCTATTTGGTGAGCATGCCGTATTACATGGTTATCCCGCTATTGCCTGTGCAATAGACAACTGGTTACATATTCATTGGCAACGGCGTGATGATCAACAACTGATTATCCATAGCAGCTTTGCGCAATACCAAACCACATGGAGTCAACTCGAAGCGCACCCTAAATTAAGCTTTGTTGTCACTTTATTAAAGCACTTTCAAGCAGCTTATCCAGAGGCTTGCATCTGTGGTTTAAGCATAGAGATTAAAAGCGACATTAATAGCACGCAAGGCCTTGGCAGCTCCAGCGCAGTTGTTGCAGCAATGGTTACTGGCTTAGGTAAGCTTACCAATAAACTAAACGATATTGCTCCTCGATTTCAGCTCGGCTTAGATACCATTAGAACTGTACAAGGTACTGGCTCAGGTACTGATTTAGCGGCCGCATTATCTGGCGGCATTATGCACTTCACACCAGCAACACAAAAAATTCAACGCCTTGCCGACAACTTAGCAATTGTGAGCATTTACTGCGGTTATAAAACACCTACAGCACAAGTCATACAACATGTTGAACAAAAGTGGCCAAACCAACATCCGCTCTTCAGGCGTTGGTTAAATTGGATCACAGACTTAACGAATATGGCAGCACAAGCCATTACAGAAAACGATAACGACATGCTCGGGCGTTGCATGGATATGGCGCATGGCTTGATGCACGGACTGGGTGTTAGCGATAATCAACTCGATCAACTTACACATCAACTTCGAGAAACACCTGGTATTTATGGTGCCAAAATCTCTGGTTCTGGTTTGGGCGATTGTGTCATTGGCTTGGGCAAACCAGAAACCCAGCTAAAACATGCACTCAATATTCATACAACTGCTCTAGGGGCATATTGCTCGCAGGAGGTATTTCATCATGATTAGTGCGCAAACCATCGTCAATCAATTGATTCATCAGAACGCACCATACAGTCCAAAAACCGAAGGCACAGCATTTGCACCAGTCAACATTGCGCTTATTAAATACTGGGGAAAACGCAATAACGCATTAAATCTGCCCGTCACAGACAGTTTATCTATCGGACTACGCACACTAGGCACAACAACCAGCATTCGCTTACACCAAGGGCAAGATATTATCTACCTCAACAACGAGCGCTTGCCATTTGATCACCCTTTTGCACAACGAACTAGTCGCTATTTAGACTTATTTCGCCGGCAGCCCAATGATGGCTTTATGGTCATGACAAAAAATGACGTACCAACAGGTGCCGGCCTCGCCTCCTCTGCCTCTGGCTATGCGGCGCTTGTGTTGGCTTTAAATGATCTTTTTCAATGGCAGTTGGATAAAACTCAACTTTCCATTTTAGCACGCATAGGTTCAGGCAGTGCCTGCCGTTCGTTATGGGATGGACTGGTACACTGGCACGCAGGACAACAGGACGATGGCTTAGATAGTTACGCAACACCTTTAGTCTATCAGCTACCCACTTTGCGGATCGGATTATTAACGCTATCTAATAAAACCAAACCTGTTAGCTCACGAATTGGCATGCAACAAACGGTACACGGCCTAAGTCTTTACCCTGCATGGAAAACGATGGTTGATACCCATCTAACACAAATAACACAAGCCTTCGAAAAGCAAGACATTAACGGCATTGGTAAAATTAGCGAACATAATGCGCTCGCCATGCATGCGACAATGTTATCGGCATCACCCGCGCTTTGCTACTTCTTACCAGAAACACTCGCGACGCTACAAACTTTATGGTCTGCACGTGAAGCTGGCTTAAACTGCTGGGCAACATTAGATGCTGGCCCTAATGTTAAGCTCTTATTTGAAGCAGAAACAGCGCACGATGTTAAGAAACTCTTTCCTGATATCAATATTATTCAGCCTTTCGTCTCATAGTACTAAATAAAAAGCCACCTAAACGGTGGCTTTTTATATATTAGGCAAAACAATTCGATTACTTTACGATACTTAAGTGACTTCGATCTCGCTTAGGTTTTGTTGCTTGCGGAGCAGCTTCAACCTCACGTGGATTCGTTTCTACCGCTGACAAAGCGGCTTCACTCATATCAGGTGGCGGGAACCCCATACCCTGTGCATTCTCTTTCGCAAAAATAGCTAATACCGCCGCAATCGGCACATACACGCCCATTGCTTTACCGCGAAAGCGCGCCTCAAAACCAATAAAATCATTCGTTAGCTGTAATCGATTGGTTGCTTGCGCAGCAATATTGAGCACGAGCACACCGTTGTCATCAAAACCCTCTGGTGCAACAACACCAGGATAGTTTACCTGAACTTGCAGGTATGGCGTACAACCACTATCTACTATCCAATCATACAATGCTCGAATTAAGTAAGGCTTTTGATCACGCATCACGTTAAATGTCTCCCATTTCCAACTCAAGATCCGTCAAACTATCTCGAAACGCCTCGCGATTAAACATGCGTTTAGCATATTCATGAAAAGTTTTATGTGTTTTAGGAATATCAATACCTAACGCATTCAAGCGCCAAAAAATGACCGACAAAGTTACATCAACGACAGTATATTCATCACTCATAAAGTATGGCTTATGCTGGAAAGCAGGCGTTAACTTAATGAACTCTTCCTTCAACAATTTGCGTGCCTTTTCTACACCCTTTTTATCTTCCCCAGATGAAATAAGCTGAATACTTGGCTCCCACTCACGGCGAATGTAATTAAGCGTTTGACGCGCTGTCGCACGTACCTGCGGATCAACAGGCATCATTGGTGGAAAAGGATAACGCTCATCCAAAAACTCAATCATAACTAATGGATCATAGAGCTTTAAATCGCGCTCAACCAACGCTGGCAATGTGCCATAAGGACTTGCTAGTAGAACATCTTCTGGCAATGCATGAGGATCGACTTCTTTAATGTCCATCATAATATCTTTTTCTTTAACCACTACGCGAACACGATGTGAATTAAAGTCAGAAGGATCAGAAAATAGCGTCATCATAGCAAATACTCCACAAGCAAAAAAACAACAGGGGTGATCATATCACCCCTTGACAAAAAAAATTAGCCTGATCTAAAAAAACACGGCATCACGCCTGTGTTTTGACATCTCGCCAAAACTCTTGTTTTAGCAAATAAGTCAGCACAACTAAAATCATTAGAAAACCTAACACCCACCAACCCAACATTAATCGTTTTGGCTTAGCTGGCTCTGCGGCATAATCTAAAAAATTGACAAGGTCAGCAACCTTCGCATCAAATTCCCTTGCTGGCAGACTCGTTTGCAGTCCTTCTAAAACATAAGGCATAGCCACACCGCTAAATAAATGATTGATCACTTTACCATCAGCAGTGCGTTCATAACTACGCAAAAAGGTATAAAGCCAATCAGTTCCACGTAAGCGCGCTTCTAAAGATAAGTCTGGTGGTACCGTGCCAAAAGCAGTCTTAGCTGTTACTGGGTTCAGCGTTGTTTCAATCATATCCGTTGGCTTACCTTTACCACCACGCAAATATTGAAAATGACCGACGCCCTCTTCTGCTGTCCAACCTAAATCTTTCGCTGCACGATTAACACGCACATATTTTAACGAGTGACAACCCATGCAATATTGCGCATACATATCGGCACCGCGTTGCAAAGAAGCTTGGTCTAGCACACTAATCTTAGCTTTATCTAATGCCACTGCATGTTCATTACTTGCATGTGCAATAGACATACTGCTGATGGCAAGCCCTGCCCACAACAAACCTTGTATCAATGCGCTCATGCAGTAACCCTCTCTGGCAGCGGTTTTGTTCTTTCCATTGGCGACGTTAACCACATCACAACAAAATAGCTAAAGTAAGTGAACGTAAATACTTGTGCTAACAAAGTTAATACTGGTGTTGGCGGCTGCGTTCCTAAATAACCAAGCACAAAAAAGCTCACCACGAACATCGTCAAATTTGCTTTGAACTGCCAGCCACGATAACGAATAGAGCGTACACGACAACGATCTAACCACGGCAAAACAAACAAGAACATAATCGACATACCCATTGCCATCACACCGAGCAATTTATCAGGAACCGCACGCAAAATGGCATAGAATGGCGTGAAATACCATACTGGCGCAATGTGCTCTGGTGTTTTCATCGGGTTTGCTGGTTCAAAGTTCGGCGCCTCTAAAAAGAAGCCACCACCCTCTGGCCAATAAAAAATTACCAAAGCAAATAAAAACATAAAGACAGACGCACCCATCATGTCTTTAATTGAATAGTAAGGGTGGAAAGGGATACCATCTTTCGGCAAACCCAACGCATTTTTATGCTGTTTAATATCAATGCCATCTGGATTATTAGAACCAACTTTATGCAAAGCAACAATGTGCAAATACACCAAAACAACTAAAACCAATGGTAATGCAATAACATGCAATGCAAAAAAGCGATTTAAGGTGACGTCAGAAATCACAAAATCACCTCGAATCCACGTCGCCATAGCATCGCCAACGATAGGAACGGCGCCAAACAAGGAAATAATTACCTGCGCGCCCCAGTAAGACATTTGCCCCCACGGAAGCAGATATCCCATAAAGGCTTCAGCCATTAATACCAAGAAAATTAGCATGCCGATCAACCAAACCAGTTCACGTGGTTTTTGATACGAACCATACATTAATCCACGAAACATATGCACATAAATCACAATAAAAAATGCCGATGCGCCAGTAGAGTGCATGTAACGAATGAGCCAACCCCAATCAACATCGCGCATAATATATTCGATTGAATTAAACGCCTCGGCAGCACTTGGTTTATAACTCATCGTTAGCCAAATACCTGTTACCAGCTGGTTCACTAAAACCAGTAAGGCAAGCGCACCAAAAAAGTAGAAAAAGTTAAAGTTTTTTGGCGCATAGTACTGTGCAACATGCTCGTTCCAAACTTGCGTTAGCGGAAAGCGCTCATCAATCCATCCGAGAATATCTAGTTTCTTATTAGGCGCCATATTAGATTTGTTATCTGACATTAAGCAGCTCCTTGCTCATTTTCACCGATACGAATTTGTGTATCACTTAAAAAGCGGTATGGCGGCACTTCTAAATTAGTTGGCGCTGGTACCGATTTAAACACACGACCTGCCATATCAAAACGAGAACCATGACATGGGCAAAAGAAACCGCCAACCCAGTCAGCACTAATTGCCCCTGCATTTGGTTTATATAAAGGCGCACAGCCCAAATGCGTACACACACCAATCATCACCAAATATTCTGGCTTTAATGAACGATACTCATTGCGCGCAAAATCAGGCTGAACAGACGCTTGAGAATCTGGATCTCTTAAGCCATCTCGCACAGTCGGTAAAGCTTCTAAAGCAGACTGTGGACGTCGCACTACCCATACCGGTTTACCGCGCCACTCAACTGTCAGCATTTGCCCCTCAGCCAATGCCGAAATATCGACATCAATCGGCGCGCCAGCGGCTTGTGCTTTTTCACTTGGTTGCCAAGAGGAAACAAAGGGCACGGCTACAAAGGTAGCGCCCACCGCGCCTACAACACCAGTAGCAGCGACTAAAAAATTACGACGTTTCTCATTGACTGGCTCAGTCATACAGGCGCTCCGTTACGAATGCTTAAATTATTCAACTGGCTATTATGCCTTGAAATGCCACGCAGTGGGATAACATATTTCTATCAACCCATAAAACATGTTTATTAAATAGGATTAGGTAATTCTATATAGTGATAATCCAAATCATACTGCGTTGCTAATAATCGACCTAAGGCCTGAACACCAAATCGCTCCGTAGCATGGTGTCCTGCCGCGATAAAATGCACGCCAGCCTCATGCGCCAAATGGTAACACGACTCAGACACCTCACCAGTAATAAAGGCATCGATGCCCGCCGCTATCGCTTGAGAAAAATAGCTCTGCGCCGCCCCAGAACACCAGGCCACACGACGAATCTCTGTCGGTCCACCAGTAATGACGAATGGCTCTCGTCTTAAGTTGCGACGAACGCGCTCAACGAAGCCTTCTAAACTCAAAGGAAAATCTAGGCTACCTGAACGCCAAATGCGTTTCGGTTCAGAACCATCATCTTCAATATTTAACAACTGCGCTAACTGCGCATTATTACCCAGCGTGGCGTGCGCATCTAGGGGAAGATGGTAAGCGAACAAATTCATATCTGACTTCATTAAGCTACGAATACGCGCCCCTTTAGTCCCCACTAAAGAAGCGGGTTCATTGCGCCAAAAATAACCATGATGCACTAAAAGTGCGTCAGCACCCCATGCTATCGCACCATCAATTGCCGCTTGAGACGCGGTTACTGCCGTTGCCAGCTTGCGAATTTCTGCTTTACCTTCAACCTGTAAACCATTTGGACAATAGTCTTGAAAAGTATCAACTGCTAACAAAGTGGCCAACTCAGCCTCTAGTGCTTTTCGCGTAATCACTTCCCTTTTCTCCTTTACTCGCCCACTTAAAGCACGGCAGTTAGTGCCATTATTAGTGCGCGATTCTGTTGCTCATCACCAATACTAATGCGCAGATATTGCTCAATTCTAGGCAAATTAAAATGGCGCACCAGAACCTTGCGTTCACGCAAAGCCGCAGCGATAAAAGCTGCATCGTGACGTAAATGACGCACAAACACAAAGTTTGCATGAGAAGGAACAACTTCAAAACCAAGCTGTTCCATTTCTTTAATCAGCCAATTACGATTGGCAACAACCTGGGCGCACTTTTCTACAAAATATGCATCATCTTCAAATGAAGCCACGGCGCCAGCAATGGCTAAACGATCTAACGGGTAAGAGTTAAAACTATTTTTAACGCGCTCTAGCCCCTCAATCAGTTGAGTATTACCAATGGCAAACCCAACACGTAATCCCGCTAAGGCTCTAGACTTTGAAAGGGTTTGCACAACCAACAAGTTCTCATAACGATCGACCAAGGCAATGGCCGACTCACCACCAAAGTCGATATAAGCCTCATCAACAACAATGATCGAATTAGGATGTGTCACTAATAACTGCTCAATTGCCGTTAAAGGCAACAATAAACCCGTTGGTGCATTAGGGTTAGGGAAAATAATTGCACTATTGGGACGCTGATAATCCGTTATTGCAATCGTAAAATCATCTCTTAGCGGAATTTGCTGATAGGCAATTTGATACAAACCACAATAAACAGGATAAAAGCTATACGTGATATCTGGAAACAAAAGCGGTTGTTCGTGCTTTAATAGCGCCTGAAATACATGCGCCAACACCTCGTCCGAACTGTTACCAACAAAAACCTGATTCGGTTGCACATGATGATAACGTGCAATCGTTTCCTTCAATACGTGTGCATTGGGATCAGGATACAAACGCAACCCATCATCAACAACAGCATGTAAAGCCTCAATCACCTTAGGTGAAGGTGGATAAGGGTTTTCATTGGTATTTAGCTTGATTAAGCCCGCTACTTTAGGCTGCTCGCCTGGTGTATAAGGCACTAAATCGTGAACAACATTACTCCAAAAACGACTCATGATTATTTACCAATAATACGATAACGCGCCGAAGCAGCATGTGCACTTAGCCCTTCTGCATCTGCCAAAGTGCCAGCAATTTCGCCGAGCTGCGAAGCGCCTTCTTGCGAACAATAAATCAGGCTTGAGCGTTTTTGGAAATCGTAAACCCCTAAAGGTGAAGAAAAACGCGCTGTACGTGCCGTTGGCAATACATGGTTGGGGCCTGCACAATAGTCACCAACGGCTTCTGCCGTATAGCGACCCATAAAAATAGCACCAGCATGACGAATCATTGGCAACCAAGTTTGTGGCTCAGCGACAGATAATTCTAAGTGCTCAGGTGCAACATAGTTAACAACCTTAGCAGCTTCTTCAGCATCACGCACGATAATAATGCCACCACGATTTGTGAGTGCTGTTCTAATAATCTCTTGCCTTGGTTGCAATGGCAGTAAACGTTCAATCGATGCTTGTACTTCTGCCGCATGAGCTGCATCCCAAGTAACCAAAATAGATTGTGCGTCTTCATCATGCTCTGCTTGAGAAAACAAATCCATTGCCAACCAATCAGGGTTTGTTAACCCGTCAGAAACAACCAATATTTCCGACGGACCAGCAATCATATCAATACCGACCACCCCATAAACAATGCGCTTTGCGGTCGCTACATAAATATTACCAGGGCCGACAATTTTATCCACCGTCGGAATGGTTTCAGTGCCATAAGCTAAAGCTGCAACAGCTTGTGCTCCACCCACCGTAAAGACACGATCAACGCCACCCAAATAGGCAGCGGCTAACACCCACTCATTCATAACATCATCTGGCGTTGGCACAACCATAATCAACTCTTTAACGCCAGCAACCTTAGCTGGAATCGCGTTCATTAACACCGATGAAGGATAAGCCGCCTTCCCCCCCGGCACATAAAGACCAACACGATCTAACGGGGTTACTTGCTGGCCGAGCATGGTACCATCAGCCTCAACATAACTCCACGAGCCTTGTGTTTGACGTTCATGATAACTACGAATACGTGCAGCAGCAGTTGATAAAGCGCGTTGACCATCTGCTGGTAAACCATCAAAAGCACTTTGCAAACGGTGGTGTGGCACCTCCAACTCAATCGCACTACTTACTTCGCGACGGTCAAACTGATTAGTGAATGCAATTAATGCACTATCCCCCTCTCGACGAATATCAGCGATAATTTTTTTAACCGTCGTTTCAATACGATCTTCCGATGAAGCTTCCCATGCCAATAATGCATCCAATGATGACCAAAAATTACTTGCACTGCTATTCAATAACTGCATCATAATTACTCCTTATCCATCTGTGCCACGCATTGTGCCAAATCATCAACCAAGCCTTGTAATTGATTATACTGACGCTTGTAAGCCATACCATTAACCACTAAACGCGAACTAATTTCCGCAATATGCTCAGTTGCTTCCAATCCATTAGCGCGTAAGGTGTTGCCGGTATCCACTAAGTCAACAATACAATCAGCCATACCAACCAAAGGTGCCAACTCCATAGAACCATAAAGCTTAATTAAATCAACTTGCTCACCTTTGCTAGCAAAATAATCTTGAGCAATGTTCACGTACTTAGTCGCAACGCGTAAACGATGTGATTTACGCTGATGATTGACCGGTGCCGCAACCATTAATTTGCAACGAGCGATCTTGAGATCGAGCAATTCAAACTGATTATCACCACCTTGTTCCATTAACACATCTTTACCCACTACTCCCATATCCGCGCCACCATGTGCAACATACACTGGCACATCCGTTGCACGAACAACAAGCAGCTGCACATCTTCTCGTGTCGTTGGGATAATAAGCTTTCTTGTTTTATCTAAATCTTCAGTCGGGTGAATGCCTAATTTTGCCAACAACGGCAAGGTGTCTTTTAAAATTCTACCCTTCGATAATGCTAATGTAATCATTTATATTATTCCTTTAACTTGCCAGTCGCTGAATCAACGCGCCGACACGATTAAACTTCTCTTCAACACGCTCATAACCACGGTCAATATGGTATACCCGATTAATCGTCGTTTCGCCTTCTGCGGCCAAGCCCGCTAAAATTAATGAAGCAGAAGCGCGTAAGTCTGTTGCCATTACCTGAGCACCAATAAGCTTATCTACACCTTGCGTAATCGCAATATTACCATCAATAGCGATGTTGGCGCCCATACGCATCAACTCTGGCACATGCATAAAACGATTTTCAAAAATCGTTTCTTTAACATGAGCAACGCCCTTAGCCAAGGCATTCATAACCAAAAACTGAGCTTGCATATCAGTAGGGAAAGCAGGATAAGGCATTGTCACGATATTAACTGGTTTTAAGGTGCGATTACGCATATCTAAACGAATCCAGTCACGACCAACATCAAGTAATGCACCCGCTTCTTCAAATTTCAACAACACCGATTCTAAATGCAATGGTTCAACTTTACGTAAGGTAATGTCCCCTTGCGTTACGGCAGCAGCAGCCAAATAAGTTCCGGCTTCAATGCGATCTGGAATAACGGTATAAGTTATTCCAGTCAACTTCTCAACTCCCGTAATACGCAAGGTCGACGATCCAATCCCTTCAATTTGCGCACCCATCGCGTTTAGAAAATTGGCTAAATCATTAACTTCTGGTTCTCTTGCTGCATTTTCTAACACAGTTACACCCTGCGCCAAAACAGCAGCCATTAATAGGTTTTCTGTACCAGTAACGGTGACAACATCCATATAGATATGTGCACCATGCAAACGCTCTGCTCGTGCAACAATAAAACCTTTCTCAACACGAATATCCGCACCCATTGCACGCAATCCATCCAAATGGATATTCACAGGACGAGAGCCAATGGCGCACCCACCAGGCAACGAAACACGTGCTTCACCATACTTTGTTAACAGGGGGCCCAGCACCAGCACCGAAGCGCGCATTGTTTTAACCAACTCATAGGGCACTTCAAACTGATTTATCGTTGTTGGATCAATTTCAAGCGATAGCTTTTCATCAACTGTAATACCAGCGCCCATTGTCGCTAACAATTCAATAGTCGTTGTGACATCACGTAAATGCGGAATGTTATTCAACATAACAACATCTTCTGCCAATAAGGAGGCGACAATAATCGGTAATACCGCATTTTTAGCACCAGAAATATCTAACTCTCCAGAAAGTGGTACGCCACCTTGAATTAATAAAGTATCCATTAGTTAGTCGCTCCAGCTGCTTTTTCTGCTTCTTCAAAGGTACGTGTAATTAACGATAATGCATGTAAACTTCCCGATTCAAGCTCATCTTTAAATAAACCTTGAATGCTACGATGGCGCATTAATAACCCTTTTCCTAAAAAAGCATCGCTTACAATCGTCAGGGTCAAGTGGCAATCTTCACCAGAAACACTGATTTGTGCATCGGGCAAAGCCGCTCGAATACGCATAACGACTTCATTTTCTGTCATAACTCATTCCAACTTTTTTAAATCATTCAATCACGATATTAGCGACGTATTTTCCAGCCGCGAGTCAATAACGTAATCGTCACGATAGACAACAACAACATAAAACCTAATGTAATGGCAAAACTTAGCCAAGGGGAAACATCAGAAACACCTAAAATGCCAAAGCGAAAACCATCCACCATATAAAAAAACGGATTAAACCACGTTGCTTGCTGCCAAACAGGCGGCAGCACAGAGACAGAATAAAAAACACCACTTAAAAAAGTTAATGGCAAAATAACAAAGTTCTGAAAAGCAGCCAATTGATCATACTTTGCTGCCCAAAGACCAGCCAAAAACCCTAAAGCACCCATAACCATCGTCGTTAAAAGGGTAAAGACCATTAGCCATACCACATGCATTACTGGCATAGCGACCCACAAGCTACCCACAATACCAATAGCAAAGCCAACCATAATTCCTCGCACCACAGCGCCAACGACAAAAGCAGAAAAAATCGCAGCAGGAGACAAAGGACTGAGTAAAAGCAAATCCAAATTTCCGTACATTTTGGACTGAATTAAGCTAGACGAGCTATTAGAAAAAGCATTTTGCAACATCGCCATCATCATTAAACCCGGCAAGAGAAATTGATGATAGGCCAAACCATCAAAGCCAGAATCTCCCGTTTGCATTACCTGTCCAAAAATGAGCAAATACAACAAGGTTGAAACCAAAGGGGCAAAAACAGTCTGAATCGAAACACTCATAAAGCGCTTAATTTCTTTATGACATAATGTCATAAACCCTAAATAACGTCTCATAACTCTGATCCAGAACGTGTTAATACTCTAAAAACATCCTCTAAGCTAGCTTCGACTTGACGCATCTCGGTCAATAATAATCCAGCTTCTTGGATAGCAGAAGCAATTTCGGCACGTTGTTGCCCTCTTGGCAAACGCAACACCAACTTATTACCTTGTCTACGATGTAACGCTTGTTGCAACATGTCTGGCAAAGTCGCGGCAGCGACCGCCAATGTTACTTCAACATATTCCCAAGGATGCGACGCAAGTAATGCCTGCGTTGAAGACAGAGCCAATATTTTTCCTTCACGCAAAATCGCAACCTGCTCGCACAATTGCTCGGCTTCTTCTAAATAATGCGTTGTGAGAATAATTGTCATGCCTTCAGCATGTAGTTCGCGAATAAACGCCCATAGTCCCAAACGCAATTCAATATCAACACCTGCTGTTGGCTCATCTAAAACCAATACCGAAGGTTTGTGTACTAATGCCAAAGCAATTAATACACGGCGCTTCATACCACCAGAAAGTGCTGGCATACCAGCATCTTTTTTATCCCATAACCCAAGTTTTTGTAATAAGGTATCAATCCAAGGCCATTGCGCTTTTCCCAAACCAAAATATCCAGCCTGAATACGTAACAAATCGAGAATACTAAAAAAAGGTTCATCAATTAATTCTTGTGGTACCAACCCAATCAGTCTTCTTGCCGCAGCATAATCAGTCACTACATCATGACCAAGAATTTTAACGCTGCCAGCGTCCGCGTTAATAAGGCCAGACAAAACGCCAATTAATGTCGATTTTCCTGCGCCATTTGGTCCAAGCAGCGCAAAAAAACTCCCTTTAGGAATCTGCAGTGAAACTTGATCAAGCGCCTTCATGTCACCATAAGACTTGCTTAACGTTTGTATTTCAATAGCAATATTATGACTCACAACGATTCTCAATTTGAAAAAATGAATCTATACCGTACAACTTCATCAAGGCCATCATCTCTATTGAAACACCAATTAAAGACAAGGTCTGATTATTTGCCAATAAACGCAGTAACAATGTCATAAACGAACTATCTAAACCAGAAACACCCTGCACATTTATGCAAGTCAAACCTTGTATATCCACTTTTGACGCTACTGAAGCAACGGCATCATGCATCCAATGACCAGACAATGACAGCACATGGTCATCTCGTTGCCAAGCAACATCAAATGGCATTTGCTTGTACCTTCATTTGTTCTAAAACTGCTGGCAAACCTTTCTGATCAATTTCGGTTGCATAGACACTACGATAGTTCAACAATAGACTGATTCCCTGCACTTCAAGATCATAAATTTTCCAGCTGTCTCCCGAAGGCAATAGCCGAAAAATAACAGGAACACTCGTACCCGTTTTTTCAAAAACTGTGGCAGGAATCTCTACGTCTTTACCGCTTGCACCTGCCCTACTTGCACCAAAGTCAATGCGATCTATTTGCAACTTCAAAAAACTTTTTGCATAACTATTCAGTAAAATGCGCTTAAACAAATCAGTAAAGGTTTGCTGTTGCTCTGGCGTTGCCGAGCGCCAGTTTGCCCCCATCGCAAAACGAGCCATTTTTGTAATATCAACATAAGGAAAAACCAGCTCATTTGCTAGGGCGTTAATACGGTCATTACTTGCCTCTAGCTGTGTTCTTTCTGCATCCAATCGACCAATCAACTGTTCAGCCACTTTTTTTGCTTGAACAACTGGGTCTTTTTCAGCAATCATGGCTGCTGCCGACTGCAAGACTGCCAAACCTAAAAAAGCCCCAACGAACCATTTAAACATGACTTATTTCCTTCTGATTGTGTTATTTTTCTGATAATTTCACTAAAAATTGACCAATAAGTTTTTCTAAAACCATAGCAGGTTGTGTATGTTCAATACGATTACCAG
Source organism: Thiotrichales bacterium (assembly GCA_022759035.1). Lineage (GTDB taxonomy): Bacteria > Pseudomonadota > Gammaproteobacteria > Thiomicrospirales > Thiomicrospiraceae. The sequence goes on from JAEMQD010000013.1 coordinate 44,513, forward strand.
CAGATAAAACACTATCATCACTACCTGGTTCAATACCAATATATTGATCACCCAGCAACCCTGCCGTCAAAATACTCGCCGAAGAATCGCTCGGTATTTGATTAAACCGACTATCCATATCAATCGTAACAACCGCTTTAAAAGTGGTTGTGTCTAATTGGATACGATTAACCCTACCCACAACAACACCGCCCATTGTCACTTTGGCACGTGGCTTTAAACCACCAATATCTGAAAAAACAGCCGTAATAGGATAACTTGCACTGTCCTGCATACCAGCAAGTCGTCCAAAATTACTCACTTTAACAGCCATAAACAAGCCAGCTAATAATGCCATTAACACCATTAATCCGACAAAAAATTCCATTTTTTTACTTGCTTGCATGTCTTTTCCCTGTTAATCAAACATCAATGCGGTTAATACAAAATCAAGCCCTAGCACTGCTAACGAGCTATGTACCACTGTACGTGTGGTTGCTAAACTCACCCCTTCGGCTGTTGGTACAGCATGCGCCCCCTGAAACAAGGCGATAAAACCAATAACAACAGCAAAAACCAATGCCTTGATCATGCTGTTAACAACATCTTTATCCCAATTGACTGATGCCTGAATTTGCCCCCAAAAAGCACCATCATCAATACCCAGCGCCTCAACGCCAACAAGATAACCGCCGATAATCCCCATCATATTAAACAACATGGTTAACATTGGCAGAGAAAAAACGACAGCAATAAAGCGTGGTGCAAAAACTCGAATAACAGGATCTAGCCCCATCATTTCTAACGCAGAGAGTTGCTCAGTAGATTTCATTAGCCCTATTTCAGCGGTCAGCGCCGAACCCGCGCGCCCAGCAAACAATAAAGCAGCAACGACTGGACCTAACTCACGCAACAAACTTAACGCCACCATTTCACCAACAGTTTCTGAGGCATTAAAAGTCACAAGAATGTTATACGCCTGTAAGGCCAATACCATGCCAACAAAGAAGCCCGCAACCATAATAATGAGCAGCGAAAAAACACCAGAAAAATACAGTTGCCGTACCCAAGCACTTATGCGAAATAATGCAGAAGGCAAAGCAACCATTAAACCGACAACAAAGAACCAACCTAAACCAAACGCGCGCGCAATCGCCATAAAGCGCTCGCCAAGTTCAATAATCCAACGCATAACAACTTCTGGCATTATTGAGAAACTCCTAATAATTGCGCTTGGTAATCGCCCGCTGGATAATGAAATGGTACAGGACCATCAGCCTCACCACGAATAAACTGCTGCACCCAAGGATCCGACGACTGACGCAGTGCTTCAGCAGAACCTGCACTAACAACGCGACCTTCTGAAAGTACAACAGCATAATCAGCAATTGACAGCACTTCATCAACATCATGTGTTACGACCACACTGGTCAATCCCATAGCATCATTTAACGTACGAATTAAGCGCACCAGCACACCCATTGTGATCGGATCTTGGCCTGCAAAAGGCTCATCATAAAAAATCATTTGCGGATCTAAGGCTACTGCACGAGCCAAGGCCACACGTCGCCCCATACCACCTGACAACTCCGAAGGCATCAAATCAATTGCGCCACGCAACCCTACAGCCTCTAACTTCATCAACACCAACTGACGAATCGCCGTTTCAGATAATTGCGTGTGTTCTCGCAAGGGTAAAGCGATATTGTCAAATACCGACAAGTCTGTCAGTAACGCACCACTTTGAAACAACATTCCCATACGCTTACGCATCGCAAATAATGACTTGCGTGGTAACAAATGCATATCTTGTCCGTCAACGAATACACGCCCTTGCGTTGGCGACAACTGTGCACTAATCAATTTCAATAATGTCGTTTTTCCCGTACCAGAAGGCCCCATAATCGCAGTCACTTTACCGCGGGGTATGTCAATATTAACGCCATCAAAAATGATACGATCACCGCGCCTAAAACTAAGCGACTCTATTTTGATCATGCTATTACTTATCACTATTTTCACCTATTAGCGTCAACATCATTTGCACTTCTTTAATCTGATAGGCGACAGCGTCATCTAACAAAATAAGACCGTGCTGCGCAACGTCACCTTGTTCTAGCCAGGCAATAATTTGCTTCCTTCCCTCTCGAAGATTTTCTGCACGATATAACAAAACTTCCCTACCTAGATAAAGCACGTCAACGGGAATATTGGCTGCGAAATCAACGAGAGAAAGTGGCAAAACCAAACCACCACACTTTCCTCTAAACAAGTAAATCAAATCAGCGGCTTGCGCCACTTGTTCTGCTGTCTCGCACAACAAATAAAACCAAAAATTTTCTTGAATTTGATCCAACCAGTCTGCCACAATCACGGGAGTCGCTGGTTGCCAACGTGCTGGAGGTAGTACCACCGCCATTGCCAAATTAGCATACCAAGTTAGATACCATTCGGACGGCACTTCTTCCGTATAAAAATCGGTTAGCAGCGAAGATGCCGTCCAATCACAGGCAGCAACCCCAATCCAACGGTGATTTATTTCTTGTTGTTTTGTCATTTAACTAGTACGAAATCTTAATTTTATTAGACATTGCATCACATAGCCGCTAATTTTATCTCATATTGCCTCGACATAGTAAAAAGCGATGTGTTTCTTTTAATTTCAGTTCTCAAACTGGCTATTTTCTTCTATCATTAGCGCGTTTAATTACTATTTTAGAGAATTTCATGGTTATTACCGATTCAGCATTATTAGCGCGTTTCCAAGAAATTCGCTTAGTTATATTTGATGTCGATGGTGTACTAACCGATGGCAGACTTTATTATGACAATCATGGCAATGAATTTAAGGCATTTCACGCCCATGATGGACACGGAATGAAGCAACTGCAACAAGCAGGCATCCCCATCGCAATCATCACTGCGCGCAAATCAGAACTCGTGGCTAAACGCATGCATGATTTAGGTATTGTGTACTTATTTCAAGGCGCACGAGACAAGCTCGTAGCATTTAATACACTACTAACAGAGCTAGGCATTTCTGCTAACCATGTTTGTTATGTTGGCGATGATAGCTTAGATATTGCTGTGATGCGCCGTTGTGGTGTTGCTATCGCCGTCGCTAATGCGCAACCCATCGCAAAAAATCACGCGCACTGCATTACCGAGCAAAGAGGGGGCGAAGGCGCTGCCAGAGAAGTTTGCGATACCATCTTGCACATACAAGGTAAGCTAGAAACCATCATGAACGATTATGCTCGTTAGCACTTCTGACAGTTATGATTAAATCCATATTCATTCTGTTATTAAGCTTAGCGGTTGTGGCAATTGTCTACTTACCTTATCGACAACAAGGTGCTACGTTTGTTGCACAAAAAACCAGTTTGAGTATCGATATGACCCGAACAACTGGCGTTATGATTGATAGAAATACACCAGAAAAGAAATTTAGACTAGGTTCCGACGCGCTGCACTATGATGAAGCAACCGATAGCACACAATTTACGCCATTTCACTTAGTGGGCAACACGGGTAATCAGTCCGTTATGGGGGATAGCCTGACAGCCATACTACAGGGCGATCAATTTATCTTAAATAAGCAAGTCACGTTGCAGCAAGCAGCGCTTGACAAACCAACTCGCGTATTCACAACAGAACAATTGATTATGGATATTAAACAACACAAGTTGAATAGTCCTAGCGAGATTTTAATGACCGATCAACAACAACAAATACAAGCAGATAGCCTCATTGGCAATTATGAAGAAGGATGGTATGAATTTACCCAGCACGTACAATCCCATTGGCAATAAATTCGCCATTTTATTGGTGACTCTTTTGTTGTGCGTTACCAGCAACGCACAGGCCACATCAAAAACAACACAGGAAAAAACCACTGTGCAGACAAGTCGCGCACCTACAAGCGCAGAAAAAAACACGCCGCCACAAAAAAATACAGAAACAAACAAGGTGTATCCCATCAATGTTAGTGCTGATCAACTCATTAGCCAAACAAAAGGCGGACAAAGTGAATACAAAGGCAATGTTTTCTTGGAAAGAAACAAATTAACAATCCAAGGACAAACGCTCAAGCTTATTCACCCAGGTGATAAGCTACAACAAGCGATCATGTCTGGAAATTTGGCCAAATTTAAAGACTATCTCCCTAAAAAACAACAATGGGTTAATGGCGAAGCAAAACAAATCATTTTTAACCAAGACCAAGACACCGTTACGTTGCTCGATAACGCTTTTATGATTATGGATAATGGCAATCAAATTCATGCCGATAAAATTATTATTCACAATAAAGATGAAACGTTTGAGGCGAATGGCAGCCAGCAAAGTGGTCGCGTTAAAATGACCATTCAGCCAGAATAAATTAGGTAATTGTATGACTGAGACAGCAAAGGTGCACCATTTCAGCGCTAGCAATCTTGCTAAAAGTTATCGTAAACGCGCGGTTGTAAAAAACGCCAGTTTTTCTCTATCGAGCGGTGAAGTCATTGGGTTGCTTGGACCAAATGGTGCAGGAAAAACCACTACCTTTTATATGATGACCGGACTAATTGCAGCAGACAGCGGTAAGATTTTACTCAATGATCAAGACATTACCCAACTTCCCATGCATAAGCGCGCCAAATTGGGCGTTGGTTATTTACCACAAGAAGCCTCTATTTTTAGACGAATGACGGTTAGTGACAATATTATGGCCATTCTTGAAATGCAACCAGAACTTACACTACCACAACGCCAAGACCGCATGGAAACCCTATTGGAAGCCCTAGCGATTACGCATATTCGTGACAGTTTAGGACAGTCTTTATCTGGCGGGGAAAGAAGACGTGTAGAAATTGCTCGTGCTTTAGCGATCAACCCGCATTTTTTATTACTAGACGAACCCTTTGCTGGCGTTGACCCTATTGCGGTTGCCGACATCCAAAAAATTATCCTTCAATTAAAAGAGAGCGGTATCGGCATCCTGATTACCGATCATAATGTACGCGAAACACTCGCTGTTGTTGATCGTGCATATATCCTTTCTGAAGGACACATTTTAGCGCAAGGCACACCCAATGAATTACTTGCCAATCCTGAAGTCATTCAGGCTTATCTTGGCGAGAACTATGGTACAGGACTATAAAAAATACAGAATTTATCGGCTGGCTACTGGACATAACCACCTATAGCGTGATTAAATCAAACTGTATGGTGAGCAAAACCCATCTATGCAGGTGAATTGGTACGACAAATAGCCGGCGTTAGCGCTGCGTTAGTTAGTAAATTCTAACCACCTACGATCGAGTCAAATAACAAGGAGAAAATGACTATGCAAGTAAAAATCACAGGACACCATGTTGAAGTGACCGCCGCATTACATGACTATTGTAATGAGAAGTTGACACGCATTAAACGTCATTTTGATCAAGCCATTAATATTAGCTTAACGCTGGAAGTAGACAACAAAGTTCAGAAAGCAAGTGCTAACCTTCACGCTTCTGGACACGACTTTCACGCAGAAGCAGAAGATGCTGACATGTATGCAGCAATTGACGCCATGACAGATAAATTAGATCGTCAAGTGCTGAAATACAAAGAGAAATTAAAAGCACATTAACTTTAAAACAGCCTCGTTAAACGAGGCTTTTCATTATTTGCGCAAGAGGTGTAAGGGTATGGATTTTCCAAGTTTTCCTTTATTGTGTGGTCGTGGTGGCAGTATGTCTATTGTTTTCAAAACACACTACATTAATATTCACAATGAACTTACTGATAGCGTCGAAAACAGCATTATCCCCTATGCAAGCATCTGCGGTGTTGATGAAGAGCATTTGACCGACGGCTCATCACAGTTGCGACGGATTCATATCAATTTACTTTGCTCTCGCACAAAAACCATCGAAACAAATCATGCAGACAATGCTGAGCAGATTCTCTTTAACTTGCTACGCAATACCATCCGCATACGCAAAGAAGACGTGTCGGATATGACGGCTACGATTTAATCGCCTGTAACCACGCCAGCTCTTCTTCAGAAAAGCCAGCCTCTCGTCTGGCTTCTATATTAAAAGGTGGCTTTAAGCTCCCTTTCAGATGCAGGCCTATCAATGATTTAAACGTATCAAAACGATCTAAACCACGCTGTTTACATAGCCACGAGAACCAATAAGTGCCAACAGCAACATGGCCAACCTCATCACGCAGTAAAATATGCAAGACAGAAACCGCTTGCGTCTCACCAACCGCACGCAACTTTCGCATCATTTCTGGGGTAACATCCAACCCTCTTGCTTCTAAGGTTCTTGGCACTAAAGCCATACGCGCCAATACATCAAAATCCGTTTCATGCGTTGTTTCCCACAATCCATTATGCGCAGGAAAGTCACCATAGTCATAACCATAACGCGCTAACTGCTCGCGAAGCAACTGAAAATGATAAGCCTCTTCCGCAGCAACGCGAAGCCAGTCGTCGACAAATTGCGCTGGCATTTCTTGAAAGCGATAAGCAGCATCTAGCGCAAGATTAATCGCATTAAACTCAATGTGTGCAATAGCGTGCAATAAACTAGCACGTCCATCGGCACTTCCTAAACCGCGTGCTTTAAGTGCTTTAGGATGAACCAGCACAGGTTTATCGGGTCTGCCTGGCTGAACAATGGCAACGACAGGTAAAGCTGATTGGTTTAATTTACCTTCTCGCCAATCATTTAACAACTGAAATACATCAGAGGCCTTGCGCTCAATATCTGAATGCATGAGCACATCATAACAACGTTGATAAACAGATTGCATTACCACTTCCCTTCGCATGATAACAACATCAGATCATTCACATTGGTGCCTGTATCGCCAGTATAAACCAATGCATCAATATCTGATAATACGTCACTTGCTGCATAGTTATTCAGCGCCTGCTCGATATCCCAACCTAAGCTTATAGCACGCTGAATGCTATTCTGATCCACAAGTGCGCCGGCATCATCTGTTGCACCATCAGAGCCATCCGAACCAATCGCTAAAAAGGACCAGTCGAACGTCACATTGCGCAATAACCAAGCAACGTATAAAGCTAAATGTTGCATTCGTCCACCTTTACCTGCTTGTAATGGCAACAGAACAACGGGTTCACCGCCCCATGCCATGACGGTGTTAGGCTGTGCTTGCTCGACAATTTTTTGCGCTAATAGACTAACTTCATCCACAACATACGCAATATGAACAACGAGATTAGTCACTTGCTGACTAATCTCATTTAACAAATAACGATTATTTGCAAGGCAGTAACGCTCAACGCGCTTATCTTCAGGTTGCGTAGCAATGAGTCCTGAACCAACGACATCCAAATTATCGTCTGCAACATCAGAAATAATCAGCTGTAACACGCTGGCAGATGCTGGAAAATAATCCAGCAATTTACCCCCTTTAATAAGAGACCAAGACTTTCTCTGCGCATTAATACGTTGAATATCCCAACCAGAAGCCAACCACGTTTTTGTTTGCTGTTGCCAAGTATCTTGTGTCCAATTTTCAGGCAACACCTCAACAAGCGACGAAGCGCCCCCTGATAATAAAAACAAAACACGCGCGTGATCAGGCAAGGCATGAACAAATGACACAAGTGCATCACCTGCAATAAAGCTTGTTTCATCTGGCACAGGGTGCGCCGAATAATATACTTGAATGCGGTCATCATTAAACCAAAGCTGGCTTCCCTGTTTAGCGACGACTAAGCCAGAAACTAACGACGTTTTTCCTTGAGATAAAGCACCCGCGGTCATCGCGCCAGCCGCTTTACCAATCGCAATAACATACCATGGCTGGGTAAACCAATCGAGCGATGATGAAAAAAACGTGGCGACCAATCGGTCGCCACGGCATTTTTCTATCGCTTGTTGTGCTGCCTGCAATAAATTAAGCATAGCTGATGCTAAGAATCTCGTAATCAATATCACCACTCGGTGCTTTTACCACAACTTCATCGCCCTCTTCTTTGCCAATCAAAGCACGCGCAATAGGCGAATTAATGGATATCTTATTCTGATTTAAGTCGGCTTCTTCGTCACCAACAATTTGGTAAATAACCGTATCTTCATTTTCAACATTCAACAATTCAACGGTTGCGCCAAATACAATTTTTCCATGGGCTTGAATGGTTGAAAGATCGATGACCTGAGCATGCGACAATACCGATTCAATATGACGAATACGTGCTTCAAGTAATCCTTGCTGATCACGCGCCGCATGATATTCAGCATTTTCTTTTAAATCACCATGTGCACGCGCCTCGGCAATCGCTTCCGCAATACGAGGACGTTCAACATTTTTTAATTTTGTTAATTCATTGCGCAAATGCTCTGCACCTGCTGCAGTAATGGGAGGACGTGTACTCATAACAGAAACTCCTTTCATGCATAAAACAGAAGCCGCATCCAAAACCAGATGCGGCCTCAACAGATTAAATAAAACGTATTAAGCTAAATCTTGAATACAGTAAACAGGTTGTGCATTCGCATAATCCATCGCCATCGCCATCGCCTCAGCCCCAGCTACCGTTGTTGTGTAGGCTACGCGGTGCATTAGCGCTTCGCGACGAATAGAGAATGAATCTGCAACACCCATTGCACCATCAGAGGTATTAACAATTAAGGCAATTTCATCGTTTTTAATCATATCAACGATGTTAGGACGACCCTCTGTGACCTTATTTACCACACTATGCGCAATATTTGCTTCTGTTAAGGTTTTTGAGGTGCCACGCGTTGCCACAATTTCAAACCCGCGCGCGATGAGCATTTTAGCAACATCGACAGCAGCCGAACGATCGGCTTGACGAACTGAAATAAAGGCTTTGCCACCAGTTGGCAATACCGTTCCTGCTGCCAATAAGCCTTTAGCAAAAGCTTGCGCAAAATTTTCACCGATACCCATTACCTCACCAGTCGACTTCATCTCTGGGCCGAGGATAGGATCGACGCCACCAAACTTAATAAATGGGAAGACAACTTCTTTAACAGACACATGGCTTGGAATAATTTCTTTAGTAAATTTTTGTTCTGCTAATTTACGCCCTGCCATAACCCGCGCAGCAATTTTAGCTAATGGCTCACCAATTGCCTTAGAAACGAATGGCACAGTGCGCGAAGCACGTGGGTTAACTTCAAGCACATAAATATCCTCGCCTTTAACCGCAAACTGCACGTTCATTAAGCCTCGGACTTTAAGCGCAACAGCCATGGCTACTGTCTGACGACGAATTTCGTCTTGAATATGCGCAGGAACAGTATAAGGCGGCAATGAGCACGCAGAGTCACCTGAGTGAATGCCTGCCTGCTCAATATGTTCCATAATACCGCCAATAACAACCTGATCGCCATCACAAATAGCATCAACGTCCAACTCAATGGCATCATCCAAAAAGCGGTCGAGCAACACTGGCGAATCGTTAGAAACTTGCACAGCTTCTCGCATATAACGCGACAAATCTTTCTCGCTATACACAATTTCCATCGCGCGACCACCTAAAACATAAGATGGGCGAACAACTAATGGATAACCAATTTCTACTGCCAGAGTCAATGCTTGTTCTGGCGTGCGCGCAGTACGATTCGCTGGCTGACGCAGCCCTAAGTCTTGCAACAATTTTTGGAAACGTTCACGATCTTCCGCCAAGTCAATAGAGTCTGGAGAGGTACCAATAATTGGCACACCTGCCGCTTCCAGCTCTCGCGACAGCTTCAATGGCGTTTGTCCACCATACTGAACAATCACCCCTTCTGGCTTTTCAACGGCAACCACTTCAAGCACATCTTCCAACGTAAGTGGCTCAAAGTACAAGCGATCTGATGTGTCGTAGTCAGTAGACACTGTCTCTGGGTTACAGTTAACCATAATGGTTTCAAAGCCATCCTCGCGCAACGCCATCGCCGCATGCACACAGCAATAATCAAACTCAATCCCTTGACCGATACGGTTTGGACCACCACCCAAAATCATGATTTTGCGTTTATTGGTTGGCGCTGCTTCGCACACTTGTTCATAAGTTGAATATAAATAAGCGGTGTTAGTAGCAAATTCAGCTGCACAAGTATCTACGCGTTTGTAAACAGGTTTCACACCTAAAGTGTGTCTAAACTTACGTAGGAAATGACTGTCAGTGTTGAGTAATTTAGCCAAACGCATATCAGAGAAGCCTTTACGTTTTAACTTCAACATGCGATCTTTGTCTAACGCATCTAACCCACCACTACGAACACCTTCCTCTTCACGCACAAGGTCTTGAATTTGCGCTAAGAACCAAGGATCAATCGCTGAAACGTCAAACACTTCTTCCAAAGACCAGCCAAAACGGAAAGCATCGGCAACATACCACAAACGGTCAGGTCCTGGAGAGCGCAATTCATGACGCAAAATATCGCGTACTGTTTTATCTTCCATCGTGGCCAAATCCAACATCGGATCTAAGCCAGTTTTTCCTGTTTCTAAACCGCGAATCGCTTTTTGTAGTGACTCTTGAAACGTACGCCCCATTGCCATGACTTCGCCAACCGATTTCATTTGTGTCGATAAACGAGGTTCGGCTTGTGGGAACTTCTCAAAGGTGAAACGTGGAATTTTAGTAACCACATAATCAATAGAAGGTTCAAACGATGCTGGTGTTAAACCACCAGTAATGTCATTCGTCAACTCGTCTAAGGTATAACCTACTGCCAACTTGGCAGCGATTTTTGCGATTGGGAATCCTGTTGCTTTAGAAGCTAAAGCAGATGAACGTGAGACACGAGGATTCATTTCAATAACAATCATTCGACCATCGGCTGGATTAATCGCAAACTGCACATTTGAACCACCCGTTTCAACGCCAATTTCTCGCAAAATAGCAATCGAGGCATTCCGCATGATTTGATATTCTTTGTCTGTTAGGGTTTGTGCTGGCGCAATGGTAATTGAGTCCCCTGTATGCACCCCCATCGGATCCAAGTTTTCGATGGAACAGACAATAATACAGTTATCCTTGGTGTCGCGTACGACTTCCATTTCGTACTCTTTCCAGCCCAAAATAGACTCTTCAATCAACAACTCGTTGGTTGGTGACATGTATAAGCCGTGCTTACAAATTTGTTCAAACTCATCTTTATTGTAAGCGATGCCGCCACCTGTACCACCTAAAGTAAACGAAGGACGAATAACTGTTGGAAAACCAACGCGCTGCTGAATCGCCCATGCTTCTTCTAAGCTATGCGCCACACCAGAATCAGGGACATCAATGCCAATTTTAACCATGGCTTGACGGAATTTTTCACGGTCTTCACCTTTATCAATCGCCTCTGGCTTGGCACCAATCAACTCGACTTTGTATTTTTCGAGCACACCGTGATGCCATAAATCTAAAGCGCAATTTAGTGCAGTCTGCCCCCCCATCGTTGGCAGAAGCGCATCTGGACGTTCTTTCGCGATAATACGCTCGACAGTTTGCCACGTAATCGGTTCAATATAGGTAGCATCTGCCATGTTTGGATCGGTCATAATCGTCGCAGGGTTAGAATTCACCAACACCACACGATAACCTTCTTCTCTTAGCGCTTTACACGCTTGCGCACCAGAATAGTCAAACTCACAGGCTTGGCCAATAACAATAGGACCCGCACCAATAATTAATACGCTTTTTATATCTGTTCTTTTAGGCATTACTCTCTTCCTTATTCTTTTAGCTTAAGCGCGGCGCGCGGCCATGTTGGCGATAAATTCGTCAAACAGGTAAGCTAAATCGTGCGGACCTGGACTGGCTTCAGGGTGTCCCTGAAAACTAAAAAATGGCTTATTTGTGAAACGAATACCCTGATTTGACTGATCAAATAAAGAACGATGTGTCGCTTCAACACCCGATGGCAAACTGGCTTCATCTACTGCGAAACCATGATTTTGTGCTGTAATCAGTACTTTTCCGCTGCGCATGTCTTGCACAGGATGGTTGCCGCCATGATGCCCAAACTTCATTTTTAATGTTTTTGCGCCCGCAGCCAAAGCCAACAACTGATGTCCTAAACAAATACCATAAATAGGCGTTTCACCTTGAATATGTTCAGCAATCGCCTCAATCGCATAATGGCAAGCCGCAGGATCGCCAGGACCGTTTGACAGGAAAATGCCATCTGGATTCATCGCGATCACTGCTTGTGCGGGCGTATCTGCTGGCACAATGGTTAGACGGCAACCGCGTTGCGTAAGCATACGTAAAATATTGGTTTTAACACCGTAATCATAAGCAACGACATGATAAGGCAATGCATTATCCGATATAGTCTGAAAGCCATTATTAAGCGACCACTCGCCTTCGCGGAAGGTATAGGTGTTTTTTGTTGTTACCTCAATGGCTAAATCCATACCATTTAAACCAGCAAAGGCTTTTGCTTTAGCAACTGCTGCATCAGCATCAATATTGTCAGCCGCCACAATAACACCATTTTGTGCGCCCTTCTCACGCAACACACGGGTTAATTCCCGCGTGTCTATGTCGGCAATAGCAACAACATTTTGCTGTACAAGATAATCGGCTAACGAAGCTTTGGCACGGAAGCTTGAATGCAGTAAAGGCAAGTCACGAATAATCAACCCGCTGGCCATAACGCCTTTACTCTCACAGTCCTCGTCATTCACGCCAACGTTACCAATATGCGGATAAGTCAGTGTTACAAGTTGACGAAAATAAGACGGATCAGTCAAAATCTCTTGATAACCAGTCATTGAGGTATTGAATACAACCTCACCTACGGTTTCTCCTGCGGCACCAATTGACTCACCCCAGAACAAACTGCCATCTTCTAATGCCAGTAATGCTTTCATCTACCCACTTCCCTATCTCGTTAACCTGATTTACCTTACTTATGAAACGGCGGATACAAAAAAACGGAGAAGGCAGAGCCAACTCCGTTTTTTCTTAATTCATTTTTTGACCCGTTGTTGTCAACACGCCTTAGTACTCCGCTAATTTGTGTCATCATACCTTAAAAATGATCAATTTGTCTAGGCTATTTAACGCAGTCCTAAGACATCTTGCATATCATAAAGGCCTGCATTTCGGCCTTGCAGCCAATGCGCAGCACGTACAGCGCCTTGAGCAAAAGTTAAGCGAGAGGAGGCTTTATGGGTTAATTCGACGCGCTCACCCAAACCAGCAAACAACACCGTATGATCACCAACCACGTCACCACCACGCACAGTAGCAAAACCAATTTGATTAGCTGGTCGCTCGCCCGTAATGCCTTCGCGACCATAAACCGCACAATCTTCCAATTTCCAACCTAAAGCATCAGCAGCGGCCTGTCCTAAGCGCAGCGCGGTACCAGAAGGAGCATCTACTTTGTAACGATGATGCGCCTCAATCACTTCAATATCGTAATCTGTTAGTACTTTCGCTGCCTGCGCAACCAAACCCAACAGCAAATTCACCCCTACACTAAAGTTTGGTGCAAAAACAATTGGAATAACCTTAGCAGCTTCTGACATGACAGCTAACTCACTTGCCGAGAAGCCTGTCGTACCGATAACAATCGGCTTCTTCGCTGCTACGCAAGCAGCAATATAATCCATACTTGCTTCAGGACGCGTAAAGTCGATCAATACATCCATATTTTCGGTGCTAAAGCGATCGGTCAACGCCACATTGACACGACCAAAACCCGTAACTTCACCAGCATCTGCACCCACCAAAGTTGAGCCTCTTCTAACAAATGCCGCCGATAAAACAGACTTTGCATCTTCTTGAACAGCTTGAACTAAAGCCCTTCCCATTCGACCATTCACGCCCACCAAGGCAATTTTATGTGCCATTATCGACCCTTACTTATTGTATTCTTTAATTTTACAGATTCACTACACGGCTAATTAGCGATACTTTAACAACACAGAAGAACGTGCATTTTGTCGATTACTAAAGACAACCAAAATAGACGTACCGCTCGCAGGCAAAGCAACGACATGTGCGTCATTTAATCGCCCTTTATAGTAGCTATGATGTTCTGCATCTTCAGCCGAAATGAGTTCTAATGATGCGTTTTTATGTAATGTTAATAACACACCGCCCGCACTTGGCTTATATTCTACTTTCTCCAGTAGCGATTTAGGATCTATGACCGTCCAATCTGCTGGCAATGACAACAAACCACCACCCTTTGGTAAAGGT
>JAEMQD010000013.1:58770-69713 GCA_022759035.1 Thiotrichales bacterium
CCCTTTGGTAAAGGTTTTACCTCATCTGGAAGTAAGACTCCACTTTTGGCTTTTGGTGTAACGACGGGCGCCTTTCTAGTATTACCATCATCTTGCGGTGGCGCGGTACACGCAGATAATACAAATAACACCATTAGCCATAATAAATAATGCATACCCCATCCTCGTAGCGCTATTTTTGCGTACACAACCCTTAATTCAGTGAACGCATGGTCAATATTATAAACTGCTTTTAGTACGCACAATAAAAAAAGGGCACAATTAAGTACCCTTTTATTTGCTCTAAAAGACAAAGTACGACTTATTTCAAGGCATCATTAATAAAGGACTTCACCGAATCTAGCCAACTATGTGACTTAGGATTATGGGTTGCGCCTTTTCCGGAAACACTTGCCTCAAATTTACGTAACAGCTCTTGCTGTTCTGACGTTAAATTAACTGGTGTTTCCAAATGCACTTGGCAAATTAGATCACCTTGGCGACCTGAACGTACCGATTTAACGCCCTTACCAGCGATTTTAAATTTACGACCTGTTTGCGTACCGGCTGGAATTTTTAATTTGACCCGACCACCTAAAGTAGGCACTTCAATTTCTCCACCCAATGCTGCAGTCGTAAAGGACAAAGGCATTTCGCAGAACAAGGTGTCGCCTTGTCGTTTGAAAATAGTATGCGGCTGCAAGCTAATGCGAACATACAAGTCTCCTGGTGGTGCGCCAACATCACCAGCTTCACCTTGTCCACTTAACCGGATACGATCGCCTTCATCAACACCAGCAGGAATGCTAACGGTTAGCGTTTTATTACGTGTAACAAAACCCTCGCCATGACAAGTCTTACATGGTTTCTTAATAATCTTGCCTTTACCATGACAAACATGACAAGTGCGCTCGACCACAAAAAAACCTTGCTGAACACGTACTTTGCCATGTCCACCACAAGTAGTACAAATTTCCGCGCTTGAACCTTCTTCAGCACCAGAACCGTGACAAGTATCGCAGACTTCTCGACGCGGCACTTGAATATCAATTTTAGCGCCAGCAACTGCTTGTTCTAAGGTTAGCGTTAAACGATATTCTAGGTCATCACCAGCACGTGGACCGCTAAAGCCACCAGCTCCACCGCCACCAAAAATATCAGAGAAAATATCGCCAAAACCACCAAAACCGCCGCCAAAGCTTTGTCCACCGCCGAAACCGCCGCCACCCATCGAAGCATCAACCCCCGCATGACCAAACTGATCATAAGCAGAGCGTTTTTGTGCATCCGACAGTACTTCGTAAGCTTCTTTAACTTCCTTAAACTTTTCTTCGGCAGAAGCATCGCCCGGATTACGATCCGGGTGATGTTTCATGGCGAGTTTTTTATACGCCCGTTTAATTTCGTCTTCTGAGGCTGTACGCGACAACCCCAAAACTTCGTAATAGTCTTTTTTAGCCATTAAACACTAAGACCTCAAAAAAAGGAGTCTATAAAAAGGGGAAAGGGGAAGAAATATTAACTCCTTTTCGTTGAGTTAATTTCCTTCCCCCAGCCAAGATTTAAAGTAAGCGCTAATGCCCTGACTGGGTTATTTTTTCACTTCCTCAAACTCGGCATCGACGACATCATCATCGCCCCCTTTGTGCGCATGACCAGCATTCGCATCATGCGCTTGTGCGCCTGCAGCACCTTCATTCGAAGCAGCATAGGCTTTTTCAGCGATACCATGACTTACTTTAGCCAATTCCTCTGTTTTAGCAGTAATCGCGTCTTTATCATCGCCTTTCATTGCCTCTTCTAGCGCTTTAACCGCTGCTTCTACCGCCGATTTTTCTTCTGCAGTTACTTTGCCTTCACCCAGTTCTTTCACGCTCTTATTAACGCTATGAATTAAGCTATCCGCTTGATTACGAACGTCGACTAGCTCGCGAAGTTTACGATCTTCCTCTGCATGCAACTCGGCATCACGCACCATTTTTTCAATTTCAGCTTCAGACAAGCCAGAACTTGCTTTAATGATGATCGACTGCTCTTTATTTGTCGCTTTGTCTTTTGCAGACACGTTCAAAATACCATTCGCATCAATATCAAAAGTCACTTCAATTTGTGGCATACCACGTGGTGCAGGTGGAATATCCGATAAATCGAAACGGCCTAATGATTTATTACCATTTGCCATTTCCCGCTCACCTTGTAACACATGAATCGTTACCGCGCTCTGATTATCTTCCGCTGTCGAGAACACTTGCGATTTACGCGTTGGAATGGTTGTGTTTTTCTCGATCAACTTCGTCATAACGCCACCCATGGTTTCAATACCAAGCGACAAAGGTGTTACGTCTAATAACAATACATCTTTTACAGAGCCTGACAATACACCACCTTGAATGGCAGCACCAATCGCAACTGCTTCATCTGGGTTAACGTCTTTACGTGGCTCTTTACCAAAGAAGTCTTTAACCGCTTTTTGTACCATTGGAATACGAGTAGAACCACCTACCAAAATCACTTCATCGATATCGTTTACCGAAATACCCGCATCTTTCAAAGCAATACGGCAAGGCTCAATCGATTTCTTCACTAGGTCTTCAATTAACGACTCGAACTTAGCACGCGTAATACGCATGTTTAAATGCTTTGGACCTGTTGCATCGGCAGTGATATAAGGCAAGTTAATGTCTGTTTGTTCACGAGACGACAATTCAATTTTTGCCTTTTCAGCAGCTTCACGCAAGCGTTGCAAAGCAAGCGGATCGTTTTTCAAATCCACACCCGACTCTTTTTTGAACTCGCTCACAATGTGCTCGATAACCAACTGGTCAAAGTCTTCACCACCTAAGAAAGTGTCACCATTGGTAGACATAACTTCTACTTGTGTATCACCGTCTAGGTTAGCAATTTCAATAATAGAAACGTCGAAGGTACCACCGCCCAAGTCATAAACCGCAATTTTGCTGTCGCCCTTAGACTTCTTATCAACACCATAAGCCAAAGCAGCAGCAGTTGGCTCGTTAATAATACGCTTAACATCTAAGCCAGCGATTTTACCCGCATCTTTGGTTGCTTGACGTTGCGCATCATTGAAGTAAGCTGGAACAGTAATCACCGCTTCTGTAACAGGCTCACCCAAATAATCTTCCGCTGTCTTCTTCATTTTCATGAGCACACGCGCAGAAATTTCTGGCGGCGCCATTTTCTTGCCATGTACTTCAACCCAAGCATCACCGTTATCTGCTTTAACAATGCTATAAGGCACCATTTCGATGTCGCGCTGCACTTCTTTGTCGGTAAATTTACGACCAATTAAACGCTTAACCGCATGAATGGTATTTTTTGGGTTAGTAATCGCTTGACGCTTTGCTGTTTCACCGACTAACACTTCGTCATCATTTGTGAAAGCAACAATAGAAGGCGTCGTACGTGCACCTTCACTATTTTCGATTACTTTAACGCTGCCGCCATCCATAACAGCAACACAAGAATTTGTTGTACCTAAGTCGATACCAATAATTTTAGACATATTAATTTACTCCTGAAAATCTACTTTACCGTTAAGATGTTTATGGTGCACTTGTTTTAAAATTTCAAGGCGAAATCCACATTTTTTTAAGCTGCTACCGAAATAACAACACGTGCTGGACGCACAACACGTCCATGAAGCTTGTAACCTTTTTGCACCGTAAACATAACCGTGTTAGGTTCATGTTCAGCACTAGGCTGCATCGTCATTGCTTCATGCTCTTGTGGGTTAAATTTTTGTCCAATAGGATCTACTGCTTCTACACTAAAGCGTTGCATGACGTCTTGAAACATTTTGACTGTCATTTCTAAGCCTTGACGTATCGTATCTTGCTCATTAGCGGCCTGTGCTGAAGCTTGCAACCCCATTTCCATGCTATCTAGTACAGGGAGCAAATCGTTAACGATACGCTCTAAAGCAAATTTTTTCGCATTATCAATTTCACGCTCGGTGCGGCGACGCAAATTTTCCATGTCTGCTTGTAAACGCAGTAAACTATCATAATGTTGTGCTGCTTGGCTTTGCGCCTCTACTAACAACGCTTGCACATCTTGTTCTACATTTTCTTGCGCTTGATTTTCTGATACTTCTGCCGCATTGTCGTCTATTTCTTTATTCACATTATTTGTATCGGCGGTCGCCATAACTTCTCTCCAAATTCAACTAAAGCATTAAAACAAAAAAGATATGGTCATTAGCCCTCCGTTTTTCAAGCGGCTAAAATGTTTTTTGAATAAAAAATTTATACGATACAAAAAAAGAACATTCGTTCTATCTGTTATTTTTATCGCGCGCATGGTAACCTAACGCAAGTTTAATTAAAGGGTTCTACAAGAATGCACTTTGCGCGTATTGGTATTATTGCAAAACGCAATTCTCCTGCTGCTTGGCAGATGGTTAACTTGCTAACCGAACTGCTGCGGCGGCGTGGTTGCAGCGTGCAGCTCGACGAAGAAAGCGCAAATAGCTACGAGCCAATGCTAGAACAACCCCCTTGCCTACCGAAGCATCTTCTTGCGCAAGCGGTCGACTTGGTTATGGTCGTCGGTGGTGATGGCACTTTTTTAGAAACCGCGCGTAACATTGTCAACTGGCAACGCCCTATTTTAGGTATTAACCTGGGGCGTTTAGGCTTCTTAACCGACATTCCTGCAGCACGCATGGAAGAAATGGTGCAATCTGTACTCGATGGTCAATTCGAGATTGAACAACGACTCATGCTACGTGTGCGTATTGAACGCAATGGCGAAACGCATTACGACCAATTAGCACTTAACGACGTGGTGCTACACAAAGTACACATGGAACACATGATCGAATTTGAAGTGTCGATTGATAATCGATTCGTACAATCACAACGTTCCGATGGCTTAATTATCGCTACGCCTACCGGTTCTACTGCCTACGCGCTTTCAGCTGGCGGCCCTATTTTACAGCCATCGCTTGAAGCATTAACCGTGGTATCTATTAACCCACACTCGATGAGCAATCGACCAATTGTCGTCGCCAGTACAAGTCGCATCGAAATCCATTCTAGTGCGCAACGAAATGAACCCGCACAAATTACCTGCGATGGGCATGTCAAGCTTGATTTAGAGCCTTCTGATCGCATTTTTATCGAACGACACAGTCACGTTGTTTCTATGGTGCACCCTAGACCGCACGATCATTTCTTAATGCTTCGCCAAAAACTACATTGGGGAGAAAAATTATAAATGCTGGTCAGTTTAACCATTCGCAACTTCGTACTGGTGGAATACGCCGAACTGTCTGTGAAGCAGGGACTCACGGTATTAACGGGTGAAACTGGGGCTGGTAAATCACTCTTGCTCGATGCGCTAGGCGCTGTTTTAGGCGATAAAGCGCAACCTTTTTGGGTACGCCCACAAACTGACAAGGCAGAAGTAACTGCCGAGTTTGCCTTACACAATCATACTCATACCATGGCATGGTTAGATGAGCACGATTTAGCCAGTGATGACGCACAATGTCTTATTCGTCGCGTTATCAGCCAAGATGGTCGAAGTAAAGCTTATATTAACGGCACAAGTGTCACCTTAACACAATTGCGCCAGCTAGCAGAAACCTTGATTGAACTCCATAGCCAGCACGAGCATCATGCATTACTGCAAGCCAGTACCCAGCTGCAACTACTCGACACGTGGAGTCAAAACGACCCGCTTAAACAACCTGTTCGTCACGCTTATCAACAATGGCAACAAGCCGTACAAGCACGCGATAAACGCCTCGCTTCAGAACAACAGCGTCAAGAACGCATTAACCTATTGAGTTTTCAAGCCGAGGAGCTAAGTAGCATTAACATCTGCGAAGGCGATTATGAGCAGCTTAGCGCAGAGCACCTACGCCTTGCCCATGCCCAAGAAATTATTCAGGGATTACAGCAAACTCAGTCTTTATTAGAAAATGATCGTACGGGTGTGATTGCTCAATTAACACAGGGATTAAAGCAGCTCGAACACATTGCGCAACACGATGATATTTCTTCATTAATCGCACAATATCAAGCAACGTTAACTGAATTAATGGATATTCAAGACCAATTACATCAGCGTAGTCGACGCTGTGTTGTTGATGATGATCGTTTAACCCTATTAGAAGCGCAACTTGGCGACATTCATCGTTTAGCAAAAAAATACTTTGTGGCCCCTGAAGCTTTATGGCAAAAAGTGGCTAAGGTGCAATCTGAATTGAGCGAACTGCAACAACAAGGCGAAACCATTGAACAACTCAACACCCTTTGTGAAACAGCATTACAAACTTATCAGCAAGCAGCAGAAGCATTAAGCACACAGCGTCAACAAAAAGCGCCACTATTTACCAAATTAGTCATGCAACAACTCCATGAGCTAGGCATGACGCATAGTCAGCTGGCTTGGCAGTTTACAACGCACGAACAACCACAAGCAAATGGCCAAGATGGCGCAGAGCTCTATTTCTCTGCCAATCCTGGGCAAAGCCTTTACCCCATGAGCAAGGTAGCATCAGGCGGTGAGTTAGCACGCATTAGCTTAGCGATTGAAGTGTGTGTTGCTGAGCAAATTGCCTTACCAACACTGGTTTTTGATGAAGTAGATGTTGGTGTTGGTGGCGGCATTGCCGATAGTATTGGTCAAAAACTTGCCAGTATCGCCAAACACAAGCAGGTGTTATGCATTACGCACCAAGCTCAAGTTGCCGCTTGGGGCGATCAACATTGGCATATTGCTAAGCAAACCGATGGCGCGCAGACCATTACCCAAGTAACCGCGCTGGATACAGCAGCAAGGGTACAAGAATTGGCGCGAATGCTTGGCACACAAGATAATACCCAAGAAACCATCGCTCATGCACAACAAATGTTGACCCGGGCGCTTAATAAAAAATTGTAACCAGCGCTCCCGTTGCCACAATACAAAGCAACAGCAAGGATAACCAACGCAACAAACGGTGATTGGGTAAAGTAATCCATAACATCAAGGTTGTTAGCATTAAAAAAATGACTAACTCTAATGCCCACATAACGGCTAGGTATCGCTACGCGCACATGGCTGCATAGGCCAAGGATAACTCACCTGACCAACTGCAACAAACGGCGGATTTTCTAGCGTATCACGCGCATTATACGTTAAAGGCAAGCCATCGACCCCCATTAACACACCACCTGCTTCGGTTAAAACAACCTGTGCCGCCGCAGTATCCCACTCACTCGTTAAACCAAAACGCGGATACACATCCGCAGCCCCTTCCGCAACACGACAAATTTTTAATGAACTCCCCAATTCAAACAATTGATAAGCTGGCAAGGCATTTAAAAAACAGCGTGTTTTTTCGCCACGAGGACTGCTAGAAAAACCCGTCAAAACACGTATTGGTTGCGCAACAGGCGCAACATGAATAGGATATTTTCGACCTTGCGCGTCCCAACGCCAAGCGCCCTTGCCACGAACAGCAGCATAGCCTATTTGTTCTACAGGTGAATAAACGACACCAATAACAGGCGCATGTGTCTCAATTAAAGCAATATTGACCGAAAATCCTTGATCGCCGCGAATAAATTGACGCGTTCCATCTAACGGATCAACCAACCATAAACAAGACCAAGCGCGACGCGTTACCGTAGAAACAGGGTGCACCATTTCTTCACTCACTACAGGGATCGTCGGTGTCATGCGATGTAATGCTTGGGTAATAAAAGCATCGGCAGCTTTGTCGGCCAAGGTGACAGGCGAGCCATCGCCTTTTGCATCAAACGCAACCTGCTGGCTAAAATAAGTCATAATAAGGTTGCCAGCTTGTTCGGCAATACGTTGCAATTCTGTCAGCAGCGCCAAATCATCCCGCATCATTAACCTGTCCTTGGCTTAAATAACGTTTTGCAAGCCAAAGTGCTGCAATAGATCGAGCTTCGGTAAAATCATCACGCATCATTAACGCATCCAACTCATCCCAACGCCATGCGATAACTTCTAATGGCTCTGGCTCATCTCCTTCTGCCTGAGCAACATATAACTCTTGTGCCAACACAACATGAATACGATGCGTCATATAAGCAGGAGCCAAAGTTAACGGAACATGCAAACAGGTCAATTGTTTTGCACCATAGCCAACTTCTTCCATTGCTTCTCGCAGCGCGGCTTGTTCTGGCGTTTCTCCAGCGTCTATTTTTCCCTTCGGAAAACCGAGTTCATAACGTTCGGTGCCCGATGCCCATTCTCGAATCAATAAAAAATGTTCTGCATCGAGTATAGGCACAACTAAGACCGCGCCATAACCTTTTGAAACTAATCGTTCATAAGTACGTGCTTCGCCATTAGAAAAAACTAATTGTTGTTGTTCAATGCAAAAATGGCGCGACTGCGCCATTTCTATTGTTTCAGTAACGGTAGGCGCGCCTGGCATTAATGGTCATCTTTCTGATCGTGGCTAACAGCAGGAGCATGATCTCTCGAGTAAGCCTTATGCAATAAAAACAACGCAAAAGAAACAAAAGCAATGCCAATACCGTAATAAAGTAACTCCATAATACCCGAAGGACGAATATGGATGGCGTGCTCAAAGAACAAGACAATCAAAATCATAACAATGACTTTAGCTAAACGATCTTTTAAATCATCTAACGAAGCAATCACCAACACACTACTGCCATGTGCACCTTTGGCATCATCAATTTCTGAAATAAAAAGCTCATAAATACCAAAAGAAAAAATAAGCATCACAATTGCTAACAAAAAGCCATCAACTGCACCAACAACATGAGCAATGGTATCGGCACGCAAAGCATCTTGTGCCGCATCATCTAAAATGGCATAACTTAATAGGTGATGTAAGGTATCGTAGACATCCACAGATGTCATGTAAAACAGACCTAAAGAAGCAAGTAAACTTGCAATCACTGCCAAATAAACGACCAAACGACTATTCCACAAAGTCCACTCAAAAATTCTTTCAAACATGTCATCAAGCCTCGTTTTCTACCATGGTTTCTAAGGTTAAATGATGATTTGTGTAAATACAAATATCACCCGCAATTTTTAAACTCTTTTCGACAATTTCAGCTGCCGTTAACGCTGTATTTTCCCACAAAGCAGTTGCAGCTGAAGTGGCATAACTACCACCGCTACCAATAGCAACCAGCGATTTTTCTGGCTCAATGACATCACCATTGCCAGAAATCACTAACATACCTGTTAGGTCTGCGACGATTAACATCGCTTCTAATCGCCGCAACGCACGGTCTGTGCGCCAATCTTTTGCCATTTCTACTGCCGCACGCAACAAATGTCCCGAGTGGGCTTGCAACTTACCTTCAAAACGCTCAAATAGCGTAAAAGCATCGGCTGTAGCGCCAGCAAAACCCGCTAACACCTTACCTTGATTCAAGCGTCTTACTTTACGTGCATTGCCTTTCATTACCACATGTCCCAAGGTTACCTGACCATCTCCGCCCATGGCTAACATGTTACCCTTGCGCACACACAAAATCGTGGTAGAGTGCATTTCAATACTGCTCATAACTGGTGAGCCCCCATACTTTCCAACCAAAAACCAATAATAGCAACAAATTGTTGCAAAAATAGCGTATCCGCT
Organism: Thiotrichales bacterium; assembly: GCA_022759035.1. GTDB lineage: Bacteria > Pseudomonadota > Gammaproteobacteria > Thiomicrospirales > Thiomicrospiraceae. The sequence continues at coordinate 68,360 of JAEMQD010000013.1, forward strand.
TCAACGCTAAAATCCAAATCATTACGACCTAACACCAGCACACCGTAACCAGACTGTAACCCACTCAAACGAAAGGCACATCCAGAAACGACGCCAGGCGTTAACCATACCTCTGGCGGAAACGCTTTTGCATCACCAAAAGCAACATCATGTAATTTCATGTGCGCCAAAAACTGCATCATCGTCACCGTCGGAACAGGGCTTGGCAACAGACTTCCTGACTGTCCCCATACTTGTACATCACGTAAAGCGAAACGATTTTTAAGCCCCGAACACAAAACAGCCAGCGCATCCGACAAGGTATGCGCTCGCATCACCTCTAAGGTTAAATCATGCAAATTCAGTTGCAAACGCGCATTATCCTCGATTGCCGACATCATTTCAGCCAAAGAGGATTCTAACTCTGCATGGCGCTTTTGCGTCAGCAACAACTGTTTATCCACAAACGAAATAACTTTGGGCGCGATCGTGTCCGTCATACTGGAATGCGCCCTTGAAACACCGTTACGGCAGGCCCTGTCATCCAAAGCGGCTCATCCAATACGCCAGACCAACGAATAATCAAATCGCCACCAAGCAAACTAACTCGTACACTTTCGTCAACCAAGTCAGCAGCCCTTAACACCGCCATGGCTGCCGACGCACCCGTACCACAAGCCATCGTTTCCCCTGCGCCTCGTTCATAAACACGTAAGCGGACATGGTCACGCCCAAGCACCTGCACAAAACCAACGTTAACGCTCTGCGGAAAGATATCTGTGCGCGCTTGCAACGCCGCACCAACTGCTGCAACAGGTGCGGTATCAATATTTTCAACTTGAATAACGGCATGGGGATTTCCCATCGAAACCGCACCAAAAGCAATCACATCATCTGCTACAGTCAATAAATAGGTTGGCGCTTGGGTTAATGTCATCGGCAAGGCTTCTGGCGCAAAACGTGGCGCAGCCATATTCACACGCACCCCTTCTGCCTCATGATATAAATGAATAATGCCCGACGCTGTCTCCACAACCAACACGGACTTATCAGACAAACCGGTTTCGCGGACGAAACGCGCAAAGCAGCGCGCACCATTACCACATTGCGCCACTTCAGAGCCATCAGCATTAAAAATGCGATAACGAAAATCAACGCCTAGCTGTGTTGGCGACTCAACAAGTAACAATTGGTCAAAACCAACCCCAAAGCGTCGATCTGCCCATGCACGAATTTGCTGTTCGCTCAGTTGCACCGATTGATTAATGGCATCAAACACCATAAAATCGTTACCCAAACCATGCATTTTATGAAACACCAATTCTGTCATCTACGCCCTATCTCGTCATTTAACTCACTAATCATTGCAATTTTA
>JAEMQD010000013.1:69813-93168 GCA_022759035.1 Thiotrichales bacterium
TAATCATTGCAATTTTATTATACCCCACTACGCCACGAAACCCATATTTCAGCTACAATACGGACTATGAATACGAAGACAAAATTTACCTCAGCGCTAACCCCGCAACAAATCGTTAATGAATTAGACACTTACATTGTCGGACAAGCTGCAGCAAAGCGCGCGGTAGCGATTGCCCTAAGAAATCGTTGGCGTCGTATGCAAATCGACCCCGATCTACGCAATGAAGTGACACCGAAAAACATTTTAATGATTGGCCCAACTGGGGTAGGCAAAACCGAAATTGCACGACGCCTAGCACAGTTAGACGATGCCCCATTTCTCAAAATAGAAGCCACTAAATTTACCGAAGTTGGCTACGTCGGACGAGATGTGGAAAGCATTGTGAAAGATTTAATGGAAGCAGCAGTTAAAATGTTGCGCGCACGTGCCATCGAACAAGCACGCCCTAAAGCACAAGCTGCAGCAGAAGAACGCATTTTAGATGCACTCCTGCCGCCGCCACGAGATGCGCTACCAGACCCAAGCAGTTTAGAAACACGCGAAAAATTCCGCCAGCGCTTACGTGATGGCAAACTTGATGACACTGAAATCGACATCAGTTTAGCAGCACCCAAAGCGCAAATGGAAATTCTAGGCCCCTCTGGCATGGAAGACTTCACTAGCCAAATTCAAGAAATGTTTGAAGGCATCGCCAAAGAGAAAAAAACAAATCGCCGCATGCCAATTGCTAAAGCTTATAAAAAGCTCTTAGATGAAGAAGCTGCTCGACTAATCAACGAAGAAGATACTCGTCGTTTAGCCTTAGACAAAGTAGAACAGCAAGGCATCGTTTTTATCGATGAAATTGATAAAGTCTGTGTACGAGAAGGCAGTCGTGGTGGTGAAGTCTCTCGTGAAGGGGTACAGCGCGACCTACTACCGCTCATTGAAGGCACAACGGTTTCAACGAAGTATGGCATGGTAAAAACCGACCACATTCTGTTTATCTGCTCAGGCGCTTTTCACTTAACAAAACCATCCGATTTAATTGCCGAACTTCAAGGTCGTTTACCCATTCGAGTGGAATTAACAGCCTTAACTGTCGATGACTTTATCCGTATTTTAACAGAACCAAAAGCGGCACTAACGCGACAAGCTGAAGCCCTTCTAGCCACGGAAGGTTTGCATATTCAATTTACAGATTGTGGTGTGCGTGCCATTGCTGAATATGCACACCAAGTCAATGAACAACTTGAAAATATTGGTGCCCGACGCTTGCATACTGTTATGGAAAAAGTGCTAGAAGACCTATCCTTTAAAGCAAATAACGACACAGAAAACGTTCAAATTGACCGCGCTTATGTGGATGCCCGTCTCGGTGAACTCGTTACAAAAACAGATTTAACACAATACATTTTGTAATAATATTAACAAGAACAACGCAAGATAGCTCTGTAATAGGTTTTAACCATGGCAAAAATTGATTTTGGTTTTCAACAAGTAGACTGGGCTGAAAAAGCACAGCGCGTGAAAGGCGTCTTCGATTCCGTCGCGCCAAAATACGACTTAATGAACGATTTAATGTCCCTAGGCATTCATCGGCTATGGAAACGGCACGCCATTGATACGCTTGGTGTTTTACCGCACCATCAGGTGTTAGACCTTGCTAGCGGCACAGGCGATCTTGCCCTAAGGATTGCGCCATTACTTAACCATAAGGGCAAAATCACCCTATCTGATATCAATGAAGCCATGCTAACCATCGGTAAAAACCGCATGCTCGATGCTGGTTATCTAACCGCAGAATATATCGTTGCCAATGCAGAATCTTTACCCTTCGCCGATAATAGCTTTGACCGAATTACCATGGCTTTTGGTTTACGCAATGTCACCGACAAACAACAAGCGCTCAATGAGCTTCATCGTGTACTCAAGCCTAATGGCATGCTCATGGTTGTCGAGTTTTCAAAAGTAACCGACCCCTTATTAGCTAAGGGCTACGACTGGTATTCGTTTAATGTATTACCTCAGCTTGGTCAAGTGATTGCTAACGACAAAGACAGTTACCGCTATCTCGCAGAAAGCATTCGCATGCATCCAGATCAAGAAACGCTTGCTGACATGTTCCGACAAGCAGGCATGCAACGCGTGAGCTATGAAAACTTAACTGCGGGCGTTGTTGCCATACACAAAGGTTGGAAAGCGGCATGAAGCTACCACCGCTACTGACAACACTCAGCAATGCTGCACTAGAAGCGAAACTACGCTTTGTCATACAACAAGACCCTTTTTGGCGCGAACAACTTGCTCAGCTCGACGGTGCGCGTTGCAAAATCATCCTAACCGATATTGGCTTTAAGCGTGTTATTCAATTTGGCCCTAACAATCTACACTTGCTGGCACCTTTTACCGATGCCGAGGTTAGCCTAACAACACGCTGCATACATTTGGCCAAGCTCGGTGACGCACAACAAACACAAGCTGCAATCGATGAAGGGCATTTCTTTATCCAAGGTGACTCGGCTGTCTTTACCCGTATAACAAACTATTACCGCAATCTTGATATTGATTGGCAACACCAGCTTGCACAAGTGCTCCCTAATCCGCTGCCTTACCACATTAGCAGCGCAGCAACCTTAAGCACAACAGCCATAAAACAAACACTCAATAAACTGCAACAAAGTTACCAGTTTTGGGTACAAAATGAACATCATGGACAATAACACGCCATGTTAACTAGCTTACGCCACCTTAAACGCCTTATTTATATTCATCGAACCTTACACAAATTCGGCCTCGACAAACAACTTTTAAGTGAAACGCCCGCACATTTTTTACTTTGGTTACAATACCTAACACCATGGACATGGCAAAAGCGACATACTGGCAACCGCGGTGAATCAATTCGACTAGCGCTAGAAACACTCGGGCCGATCTTCATTAAATTTGGGCAAGCGCTCTCAACACGACTAGATTTACTCCCTCCCGATATTGCTGAAGAACTGATTAAGCTACAAGACAAGGTTCCGCCTTTCGAAAGCGAGCAAGCAATTCAACGCATTGAAACACAACTGGGCAAACCCCTCGCCGTACTGTACAAACATTTTGACGCACAACCACTGGCCTCTGCCTCCATCGCACAAGTACATACCGCACAGCTGCACGATGGTACAGATGTTGTTGTGAAAGTTGTGCGACCAGATATTATGCCCGTAATTAAGCTTGATACAGGCATTTTACGTACACTTGCTCGTATTACAGAAGCATTAATTCCCTTTACCCGTCGTTTACATCCCATCGAAGTTGTCAGTGAATTTGAAAAAACGATTTTAGATGAATTAGACCTAATGCGTGAAGCGGCCAATGCCGCCTTATTAAAACGCAATTTTGATGGATCAAAATTATTGTATGTGCCAGAAATTTACTGGTCACATACCGCAACACAAGTGCTGACAATGGAACGAATCTATGGCACACAAGTCTCTGATTTATCAGCGCTTAATGCGCAAGGCGTTTCCATTCCAAAACTGTCCGAAAATGGCGTTATTATCTTTTTTACGCAAGTATTTAAGCATAACTTTTTTCATGCCGACATGCATCCAGGTAACATTTTCGTCCTCCCAGACGGGCGTTATGCCGCCATCGACTTCGGCATTATGGGCACACTCACCCCAGAAGATCAGCGCTATTTAGCAGAGAACTTCCTCGCTTTCTTTAACCGTGACTATTGGCGTGTTGCACAACTGCATATCGACTCTAACTGGGTTAGCGCAGATACAAGAGTCAACGAACTAGAAGCAGCGATTCGTTCGGTGTGCGAACCGATTTTTGATCGTCCTCTGAAAGACATTTCTTTTGGCTTGGTATTGCTCCGTTTATTCCAAGTAGCACGACGATTTAAAATGGAAGTACAGCCACAACTCGTCTTACTTCAAAAAACACTCCTCAATATTGAAGGCTTGGGACGTCAACTCAATGACGAACTAGATTTGTGGAAAACAGCAAAACCTTTCTTGCAAGACTGGATGAATGAGCGTTTAGGACCAAAAGGCTTATTCCAAGGCTTTAAAGCACAGCTTCCTTTTTTAATGGAAAACTTGCCTCAACTGCCCGCGCAACATCAACAAATGCTAAAAACACTGAATACACAGCTACCCGCACAAGCCACATTGCTCGCACACTTAGTCAGCGAACAACAGCAAAATCGCCGCAATCAGCAGCGACTTGCGCTCGGCATTTCGCTCGTATTATTGGGCTTATTTTTACCAGAACTTTTATTATTAGAAAGCTGGGCTCGCTTAGGTTTAGTGACGATTGGCTTGTTATTATTGGTGATTGCATAAACGCCAGCGCAATTTAAGCCAATTAGTTAGTCAATTAATGACCAGTAACAGCCAACATTGAACCGTCTGGTTAAAAGCAGCATGCAATAAAAAACCCGAGTAACTTTCGTTACTCGGGTTTGATATATGGTGCGCTCGAAGGGAGTCGAACCCCTGACCTTTCGGTTCGTAGCCGAATGCTCTATCCAGCTGAGCTACGAGCGCTTAACTGATTTGATTATTATAAGCTGATTCTTATAAAGAGTCAAGTTATATAAATCATATTACTTGGCGGTAAGTGAGGGATTCGAACCCTCGATAGCGTTTCCGCTATGCACCCTTAGCAGGGGTGTGCCTTCAGCCACTCGGCCAACTCACCGTAAAGTAATCAGACAATTATACGGACTAAATCCGACCTTTGCAAGCCTTATTCTAAGTCGAAAGCTGCATGAAGTGACTGAACTGCGCGCTCTAACTCACCTTCGCGAATAACAACCGAAATTTTGATCTCTGTTGTGCTGATCATTTCAATATTAACGCCTTCGTTGAAAAGCACTTCAAACATCCGCGCGGCAACGCCTGCATGAGAACGCATGCCGATACCTACCAAAGAAACCTTAACAATCCCTTTATCAGAGAGCACTTCTTTAGCACCCATTTCTGTTGCGTGTGTTTTCAAAATCGCCAATGCTTTATCGCAGTCATTACGAGATACGGTAAAAGTAAAATCCGTTGTCCCCGCAACTGACTGGTTCTGAATAATCATATCCACTTCAATATTAGCATCAGAAATAGGCTTCAAAATCGCATACGCGATACCAGGACGATCTGGCACACCCAACACAGTCAATTTAGCTTCATCACGACTAAACGCAATACCAGAAATAACAGGATTTTCCATTAACTCTTCCTCAGAACAAATCAGTGTCCCTTGCGGGTTTTCTTCAAATGTGGATAACACACGCAAACGCACTTTATACTTACTTGCAAACTCAACCGAACGAATTTGCAGAACTTTTGAACCCAAACTCGCCATTTCGAGCATTTCGTCGAATGAAATGCGGTCTAAGCGACGCGCTTTAGGCACAACACGAGGGTCTGTTGTATAAACCCCATCGACATCGGTATAAATTTGACACTCGTCGGCCTTCAAAGCCGCAGCCAAGGCTACGCCTGTCGTATCTGAACCACCACGGCCCAAGGTTGTTAAATTGCCTTGCTCATCGACACCTTGGAAACCAGCAATCACCACAACCTTACCAGCATCTAACTCTGCGCGAATTTTTTTATTATCAATCGACTGAATGCGCGCCTTGTTGAAAGATTGGTCAGTTAAAATGCCTACCTGCTGCCCAGTAAACGAAATTGCTGGCACACCAATGCTTTCTAAGGCGATCGCCAATAGACCAATGGTAACCTGCTCACCTGTCGTTAAAATCATATCCAATTCGCGAGGATTAGGATGATTCGTAATCTGCTGCGCCAAACCAATGAGGCGATTTGTCTCACCTGACATTGCCGAGACAACGATGACTAATTCGTTACCTTGCTCGCGCCATTTTTTAATTTTGTGGGCTACATTTTGAATACGTTCAACCGTACCAATTGAAGTGCCACCATATTTTTGAACGATTAACGCCATTTTGCTTTATCTATTCCCGTTACCAGTTAAATTAATTTGCTCACAATCGCATCTTTTACTGCCGCTAGCGCAGCAGGTAGCGCATCAACATCACTACCGCCCGCCTGTGCAACATCAGGTCGACCACCGCCTTTACCACCAATCGCTTGGGCTACCGTTGATACGAGTTCGCCTGCTTTTAGTGTGCTATGTAATGCTTTACTTACAGCGGCAATTAACGTTACCTTTCCTTCACTGACCGAAGCAAGTACGACAGCGGCGGGCTGGCATTTATCACGCAAACGTTCTGCCAGTTCTCGAAGTGCTTTACCATCAATATCTGCCAACTGCGCAACGATACACTCACCTGAAGCCGTTTTATGTGCTTGCGCCAATAGTTCTGTTTCTTTGCTTAAAGCAACAGCCAATTTAGCCGTTTCTAATTGTTTTTCAAGCGATTTAATTTGGTTTGCCATGGCATCAACGCGTTCTATCACTTTATCGCGAGATACTTTGAAGTTAGCTGCCAAACCGCCTAACTGCGCATCTTGCTGTTGAATGTAAGCCAATGCTTTCATTCCCGCAACGGCTTCAACACGACGAATACCAGAAGCAACCGCACCGTCGCTTACTACTTTAACAAGACCAATTTCGCCCGTGTGCGCCACATGAACACCACCACAAAGTTCGATAGAAGCGTCACCCATATCGACCACACGAACAACATCACCGTATTTTTCGCCAAACAATGCCATCGCACCTTTTGCTTTTGCGGCATCAATACTCATCTGTTCAATAACAACGGGAATGTTGCGCAATACATTCGCATTCACAATCGCTTCTACTTGTGCGATTTGTTCGCTCGTAATCGGTTCGTTATGTGAAAAGTCGAAGCGCAAACCGTCAGCATTAACGAGTGAGCCTTTTTGCTCGACGTGCGTTCCCAACACTTGGCGCAATGCCGCATGCAACAAATGTGTAGCCGAATGGTGTGCCACAATCGACTTACGCAACGAAGGATCAACTTGTGCGGTCAACTGCTGACCTTCACTCAGTTTCCCAGTAAGCACTTGTACACGATGCACCCACATATCACCTTGCTTCTGTGTATCTATCACCTGTGCAGAATGCATACCACTACTGAGGCTACCGACATCACCAACTTGACCACCAGATTCTGCATAGAAAGGCGTTTGATTTAATACAATCAATGCTGTTTCGCCTGCTGCAACATCAAAACGACGTTCACCACCGACAAATATTGCTGCAATCGTTGCTTCTGTTTGTGTCTGGCTATAACCTAGAAATGTAGTGGGTTGATAAAAATCGGTAACACCCGCTTCTCCTGCAGCAAAACTACTGGCTTTACGTGCACGATCTCGTTGCGCTTGCATTTCACGTTCAAAGCCTGCCTCATCAATCGTGAGATGATGCTCTCGTGCAACGTCTGCCGTTAAGTCTACTGGGAAACCATAAGTATCATACAACTTGAACACCAGTTCGCCAGGTAATTCCTTAGTTTGTAAGTCAGCCAAAGCTTCAGTAAGCAACTTCATGCCATTTGCTAAGGTTAAAGCAAAGCGTTCTTCTTCCTGCAACAAGGCCTGTTCGACTTTAGTTTGTGCTGTCACAAGCTCTGGATAGGCGCCGCCCATTGTAGCAACAAGCGCTTTTACTAGCTGATGAAAGAAATGCCCTTGAATACCGAGCTTATTGCCATGACGTAAAGCGCGACGAATAATACGACGTAATACATAACCACGTCCTTCATTTGACGGCAATACGCCATCAACGATCATAAAGCTCGTGCTACGAATGTGATCAGCGATCACACGTAACGAAGGATGATCTGGCGCTGTATTTGGTGCAAAGGCACGAACCGCATCAATTAACGTAACAAAGGTATCAATTTCGTAATTACTATGCACGCCTTGCAATACCGCAGCAAGACGTTCCAAACCCATACCCGTGTCGACCGATGGCTTAGGTAATGGCGTTAACGTGCCATCGGCTGAGCGATCAAATTGCATGAACACGAGATTCCAAATCTCGATATAACGGTCACCATCTTCATCGGGTGAGCCAGGTGGTCCACCTGGAATTTCTGGACCATGGTCATAAAAAATTTCGGTACATGGCCCACAAGGTCCAGTATCACCCATTGACCAAAAATTGTCTTTTGCACCACAACGCGACAAACGATCAGCAGGAACACCAACTTCTTTTAACCAAATATCAGCAGCTTCATCATCTTCATGAAATACCGTTACCCATAATTTCTCTGCTGGAATAGCGAATCGTTTTGTCAGCAATTCCCACGCAAAGAAAATAGCATCTCTTTTAAAGTAATCTCCAAAGCTGAAATTACCAAGCATTTCGAAAAAAGTGTGATGACGCGCTGTGTAGCCAACATTATCTAGGTCATTATGCTTACCACCTGCTCGAATACAACGCTGCACGCTAACAGCACGGTTATAAGCACGTTTGTCTTGTCCTAAAAATACATCTTTAAACTGCACCATACCAGCATTGGTAAACAACAATGTTGGGTCGTTACCTGGCACAACAGGGGATGAATGTACACCAGTATGGCCTTTTTCAGCGAAAAACCCTGTATAGGCGTCGCGAATTTGTTGAGAGCTCAGATTTTTCATCACTTCTTTACCAAAATATTAATCACTTACGGCTTTCAGTGCGTTACGCACCATATCACCATCAAAACCACGATAACTTAAAAAACGCATTTGCTTTGCCAGATCAGCCGGCGTTTTGGGCAGCGTCTGACCAAATTTCTTAACCCTAACGACAATCGCCAATGCCTGCCAATCCACATCACTTTCTTGCATACACTGCAACACCAACGCTGCATCTGCATTTTTTTGTCGTAATGCTGCATGAATATGCTTAGGACCATGCCCCAACGCAACTTCTTTACGAATAAAGGCTTCTATGTAACGTCGCTCATTCAGCCAATCACTTTCGTGCAAGGCTGTAACCACTTGCGCAATGACATCGATACAATCCGGATGTTTTTGCTGCAATTTTTTTATTATTTCCTGTGTGCCGTGCTCACGTTGCGCCAGCAATTGTTGTGCTTTAGCGCGAACAATTTGCTGACAATCAGGCTGCGGCATCCGCACTTACTGTCGCTTTAGGCAGTTTAGCAGCACGAATTTGTGCCTCTAAATCTGCTGCCACTTCTGGATTGGTTTTCAAATATTGGCGAACATTATCTTTACCCTGACCAATTTTTTCGCCATTGTAGCTATACCAAGAACCAGATTTATCAATAATTTTTAATTCTGAAGCCAAGTCGATCAATTCACCTTCTCGTGAAATACCTTCTCCGTAAAGAATTTCAAATACAACTTCTTTGAAAGGTGGCGCAATTTTGTTTTTCACTACTTTAACACGGGTTTCGTTACCCAATATTTCTTCGCCTTTTTTAATCGAACCGATGCGGCGAACATCTAAACGAACCGATGCATAAAATTTTAATGCATTACCACCTGTTGTCGTTTCTGGACTACCAAACATAACGCCAATTTTTGAACGAATCTGGTTAATAAACACAACCAAGGTATTGGTACGACTGATACTACTGGTCAATTTTCGCAAAGCTTGCGACATAAGACGTGCCTGCAAGCCCATGTGTGAATCACCCATATCGCCTTCAATTTCTGCTTTAGGCGTCAAGGCAGCAACCGAGTCAATAATCACCACCTCTACGCCACCAGAGCGCACGAGCATATCCGTAATTTCCAGCGCTTGCTCGCCATTGTCTGGCTGAGAAATCAGCAAGTTTTTCAGATCAACACCCAGCTTTTCTGCATACTGTGGGTCAAGCGCATGTTCCGCGTCAACGAAAGCCGCTGTACCGCCAGCTTTTTGAATTTCTGCAACAATGTGCAACGCAAGTGTCGTTTTACCAGATGATTCTGGTCCATAAACTTCAATAATACGACCACGCGGCACACCGCCTGCGCCCAATGCAATATCTAACCCAATAGAACCTGTCGATACCACTTGAATATCGCGCATCGCGTTACCATCACCCAAGCGCATAATCGAGCCTTTACCAAATTGTTTTTCAATCTGCGCTAGCGCTGCACTCAGCGCTTGTTTCTTTTGCTCGTCCATGGGTTAATTATCTCCTGCCAAATCAAGGGGGCTACGCGTAACAAATGTCTGTAATTATCGCATAAAACAACCTGCAAGGCGAATGCGTCACATCACATTTTATTAGTAAAATCGACAATATCACTCTGTTCGGTGATGCAGTCTCTCAATCATGCCATTTAATGCAGCCAAGGTTGCCTGCTCTCGAATACTACGACGATCACCAGTAAAATGAAATAAACGTGATACAACAGACATATGATGCCCCGCCCATGCGATCCACACCGTACCAACTGGCTTCGCCTGTGACCCACCATCAGGCCCCGCAATCCCCGATATGGCTACAGACAATTGCGCATGAGATTGCTGCAAAGAACCAATTGCCATTTCCTCAACACAAGCAGCACTCACAGCCCCATGTGTCATGAGGGTTGTCGACTTCACACCAAGCATTTCGGTTTTAGCGTCATTACTGTAAGTAATAAATGCGCGTTCAAACCAAACTGAACTACCTGGCAACTGAGTTAGCGCCTCAGAGACCATGCCGCCAGTACAAGATTCTGCTGTTGTTACCATAAGCTGATCACGCACCAATGCCAGCGACAATGTTTTGACTGCCTGAGCGATAGCACTTTGCATAGCACCTCCGTCTTGTTTATAAATCGCCATTTACTCACCTTAACTGCTGGGCGACGATTAACTGCACTGAAACCTCTAACACTTGCTTCGCTCGTTTTTAGAGCTTCCACGTTTATTTTTTAGCGATATCATGACACGTTACACTTTTAATTGACAAGAAACCAACCCTTTGCAGCATTTTGCTACAATAGCAAGATTACTTAATTACAGACGTTATTTTCAGCATGACAGCTTCTACCGATTTAACGCAACACACGCCAATGATGCAACAATATTTTCGTCTTAAGGCCGAAAACGAAGATAAATTGCTACTTTATCGCATGGGCGATTTTTATGAGTTATTCTACGATGACGCTGTTCTCGCTGCCAAGTTACTTGAATTAACACTAACACATCGCGGCAAATCGGCAGGCGAACCAATTCCGATGGCGGGTGTGCCAGTACACACCTTAGAAAATTACCTGATTAAACTCGTTAGACTCGGGCAATCTGTGGCGATTGCAGAGCAAGTGAGTGAACCAGGACAAGGAAAAGGCATTGTTGAGCGCAAAGTCGTGCGTATTGTTACTGCTGGCACGTTAACCGATGCCGCATTATTAAATGATCGACAAGACTGTTTACTCATTTCCCTTAACGTACAACAAGAAACCGTAGGATTAGCCATACTCGATTTAAGTAGCAATCGATTTGAAGTCAGTGAAATTCCGTTGATTAGTTTAGCGAATGAGCTTAACCGATTACAGCCTGCCGAAATTTTATGGCCAGAAACACAAGTACAACCCGACATCTTAAAAGGCAATACTAAGGTAACAACTTATCCCACTTGGCACTTTGATGTACAGCAAGGCAAACAGCGTCTCTGTGACCACTTTCAAGTACAAAATTTACACGCGTTTGGTTTAGAAACCCTGCCTTTAGCAACAGGTGCCGCCGCCGCTGCACTACGCTATGCACAACACACACAGCAACAAGCACTTACCCACATTAATCATATTCGCAGTTATGTTATTGATGACTATCTGTTACTCGATAGTACTACCCGACGCAATTTAGAATTAGATACGAATCTTGCTGGTGGTCAAAGCTATACCTTGCTTTCCGTGTTAGATGCTTGCCAAACAGCAATGGGGAGTCGTTTACTTAAACGCTGGCTCAATCAGCCACTACGCAATCACAACGCAATCGAACAACGATTAGCACTGGTTAACGGCTTCTATAGTAATTTTAGTTTACTGAGCACAATACGCGCACAACTGGCTAATTGTAGCGATTTAGAACGCATTCTGACACGTTTAGCGCTGGGCAGCATCCGCCCTAGAGAGTTTAAGCAAATTGAACAAACGCTAGCGCAGCTGCCCAGCTTACAACAAACTTTACGTGCTAGTACACACCCTGAATTACTTGCCTTAGCAGACAAGCTTACCCCCATGCCCACCTTACAAGCGCAATTAGAGTGTGCGCTGGCAGACCCGTTACCGTTACTGGTTCGTGATGGTGGTATTTTTGCTGCTGGCTACGATAGCGAGCTTGATGAATGGCGCAATTTACAAGCAGATGGCGGTGATTACCTGCTGGCGTTAGAAGCACGCGAAAAAATAAGGACGGGCATAAATAGCTTAAAAGTTGGCTACAATCGTGTGCACGGTTTTTATATCGAGGTATCTCGTAACGATGATACCCCACTACCTGATGACTATGTTCGTCGCCAAACCATCAAAAATAGCGAACGCTACATTACACCTGAACTCAAAGCACATGAAGCTAAGGTACTACAAGCAGACGAAAAAGCGCTAGCGCGAGAAAAAGTGCTTTATGCACAGCTCATTGCGACTTGCACGCAAGTACTGGCACAACTAAATAACATCGCCACTGCCCTGGCCTATTGTGATGTTATTAGCAATCTTGCAGAACGCGCACTCACTTTCCAATGGCATCGCCCTCATTTTAGTAAAAACACCGAAATACACATTATCGGCGGACGTCATCCCGTCATTGAAAGTGTGTTAAACGAGCCATTTATTGCAAACGATAGCGCACTCAACAGCCAGCAAAGTCTCATGTTAATCACTGGTCCAAATATGGGCGGTAAATCGACCTACATGCGCCAAACCGCTTTAATTACCATTATGGCGTCGATGGGCAGCTTTGTTCCCGCGAGCGAAGCAAGAATCGGGCAAATTGATCGGATTTTTACCCGTATTGGTGCCAGTGACGACCTTGCGAGTGGTCGCTCAACCTTTATGGTCGAAATGAGTGAAACTGCACATATATTGCACCACGCAACACCCAACTCTTTAATTTTATTGGATGAAATTGGGCGAGGCACTTCCACCTACGATGGTCTATCACTTGCTTGGGCAATTAGTGAACAAGTAGCACAACTCGGTGCGCTTTGCTTATTTGCCACGCATTATTTTGAATTAACGGAATTAGCACACAGCCATCCTAATTGCGTAAATTATCATGTCAGCGCCATGCAACACGACAATAAAGTCGTTTTCTTGCATCGCATCGAGTCTGGTGCAGCCAGTCAGAGTTATGGTTTAGCCGTTGCTGCCTTAGCCGGCATGCCTAATACTGTGCTAACGCGTGCACAACAACATCTTTTACAACTAGAACAAACGCATAACCATCTTGAAAAAACACCCAGTTCGTCCCCATTAGACACTAAGCTGACGCAACATCAACTCGCGCTTTTTAGCCAAGATGTTTGTGCTGAACAACTCAAGCAACATCTGAGCAAAATAGACCCTGATCAGATGACGCCGCGCGAAGCTTTGTCTGCACTTTACGAACTTAAACAACTATGTAAGGACCAAAAATGATGCGCAATAGTCCCTATATTATCGAAGCGACCACAGATAACTTTGCTGACATTCTTGCCTTGTCTGCTCAAAAACCTGTCCTTGTAGACTTCTGGGCAAGCTGGTGTGCCCCTTGTCGGCAATTAAAACCCTTATTAGAAAAACTGGCTGTTGAGTATGCTGGCGGCTTTGTTTTAGCATTGGTCAATAGTGATGAGCAACAAGCACTCGCACAACAATATAATGTGCGTAGTTTGCCTACACTCATGTTATTTAAAGATGGTGTCGCTGTAACCACCGAAATGGGTGCCAAACCAGAGCCAGCACTACGCGCGATGATTGATCCTTACATAACCCCTAGCGACGCAGATCAACTGCGCATGCAAGCCAAACAAGCGCTTAACGAAGGGCGCGCAGATGACGCTGTTGAAGCATTGAAACAAGCAGCCAGTTTAGCCCCAGAAAACTATAAAATCCATTTGGATTTAGTGAGTATTTTTATTTTACAAGGCAAGCTTGAAGATGCATTGTCATTATATAACGCCCTGAGCGACGATGTTAAAACGACCAAAGAAGGCAAATCAATTGGTATTTTGCTTTCGTTTATCGAAATTGCCTTAGCGGCACCCAGCCCAGATGAACTAGCCGCACAACTGAAGGCCGATGCAAAAAATAGCCAAGCACTATACCAACTCGCCGCTTATGCTATTGTTGATCGTCAATTTACTTCCGCAATTGAAATGTATCTGCAAATTATAATGCAAGATAGAAACTTTGCTGATGGCGCAGCGAAAACAGCATTAATTCGCTTGTTTGAAATGCTCAGTGAAAGCAATCCAGACATTGTGAAAGAAGGACGTCGTAAGCTACAAATGGTACTATTTTAAGCATGACCAATTTGCCACAACGCGTACTAACCAAAACGCAACATATCATTGTTACGGGGTTAAGTCGTAGTGGCAAATCGACGTTACTTACCAGCATGATGGCTCATTTAAGCCATCACGCTGAACAAGCACAACTAATTAATAAGCTACCATTACTAGATAAAATGGCTAACAACCGCTTGGTTGATGCCAAACTGACCTCATGGAAAGACGAAAAAATTTTTCCTTACGAGGCACAAATCACCGCCTTACAACAGCGACAATGGCCAGAATCTACAAAAGAAATCAGTGCTTTTGCGCTCACTTTAACCCTAAAACGCAAAAATGTATTAGCGCAACGCTTACTGGGTAATCAGCAACTTCAGCTGGTTATTCACGACTACCCTGGTGAGTGGTTAATGGATTTACCCATGATTGATCAGTCTTATCAAGACTGGTCAGCACATGTTTTCGCACAACAAAGTAGCGAACCACAGCATAGTTTAGCGAAAGCATGGCTAACCTGTGTTCACGATTTCGATTTCACGTTACCGACCACGCCTGTGTATACCAATCATTTAATCGAAAGCTACCAACGCTATTTATTAGAAGCAAAACGAGACGGCATGACACGATTACAACCTGGCGCATTGTTATTGCATCCACCAACGCCACGAGCAACACTAGGTCGATTCTGCCCCTTGCCCGCCAAAATTTTGGCACAACCCGATCACCCATGGGTGCTTTTTTTCGCGCAAGCCTATCACGACTATAAACAAAACTGGCTACTCCCGCTAAGAGAAAAATATTTTAAGCACAGTAATAAGCAGGTCATTCTCGTTGATTTGCTTGAAGGGTTGAATTATGGCAAACACTATCTTGCCGAAATGCAAGAAGCGCTAACACATTTAACACAAAGCTTTGTTTATGGAAAAAGGCGTTGGTATGAACGTTTACACAAACCCATTAGCATTGACCAAGTTATTTTTGTTGCTACCAAAGTTGACCTAGTACCCATCAAAGAACAAACAAACTTACGCGCCCTATTAGAAAACATGACACAAAGCGCTCAAAACACCTTAGCACAACATCATGTTGAGGTTGTCCATCTCTTGCTTGCAGCAATAACCACAACCAAACCAGTAGAAAATGCAGAAGACAGCCTTATTTATAAGCACATTTCTGGGGAAACACGCCAAGTCAGCTTTGACCCCATTCCAACGCGCATACAGGACTTATCTGAAAATGGACGGTATCCGTTTTTACCCAGTCAACCACCCTTAATTAAAACGGCTAGCGACTTGCACGCCATGCATCTTGATCAACTCATTAACCGACTCCTGAAGGACAACTTATGAGCCAACCACAGCATCATAGCCGAGAAAAAACACTCGAAGCCGATTTTGACAAGCTACCACCCTACCAAAATATAGCCTATGAGCAAAATGCCCCCTTAACCGTTACCACCAAAACACAACCTTGGTACCTGCGTGCAAGCACTTGGCTGATGATTAGCGCGATGAGTTCGTTACTACTTGGTAGCCTCGTTATGAGCATTCAAAACTATCTTAATAGTCTAACGCAACTTTCTTGGATAAACGCCCTATTACTGGCGAGCAATCTGCTCTTTATCACCCTGCTGTTATGGATTAGTTTAAGAGAACTAAACGCGTACCGTCGTATCAATCAATTGGTCGCACTACCAAACACTTTGATTACACAAATTGAACAGGGGAATAAAGAAAGTCTCATTACTGCACTCAAGCAATTAACCAAAATGCAAAGCCACACCACCTTTGCACGACAATGCTATCAACGCTTTTGGCAAACACTACAACCCCACCACAGTGCGCACGAGATACAGCATATTTACCAAAACATGGTGGCAGAACCATTAAAAGCGGAAGCAGAGCGATTGGTACAGCCTGCGATGTTACAAGCTGCTGGCATTAGTTTACTTAGCCCAAATAATCTTGTGCATAGCCTTATTTTATTTTGGCGTAGTATCAAATTAATTCGCGATATTGCCGCAGTTTATGGCGTTCGCCCAGGGTTATTTGGCAGCTTTACTTTACTGCGCGTTGCCATCGAAAATATGATTATTCAGCAAGGAATGGACATCGTTATCGACGCTGGCGTTAATCGCCTAAGTCATAGTATTTTATCTAAAGTAGTCGAGAAAGGTTCTGAAGCGACAACAACCAGCTTGTTACTGCGCCGACTAGCCAAAGCGATGATTCAACAGCTCGATATATTGAACAATCATGCTAAAAATGCCAAATAAAGTAAGGCAACCCTGTCCTAATTTATTTAGCCAACCACGGCCAGGCTGCCCTTAAATATTGCACCATTGACCAGACAGTCAAAATAGCCGCAAAATAAAGCAACCATTCACCAACAACCAATGACCAAGACAAATTCCAAGTTAGCATACCAATGGCAACAAGCTGCATAAACGTCTTTAACTTACCCATCCAAGAAACGGCAACGGCAGCACGCGCTTGAAGCTCGGCCATCCACTCACGCAAGGCGGAAACACTAATCTCGCGCATAATAATAATCAGTGCCGCTAACGTGACCCAACTGTTATCGAGCGCTTGCACCAACAACAATAATGCTGCTGAAACCATCAGCTTATCTGCAACTGGATCCAAAAAAGCACCGAGAGCCGATTGCACTTGCCACTTTCTCGCCAACCAACCGTCTAGCATATCGGTAATGGCTGCGATCGTAAACAGCCCTGCCGTCCACCAGCGCTCACCGCTGCCTTCCAACCAGAAAAACAGAATAAATGCTGGAATCGCTATAATACGAAACCAAGTTAACCACATGGGCAATTGACGTTTTAAATACAAAACAACTCCACTTTCGTTGTTTAATAAAAGGGCTTCTCTAAAAACCCAATGGCTAGGAGGTCTGGAGGAAGGGGTTACGAGAAGTAACATATAACCTCTTGATTATATCCCTTCCTTCAGTTAAAAAACAAACTTGGAAAATCTAAAAACGAGCGAAGCAAAGTTTTTAGCGGTTTCCTAACATAGGCTAAACGCAACGATTTTAGCACAGACATGCCACCAAACAAGGTTATTTACGCAATTATTGCTCTCGTTGGTGATAAGCATCATAAATTGCCTGCGCCTGTTTCTGCGTGATGCCTTCAATCTTCAATAAATCAGCCACACTTGCTGATTTGACTGCCGACATATTCCCGAAAGTAGCCAATACTTTTTGCCGTGTTTTAGGACCAATACCGGCAATTGTTTGCAAGCCCGAAGCCAAACTTGTTTTACGCTTATTGCGTTGTCCTGTAATTGCAAAACGATGCGCTTCATCACGAATACGTTGCAACAAATGCGCAACAGGATTATCCGCAGACAATTGAATTCCTGTTTCATCGTCCAATCGATAAAACGTCTCTAATCCCGCTTTACGCCCTTCTCCTTTAGCAATAGAGAGCAACATAACCCGCGATAGCAACCCTAAAGCTTCAAGCTGCGCTTTGGCTTGTGCAAGTTGTGTCTTACCGCCATCAACAATTAACAAATCGGGTAAGGTATCTGTTTCAACACCCCGTTTTAAGCGTCTTGCTAAGACTTGTCGCATCGCTGCTGGGTCATCTCCAGGGGTAATACCATCAATGTTATAGCGTCTATAATCCGCTTTGCTTGCTACGCCAGCGATAAAAACAACACAAGAAGCAACCGTATTCGTTCCTTGTAAATGAGAAATGTCAAAACACTCCATTCTCTGTGGTAGGCGCGGCAAACCAAGCTGGCTTTGCAGTAGCGTTAATAAATGACGTTGTTGCGTTTCATCAACTAAAGCACTGGCTAAAGCTTGTTTGCCATTTTCTTGAGCCAACTGTAACCATTGTTTTGCGTCACCTCTAGGCTGAGTAACCAAATACACATGATAACCAGCCTGCCAAGCAAACCAAGCTGTTAAACCAGCGAGATCGTCTGGCACTAACCCTAGAATAATGCGTCTAGGAATCTCTCTTCCTGCATAATGTTGCAATAAAAAAGCCGCTAGCACTAAAGCGGGCTCAGAAGACTGCGCATGCCGTGGAAAATGACTACTCGATCCCCACACATTGCCATTGCGTACCATCAGCAACTGCACCAAAAGTCGACCTGCTTCATCTGTCACCAAACTCACCACATCAACATCTTCTGCTTTGCTAGCCGAAACAAATTGCTTTGCTTGCACGCTTGCCAACAGCGCGATTTGATCACGCAATTTAGCCGCCTGTTCAAAATCCAGCGCTTCTGCCGCCGCATGCATCATTTTTGTTTTTGCATCGATAACTTGGGCACTTTTTCCTTCCAAAAAATCGAGGGTATCTTGCACATCGCGCGCATAATCTTCTTTAGAAACCAAACCCACGCAAGGCGCGGTACAGCGCTTAATTTGGTATTGCAGACATGGACGCGCCCGATTACGATAAAAGCTATCACTACATTGTCGTACGGGGAAAATTTTTTGTAAGGTATTCAATGTTTCATGCACGGCGGGACTACTGGGAAACGGACCAAATAATCTTCCTTCCTTTTTACGACTACCACGATAAAAATACAATCCAGGAAAATCTTGTTGGGTGCTCACATACAAGTAAGGATAAGACTTGTCATCCCGAAAAATAATGTTATAACGCGGGTTGTGCTTTTTAATTAAGGTATATTCGAGAATAAAGGCTTCTGCCTCGGTGTTAGTCAACATCAGCTCAACACGGGCAACTTGTGCTACCATGGTGCGTGTTTTAGGATGATCATGATTTCTAACAAAATAACTCGAAACACGACGCTTAAGGTTCTTAGCTTTACCAACATAGATAACTTGATCATCACCGTTAAGCATAAGATAGCATCCAGAAGTTTCTGGCAAATTTTGCAAAAAATGCGTGAGATCAAAATCTGGTTGCTGGCTATCTATCATGGCAAATATCGTTGGTTGTTCATCCGCTAATCAAGTATTATAGCGACTTTAATAGCCATTGCAGGAATAAGCGTAAATGAGCCTTGATAATCAGCAAGAACCCCTAAATAAATTAGCAGAAGCTGCTGCGAATTTTGTCAAAAGTGAACGTCGTAGCCGTTGGTTCGGCAATTTTATGAAACTCGCAATTGGTGTCTATTTAATTGGTAGCGTCATTTTATTAAGTCAAAGCCTAAGCACAAGTGTACTCGATGAACACATGAAAGCGCATGTTGCGGTTGTTCACATTACAGGTGCAATTATGCCTGAAACCGCAACCAGCAGCGATGAAATTATGCCTCAGCTTCAGGATGCTTTTAAAAACGAACACAGCAAAGCTGTCATTTTACAGGTCAACTCACCAGGTGGTTCAGCTGTTCAATCGGGATTAATTTACGATGAAATTAAACGCTTAAAATCACTTTATCCTAACAAACCGATTGTGACCGTCGCGGAAGACCTGTGTGCATCTGGCTGTTACTACATTGCTAGCGCTACCGACAAAATCTATGCCGATAAAGCCAGTATTATCGGCTCAATTGGTGTGCGCTTCGACAGCTTTGGCGTTACACAACTCATGGAAAAAGTCGGTGTAGAAAATCGTTCTTTGTCTGCTGGTGAACACAAGCGCCTACTCGACCCATTTAGCCCCGCCGATATTGAAGCGCAAAAACATTTACAAACGCATGTACTTGCGCGCACACACGAGCAGTTTAAAAAAGCAGTGCGTGACGGTCGCGGCGATCGATTAAAAGAAACACCTGAACTCTTTACAGGCCTGGTATGGATTGGTGATGAAGCCGTTTCAATGGGCTTAATTGATGGCTTAGGCGACATTCGTAGTATCGCTAGAAACGAGTTTGGCGAAGAAACCTTAATTGATTACGCCCCTGAGAAAAGTATTTTGGATAAATTAGCTGGTGGCATTGGTACCGAGTTAGCAACCAAGCTACAACAGACGCTACAAACAGGCGTTAAATTTAGCTTATAACGCAAAAAGATAAGCGCTCTGAAAAAAGCGCAACGCGCTTTTTTCAGGTAGCGTTTAGCCGTTAACGATGTACCTATGCGCCATTTGATATTGGCGTTGCGCTGCTTCTTGCTGGGCTTTAATCGCCTCACTATAGGAACCCAACGCATTATCTAACCGATCGGTTAACGCAATCAGTGCGTTAATTTTTCGCTCATCTTCTTCTGACAAAGGTCTAGCCAACCTAAACACAAAATCTTCCACGCTCGCTCGCCATAGCAAAACCTGCTCGCATGCCGACGCTTGCAAACTTGCTAGTTCAGCTATCAATTGCTCGCCCTGATGACACAAATTAATTAAGGCGATATCCATCATTAACCTGTCGTACTATTTCTACCAAATTGCGCCGCTAACGACGCACTTAGGCTTTTCATCTGATCTTGCGCATCATTGGCTGCACTAAACTGTTTTGTATAGCTAGTGAGTAACGCATTGTAGCGATCATCTAATTTTTTTAGCTGATCAGCAATAGCCGTTTGTTTCGCAGTAATACCCGTTTCTGTCGTACCTAACAAGCCATTTTTAGTATCCAACAAGTTAGTAATTTTCAAATTAAATGCAGAAGCATAACCACGATTAAAATCAATGGTTCCGCGCGATCCCGTTGTTGTGCCACCAACACTAAACTCCAACCCATAGGGCGCGCCTGTAAGCATACTGGCTATTTTAACATCTTGGCCAACACCCGCGAAAACATAGTTTGTTCCGCTACTCGAGGTTAAACTACCCAGCACATCTGTACCAGACATACTGCCTGTATCACCAGAGCCTGTGTTTAAACCAAGACTTGCAGCCGCACCACTACCTACACTCGTAAAGTTAATACTCTGCGTAGATCCGTAATCCCGTGTTGTCATTTGAAAGCGATTATTCGTACTATCAAAAGTCACATTAACGGCATAGTTTTTCGCTTTTAAATTTGGATCATTGTTAATCGCCGCCTGCAACATACTCGCAACCGTTGTACGCGAATAAGTTCCTTGCGCCAAGCTTAATGTTGTCGAAGCTGTGCCGTTTAATGTTAAGGCAAAGGAATTGTTGGTGGCATCAATTGTCATTGGGTCTGTTGCCGAACCAGATGCAGCTGTTCCTAAATACAAAGCTTGTTGTGCCGCCTGCGTTACCGTTAGCCCATAAGAACCTTCAACGGTTTTATCCGTCGCACCGATAAACTTGACTTGACTATCTGATGGGGTACCAACAGCCGCAAACAAGCGGCTCACCGATGTCGGATCATTTGCCAGCGCAGTTGCCAATTTAGTTTGATCAAATCCCAGCGTGCCATCACGATTCGTCATAACGCCAACATCTGCCAAAGATTGCACCGAGCCAGTTGTCGTTCTAAAATTAAGAATATCGCGCATATCACTGCGCACTTGACGCAAAGCAGCATTTCCAGCTAACGAGCCTTTTGTTGGATCTTTTTCATCTGTTGAATAGGCACCCAAATTACCAATAATGCCAATCATGGCATTATAGTCATCCACCATCGACTTCACTTTGTCGGCAATACCGCTCGTATCTTTTGCAACCGTAACCGTCTTGTTCACGCCCACATTCGCTTGATTCAAATTAAGCGTGACACCATCAATGACACCAGTAATTGTGTTCGTGCTACTGGTCATTGCTAAGCCGTTAACGGTGTAGCTTGCATCTTGCGCCGCCACAGTCGTAGTCAAATTATTTGATGCAAATGCCGACAACCCAGAAGTATCCGTATTATTACCATCACTATCGACAACAGAAACATTAATCGCGTTAGATGCACCAGACTGTTGTGAAGACATTAACAGCCTATACCCCGTGCCATCATTCACAATCGCTGCATTTACTGGCAACCCTGATTGATTAACTGCATCGCGCAAACCTGCCAATGTATTGTTTGTAGAATCAATGGTAATCGATTTAGCAACCCCACCGACGGTGATATTGAAGGTTCCAGTACCAATAGACGATGTTTGCGAAGCAACTGCCTGCGAAGCAACACTATGCGCTTGTG
Source organism: Thiotrichales bacterium (assembly GCA_022759035.1). Classification (GTDB taxonomy): domain Bacteria; phylum Pseudomonadota; class Gammaproteobacteria; order Thiomicrospirales; family Thiomicrospiraceae. The sequence goes on from JAEMQD010000013.1 coordinate 92,170, forward strand.
CAAGACTGTTAATCGTTACGTTGTAACTTGCCGCGGTCGGCGCTCCCGTGACAGTAACACCTAATGCGGTACTATCTGATGAAGTCGCTGACACCTTCGTGAAGGTAGAGGCACTTCCTAAATCGGCCAAACCCACCTGTAAGCCTTTAAAGGCCTGTTGTAGCGTATTCATGCCATTCAACTGATTGGTATATTTTGTTTGCAACGCCGTATAGTTAGCTTTTTGTGCAGCCACACCCGCATTTGCTAGTGTGGTAGCAAGGGTATTAACGTCAAATTTACCAACACCAAAAGAGCTTAAAATACTCGAACCAATTGAATTTGTTGCCATGATACACGCTCCCAAGAATATTGAATGGGCTTAAGCCGCTATGTTTTTATATAAACAGTTAGCGGCTAGAATCAAAAAAGCTTTAGCAAAACTATACGGTTTTCATCTAAAAAATACTATTTATTTCTAAAGCAAGTAACATTCCAAAATAAACACCCTTTAATTCAATACTACTACTTTAATAACGAAAGCACATTTTGTCCATTCTGATTACCCTGCGTCAGCATCGCCATACCTTGGAAACGCATCAAGACAGCGTTCCCCACCATCAATAGCGTTATCGACGACACATCAAATTTATTAAGCGCTTTTTAATAAAAAAAAGACTACCGAAGTAGTCTAAACACACAAGAAACAAACATATATAATTTTTTAGTGACGCACGCTCGGTCGCGCTTTGCTGTTAATCAGCCATATACTATCAATATGATCTTATCGTCATACTTTTAAAACTCCTGCCCATAACTTAAATTACATCCAACAATCTACGAAAGATAGAGCATATAATTTAAGGGATAGACAGGTTGATTCTACTGAACAGACGAACTGCCCACATAAAACCAACCAAGTGACTACTCGTGTTATTTCAATAACGAAAGCACATTTTGTGCATTCTGATTACTCTGCGTAAGCATCGCCATACCCGCTTGTTGCAATACCTGTGTACG
>JAEMQD010000022.1 GCA_022759035.1 Thiotrichales bacterium
CCGTTAAAACGTTCGGCAACGTTCTGCCAATTAACAACCGACCAGAAGCCTTTTAGATAGTCGGCACGGCGGTTACGATAATCGACATAGTAAGCATGTTCCCACACGTCAACGCCGAGTAGGGCATTTTTTCCGTGTTGTAATGGATTGCCTGCGTTTGAGCTGCTCATTAATTCTAAGCTGCCATCGGCATTTTGTGCTAGCCAAGCCCAACCAGAACCGAAAGTCGCTAGGCCAGTTGCTTCAAATTTCGCTTTAAAATCATCAAATGAGCCGAAGCTTTTAATGATCGCGTCCATGAGCTTGCCAGTTGGTGCTACGCCGCCGCCAGCACTCGGTGCCGCCATCATTGTCCAAAACTGATTGTGATTCCAATGTTGTCCTGCATTGTTGAAAATGCCGCCTGCTGGTGCAGTTTTAACGATGTCTTCTAAGCTTTTACCCTCAAACTCGGTACCAACCACTAAACGATTAAGATTGTCTACATAAGCTTGGTGATGCTTAGTGTGGTGTAGTGTCATGGTTTCTTCGCCAATATAAGGTGCGAGTGCATTATAGGCATAAGGTAGGGCTGGTAATGTGTGTGACATTGTTCAAGGCTCCAAAGTAAATAAAAAATACCTGACCATTTTACTCAGGATTAGCTTTTGTTGCTAGTCTTAGCATACAAAGCTTGTTGGGTTGCGACCCAGCTGTCTTCCATTTGCTGTAGTGCGTTTGGATCAGAAGGTGGCATTTGTAAGTAATAACCTTGCGTTTTTAGTGCTTCATACACTGTTTGGCTGCTGGCGCGTGCCAGTTTGCGCTCTGGCGTCATTTCAAAATCAATCACTTTATTGTCAGAAGAAAATTCCTTTTGTAAAGCGGCGGGTAGTTTTTCCCAAGGCAATTTTTGATCTACAAACAGATAGGTGCCTTCTTTTTTAGTGTGTCGATAAGTGCTGGTAGCAATAGGTTGCGTCATTGAAAAAGCCTTTAAATAAACCCATCAAACAGGGATTGTCTGATCACGTTAAGGTTGACCTAGTGTCGAGGACTACCTAGAATTGTGTGTTATAAAATTCATATTATAACGGTTTGAGGTTGTCCATGCGTATATTGGTGTTGGGTGGGACGGGGTTCGTTGGTCGTGTGTTGTTGCGTCATTTATCGCAACAAGGACACCATATAACTGTATTGGTGCGTCACGCCGAACGACACCGTGATTTGTGGTTAATTCCACAGGTAACCTTGCTGGAAACGGTGCATTTTAGCGACCTACAGTTGCGCAAAGCACTGCGTGGTCAAGATGCAGTCATTAATTTGATTGGTATTTTGCATGAAAGCAAGGGGCAAACTTTTGAACAAGTTCATGTCACTTTAGTGCGTAAGCTTATTGCTGCTTGTGCGGTAGAAGGTGTTGCACGTGTGTTGCACATGTCAGCGTTAGGCGCTGATTTGCAAGCGCCAAGTGCGTACTTACGCAGTAAGGCACAAGCTGAGGCGTTATTGATGGCAAGTGATTTGGATGTGACGATTTTTCAACCGTCGGTGATATTTGGTGAGGGTGATCGCTTTTTAGCTTTGTTTGCTGAATTGTTAGCTTATGCGCCAGTGATGCCTGTTGTTTGCCCTCGGGCACAGCTATCTCCTATCTGGGTAGAGGATGTTGCTCAGATTATGGTGCAAAGTCTGTCAAAAAAAGAAAGTATCGGCAAAACCTATCCCTTGTGTGGTTCTCGCGTGTACAGCTTGTTAGAGTTATGGCAATTGGTTGCCGAAATGTCAAAGAAGAAGACGCGATTTTTTGCCTTGGGTGATGCAATGTCTCGCATGACGGCGCGTGTTTTGGGTTGGTTACCAGGTTCAATAATGACGTTGGATAACTATGAAAGTTTGCAGGTGCCTTCTGTTTGTCAATCGAGCTTGCCTTTTGGTCATCAGGCGAGAAGCTTACGTAGTTATTTAATGTCGCAGCGTATGCGAGATCGCTATGTGAAAATGCGTCAACAAGCTGGACGTAATCTAGCCTAAGGGAAAAAATGAATATTTGCTTGGTCGGCGGTGCGGTGAGAGATCAATTGCTTGGCTTGGCAAGTAAGGATCGTGACTGGGTGGTAACTGGGGCGACACCAGAAGAAATGCTTGCACTTGGTTACCAACAAGTTGGTCGAGATTTTCCTGTTTTTTTGCACCCACAAACGCACGAAGAGTATGCCTTGGCGCGTACAGAGCGTAAACAGGGGGAGGGCTATTATGGCTTCGTGTGTTTTAGTGATCCAAGTGTTACCTTGGAAGCGGATCTTATTCGCCGAGATTTGACCATTAATGCAATGGCAATTTGTCAGGACCAACTGGTTGACCCTTATGGGGGACAACGAGATTTAGCAGATAAACAGTTGCGGCATGTAAGTGATGCTTTTCGAGAGGATCCGTTACGCGTGCTGCGCGTTGCGCGATTTGCGGCACAATTAGGTCATTTGGGGTTTGTGGTTGCGCCAGAAACGCTTGCTCTGATGCAGGCTATGTCTTCGACAGGCGAGTTGACACAGCTTACGGCAGAGCGTGTCTGGGCAGAAACAGTTAAAGCATTACAGAGTAAAACGCCAGCGCGTTATTTCGAGGTGCTTTATCAAGTTGGTGCGTTGGCGGTATGGATGCCAGAAGTGGCAGCCTTGTTTGCAGTGCCGCAAGATAAAGTGCATCATCCAGAAGGTGATGTGGGAACGCATACGATGATGGTGCTGATGCAAATGCGGTTACAGACAGACGATGTTGCTTGTTTGTGGGCGGCATTGTGCCATGACTTGGGCAAGGCGTTGACGGCTGCTGAAGTGTTGCCGCATCATCCGGGGCATGAAATTGCGGGGGTTCCTTTAGTTAAGGCGTTGAGTGCGCGTTTAAAGGTGCCAGCACAGGTACAAGCTTTTGCGATGCTCGTTTGTCGGTGGCATGGCGATATTCATCGTGCGACAAGGCTAACACCAGAAGCGCGATTAGCGGTATTAGATGGTTGTGATTTATGGCGTAAGCCCGAACAGTTTGCCGCACTATTGCAGGTGAGCGAAGCAGATGCGCGTGGTCGGCTGGGTTTCGAATTGGCGGATTATCCACAATCTCGTTTGTGGCAAACTTGGGCTAAAGCTGTGATGTCTATCACTGCGTCCGATTTTATTGCACAAGGGTTAAGTGGGTTCGCAATTAAAGAAGCAATGCGGCAAGCAAGACTGCGCTGTTTAGATGAGGTCGTGAATGCTTAGTGTATTGAATAGGTTAAAAAGCCGATAAAAACAAGCGAAGCGACGTTTTTAGAAGCTACTTGTTGTGTTATGTGTTACAATGTTTAAGTTAGTGTTTGATTAAACGGCACAATTATTTTTAAGTTAGGAGAATGACAATGCGTAAACTTATTTTATTGGCTGCGATGGTAGCAGCAACTTCAGCAAATGCAGCACCACGTGAAGCTTTCTGGTCAGACAGCAACGGTGTGGTTGTAAAAGATGGTCAGGGTAATTGCCTACGTACATCTTTCTGGACTGCAGCTGATGGTGTTTGCCCAGGCGCTAAACAAGCCGCACCAGCACCAGCACCAGCACCAGCGCCTGTAGCTGCGATGCCAGCACCAGCTGCGGCAACGCCAATTTCAACACCAGTGGTTACTAAGAAAACATTCAATGCAGGCGCGTTGTTTGCGTTTGACAGCGCTAAGCTAACGCCAGCAGCTGAGAAAGAATTGGCACAGTTGGCAACAGAAGCGAAAAGCTTGAAACAATTGAACTTGGTGCTGGTTGAGGGGCATACTGACAACATCGGTACAGCGGCTTACAACCAACAGTTGTCAATTAAGCGTGCCAATGCGGTGCGTGATGCTTTAGTAAAAAATGGCGTTGCTGCTGACAAAATTCAAGCAAAAGGCTATGGTTTCGAGAAGCCAGTTGCTAGCAACAAAACCAAAGAAGGTCGTGCACAAAACCGTCGCGTTGAAATCACGATTGACGGCGCAAAATAATTTTTGCTTCGTTTGATTCAGAAAAGCCCCGCACTGCGGGGCTTTTTTTATGTAATTACTTTTAAGGCGATGCTTGCTACTTGCCCAAAAGGGTTAAATCGGTGAAAATAACGCTATTCGCCTAGTGGTTAGGTAACAGAATTTATTTTGAAACTTTTGAGGACTTGTTTATGTCTAATCGTCGTGAGCTGGCTAATGCAATTCGTGCGCTCAGTATGGATGCAGTGCAAAAAGCGAAATCAGGTCATCCTGGTGCACCTATGGGTATGGCGGATATCGCTGAAGTTCTGTGGAATAGCCACATGAAGTTTAATCCGAAAAATGCTAAATGGGTTGATCGAGATCGCTTTGTGCTGTCTAACGGCCATGGTTCAATGTTGATGTACTCTTTGTTGCATCTCACAGGCTTTAATTTGACCATTGAGGACATTAAAAACTTCCGTCAGTTCCATTCAAAAACAGCTGGTCACCCAGAGTATGGCTATGCTGATGGTATCGAAACGACGACAGGTCCACTAGGTCAAGGTATTACCAATGCAGTAGGTATGGCAATTGCAGAACGCACGCTTGCGGCGCAGTTCAACCGTCCAGGTCACCCTATTGTTAACCACCACACTTATGTTTTCATGGGTGACGGTTGTTTAATGGAAGGTTTGTCGCATGAAGCTTGTGCGATGGCTGGTGCGTTAGGCTTAGGTAAGTTAGTAGCGTTTTGGGATGACAACAATATTTCTATCGACGGTCATATCGATGACTGGATGGAAAAAGATGTGCCAGGGCGTTTTGAATCGTATGGTTGGCATGTTATCCGTGATGTAGACGGACATAATGCTGAAGCGGTTGATGCTGCGATTCATGAAGCAAAATCGGTTCAAGATAAACCGACATTAATTTGTACGCGCACGACGATTGGTTTTGGTTCGCCAAACTTATGTGGTACGCATGATTGTCACGGCGCGCCACTAGGTGATGCTGAAATCGCGTTAACACGTGAAAATCTAGGTTGGCACCATGAGCCATTTGTTATCCCGCAAAACGTTTATGACGGTTGGGATCACACAGCGAAAGGTGCAGCAGAAGAGGCAGCATGGAACGAACTGTTTGCTTCTTACGAGCAAAACTATCCAGATTTGGCAAAAGAATTTAAGCGTCGTATGGCAGGTGAGTTGCCAGCTAACTTTGAAGTAGAAATGGATAAGTTCATTGCTAAAACACAAAGTGAAATGCCAAACATTGCCTCACGTAAAGCGTCGCAAAATGCGATTGAAGCAATGGGTCCATTGTTACCAGAATTGTTTGGTGGTTCAGCTGACTTAACGGGCTCTAACCTTACTAATTGGTCTGGAACGGTTAAAGTTAATAAAAACAATGCCAATGGTAATTACATCTCTTGGGGTGTGCGTGAGTTTGGTATGGCGCACATGATGAACGGCATGGTGCTTCATGGTGGCTTTAAGGTTTACGGTGCAACTTTCTTAATGTTTATGGAATTTATGCGCAATGCCTTACGTATGTCTGCTTTAATGAAAATTGGCACAATCTACGTTTATACGCATGACTCGATTGGCTTGGGTGAAGATGGTCCGACGCATCAGCCTGTTGAACAAATCGCAACAATGCGTGCAATTCCTAACTTCCAAACTTGGCGTGCTTGTGATGCGATTGAATCTGCTGTTTCTTGGAAAATCGCTGTATTGCGTTCAAATGCACCAACTGCATTAATTTTCTCACGTCAAAACCTAACACCTATGGCAAGAACAGCAGAGCAGGTTAAAAACATCGAGAAGGGTGGTTACATCCTACGTGATTGTGGCACAGAGCCAGACGTTATCTTGATTGCAACAGGCTCTGAAGTACAGTTGGCTATGAAAGCGGCTGAGCAGTTAGCGCAAGACAACATTCAGGCGCGCGTCGTGTCTATGCCTTGTGCTGAAATGTTTATGGCGCAGTCAGAAGAATACCGTGAAATGGTCCTTCCTTCTTATATTCGTGAACGTGTTGCGATTGAAGCGGGTATTACTGACTACTGGCGCAAGTTTGTTGGTTTGGATGGCGCTGTTGTTGGTATCGATACTTTCGGTGAGTCTGCACCAGCTGACGTATTATTCAAGCATTTTGGCTTTACGGTTGAGAACGTAGTTAACACCGTATTAGATTTGTTAGATGACGGTGGCTGTACTGACGGTTGCTGCGGTGGTCATCATTAATTAGGTGCTAAGTGCATTGCGTGTAAACGCGGTGCACGTAGCACAATATAGATTTTAGTTTTTTATATTTTTTAACCTTTTAAGGAGTCATTTTCATGGCAATTAAAGTTGGTATTAATGGTTTCGGCCGTATTGGTCGTATGGTGTTCCGTGCCGCAGCAAAAGATTTCCCAGAAATCGAAATCGTTGCAATTAATGACTTGCTAGAGCCAGATTATTTAGCTTACATGTTGAAGTATGACTCAGTTCATGGCCGTTTCAATGGTGATGTTTCTGTTGAAGGTAACAATATGATTGTTAACGGCAAAAAAATTCGTTTAACAGCTGAACGTGATCCAGCAAACTTGAAGTGGAACGAAGCTGGTGTAGATATTGTGATTGAAGCAACAGGTTTCTTCTTAACTGAAGAGTCTTGCATGGCGCACATTAAAGCAGGTGCGAAGAAGGTTGTTCAGTCTGCACCTTCTAAAGATGCAACGCCAATGTTTGTTTATGGTGTTAACCATGAAGCTTATGCAGGTCAAGCGATTGTTTCTGCTGCATCTTGCACAACAAACGGTTTGGCACCAGTAGCTAAGGTACTACATGACAACTTTGGTATTAAGCGTGGTTTGATGTCAACAGTTCATGCTGCGACAGCAACACAAAAAACAGTAGACGGTCCTTCAAGCAAAGACTGGCGTGGTGGTCGTGGTATTTTAGAAAATATCATTCCTTCTTCTACTGGTGCTGCTAAAGCGGTAGGCGTTGTATTGCCATCATTAAATGGCAAATTAACAGGTGTTTCTTTCCGTGTGCCAACATCAGACGTTTCTGTTGTTGACTTAACAGTTGAATTAGAAAAAGAAACGACATACAAAGACATTTGTGCAGCAATGAAAGCAGCATCACAAGGTGCAATGAAAGGCGTGCTAGGTTACACAGAAGAATCTGTTGTATCAACAGACTTCCGAGGTGATTCACACCCATCTATTTTTGATGCCAAAGCAGGTCTTGCATTAGACGCTACGTTTGTTAAAGTGGTTGCTTGGTATGACAACGAGTATGGTTACACTTGTAACCTAATGCGTTTAGTTAAGCACGTTGCTAAGTAATTGACGGGGTTTAACTATGTCTAAATTTATTCGCATGGCCGACTTGGATCTTAAAGGTAAGCGCGTGTTAATTCGTGCTGATCTGAACGTTCCGGTAAAAGATGGCAAAGTAACTTCGGATGCCCGTATTAAAGCGTCGATGAAAACGTTTGAAGCGGCAGTTAAAGCTGGCGCGAAAGTGATGGTAATGTCGCACTTAGGTCGTCCAGAAGAAGGCGTTTACTCTGAAGAAAACTCACTAGCACCAGTTGCTGCAGATCTTTCTGCGAAAATGGGTAAGCCAGTTCGTTTAATTAAAGACTGGGTAGATGGTGGTTTTGACGTTGCAGAAGGCGAGTTAGTTCTACTTGAAAACGTTCGCTTTAACAAAGGCGAAAAGAAAAACCTAGATGAAACTGCGCAAAAGTACGCTGCACTATGTGACGTATTTGTAATGGATGCGTTCGGTACAGCGCATCGTGCTGAAGGTTCTACGCATGGCGTGGCTAAATTTGCACCAATTGCTTGTGCCGGCTTGTTGCTGACAGAAGAGCTAGATGCTTTAGCGAAAGCTTTGTTAGCTCCAGCGCGTCCTTTAGTGGCAATTGTTGGTGGTTCTAAAGTATCAACTAAGTTGACTGTATTAGAAAGCTTGGCGGATAAAGTTGACCAATTAGTTGTCGGTGGTGGTATTGCTAACACCTTCATTAAGTCGGTGGGCAACAATGTAGGTAAATCGCTTTGTGAAGACGATTTAATCCCAACAGCACAGATGTTGAGCAAAAAAATGGCAGCACGTGGTGCTTCTATTCCAGTAGCATCAGATGTGGTTGTGGGTAAAAAGTTTGATGCAAATGAACCAGCGGTTCAAAAAGCGGCAAACCAAGTTGCTGACGATGATATGATTTTTGACATCGGTCCTAAGGCTGCTCAAGAGTTGGTTGATATCATTATGAATGCAGGTACGGTTGTTTGGAACGGTCCAGTTGGCGTATTTGAGTTTGACCAGTTTGGTGAAGGTACAAAGGCCATTGCGATGGCAATTGCGAATACCAAAGCCTTTACTTTGGCTGGTGGTGGCGACACAATTGCCGCTATTCAGAAGTATGATATCGAAGATAAGGTATCTTATATTTCAACTGGTGGTGGTGCCTTCTTAGAGTTTTTAGAAGGTAAACAATTGCCAGCTGTCGCAATTTTAGAAGCGCGCGCAGCGAAATAAAACGAAAAGGCAGGAGGGTCGTCTCTTCTGCCTTTTTATTATTAAATGCAGTCTGACTGGTTATACGCCCGAGGGTGGATCGCCAGGCAGATTGAAAAAAATTAAGGAATTCTGATGATTACTAAAGAACATAAAAGCCCACGTCGTACGAAAATTGTTGCCACACTTGGTCCTGCAACGGATAAGCCAGGTGTTATTGATGACATGATCAAAGCGGGATTGGATGTTGTTCGGATCAATTTTTCTCATGGTGCTGCCGAAGAACATATTGAACGTGCCCGTTTTGTGCGTGAGCGCGCTAAAGCTTTAGGCGCGGAAGTGGGTGTACTGGTTGACTTGCAAGGCCCTAAAATTCGTATCGCGCGGTTTCGTGATGGTGCGGTGATGTTGGAAGTCGGTGCTGACTTTGCTCTTGATAATGGCATTCCTCGTTTGGATGGCGATATTCATGGCGTTGGCCTAGACTATAAAACGCTGCCGCAAGAAGTGAAGCCAGGCAATCGCTTGCTGCTTGATGATGGACGCGTTGTGCTTGAAGTGAAGCGCGTTGTTGGTGAGCGTGTTGAGTGTACTGTCATTGTTGGTGGTAAGCTGTCGAATAATAAAGGCATCAACTTATTAGGTGGTGGCTTGTCTGCTGCAGCCATTACCGAAAAAGATAAAGAAGACATTATCTCTGCTGCAAAAATTCAAGCAGATTATTTAGCATTTTCTTTCCCTCGTAGCGCTGAAGATGTTAAAGAATGTCGTCGTTTGGCGAATGAAGCAGGGCTTTACTGCTGTATCGTTTCTAAAATAGAGCGTGCTGAAGCGGTTCAAGATCCAACATTAGAAGAAATTATTCTAGCTTCAGATGCCGTTATGATCGCACGTGGAGACTTAGGCGTTGAAGTTGGTGATGCGCAATTACCAGGCTTGCAGAAAAAGATCATTAAAATGGCACGCCATTTTAATCGCCTAACCATTACGGCAACACAAATGATGGAAACGATGATTGATAATCCGATTCCAACACGTGCGGAAGTGTTCGACGTTGCTAATGCAGTCATTGATGGTACGGATGCGGTCATGCTATCTGGTGAAACGGCAACAGGGAAACACCCGCATCTTGTTATTGAAGCAATGGATCGTATTTGTTACGAAGCAGAGAAACAGCGTGAAACACGCGTATCAACGCATCGTATTGATCAAGTATTCCAAGCAACAGATGAAAGTATTGCTATGGGAGCCATGTATATTGCTAACCATTTCAATATTCGCGCAATTGCTGCATTAACCGAGTCTGGTAGCACGGCACTACTGATGTCGCGTATTTCATCAGGTATTCCTATTTATGCGATGACACCACATGACAAAACACGCCAAAAGGTCACACTTTATCGTGGTGTTTATCCGATGGCATTTAGTTATGATGGCATGGAAAGTGATGATGTCGTTCCGAATATGATTGCGGAATTGAAACGTAAAGGCCAAGTACAAGATGGTGACAAAGTGCTCGTAACACGTGGTAAACATCGTGGTATTATGGGTGGCACGAATGTCATGCTCATTGTTGAAGTTGGCAAGTAACAAACGATTTATTTTTAACTACTAACCAAGAGGAACAACCCTTATGGCAATGATTACTTTGCGTGAATTGATGGATTACGCTGCTGAGCATAACTTTGGTATGCCAGCATTTAACGTAAACAATATGGAACAAGTGCGTGCAATTATGCGTGCTGCCGATAAATGTAATTCTCCTGTGATTCTACAAGGTTCTGCTGGTGCACGTAAGTACGCTGGTGAGCCAATGTTACGTCATTTGATTCAAGGTGCTGTTGAAATGTATCCACACATTCCAGTTGTTATGCACCAAGACCACGGTTCTGATGAAGGTGTATGTTTACGCGCGATTCAGTCTGGCTTCACTTCTGTGATGATGGATGGTTCTTTAATGGCTGACGCTAAGACACCAGCATCATACGAATACAACGCAGGCATTACTGCGGCAGTTGTTAAAATGGCACATGCTTGTGGTGTTTCTGTAGAAGGTGAATTGGGTTGTTTAGGTTCATTAGAAACAGGCAAAATGGGTGAAGAAGATGGTCATGGTGCTGATGGCGTGTTAGATCACTCTGCATTATTGACAGATCCAGAGGAAGCTTACCAATTTGTTAAAGATACCAATGTAGACTGTTTAGCGGTTGCAGTAGGTACTTCTCATGGTGCTTACAAGTTCACTTCTAAACCATCTGCTGATGTGTTAAAAATTGACCAAATTAAGAAAATTCACGCGCGTATCCCGACAACGCATTTGGTAATGCACGGCTCTTCTTCTGTACCAGAAGATTGGTTAGCGATCATTAACAACTACGGTGGTGACATGGGTAACACTTACGGTGTACCAGTTGAGGCGATTGTTGAAGGTATTAAGTACGGCGTACGTAAAGTAAACATCGATACTGACTTGCGTATGGCTTCTACAGGTGCAATTCGTAAGCACTTGGCTGACAATCCATCTAACTTCGACCCACGTAAATTCTACAAAGCAGCGGAAGATGCGATGATGGGTATTTGTGTGGCGCGTTTCGAAGCGTTTGGTTGTGCTGGTCATGCTTCTAAAATTAAGTCATTAGGCTTGGAAGAAATGCAGGCGCGTTACGCTTCTGGTTCTTTGAACCAAAAATTAAACTAACTAACGCTTAGTGAAATAAAAAACCCGCGATTGGCGGGTTTTTTTGTTTATGGTTGTTAATTGTTGCGCTTTAAAAGGGACAACCCATTGCACGAGCACGCTCGCGTATGGCTTTATTTTCTGCCTGCATGGTTGCTGCATCGAATGTTTTCTGCATTTCTGGCCAACCTTGTCCATGTGCTTCGAGTATATCTGTAAGTGCTATCAAATGATCTTCTCGACTATTGAGTGCGGGAATGTAGTGATAGCTTTCTCCGCCGGCTTCCATAAAATAACCACGGTTTTCTGCATCAATTTCTTCGACGGTTTCTAAACAATCGGCAGAAAAGCCAGGACAAATGACGTGCAGGTTTTTAATGCCTTGTGCGGGTAAGGATTTGATCGTTGCATCGGTATAAGGTTTAATCCACTCTTCTTTGCCAAATAAAGACTGGAAGCTAACGATATAGTCATCTTTCTTGAGTTCAAGTGCTTCAGCGAGTAATCGTCCAGTTGCGTGGCATTCACAATGATAACTATCACCATTATCTAAGTAGCGTTGGGGGATGCCATGAAACGACATAAGCAGTTTATCTGGTTTGCCATGTATCCCCCAATATTCTCGCACGCTATTTGCGAGTGCGTTGATATAGCCTGCATCTTTGTGATAATGGCTGATAAAACGAACATCGGGAATACGTCGCCATTGTTTTAATGCATCGGCTAGCGCATCCCATGTTGATCCTGTTGTCGCCGCAGCATATTGTGGATAAAGCGGTAGAATCAATAAACGTTCACAGCCTTTCTGACGTAGTTCATCTAAGCCAGCGGCCATAGAGGGGTTGCCATAGCGCATCGCAATAGCAACTTCGATTGGGCTGTCAGGAAAACGTTGAGCGAGTTGTTTTCGTATGCCTGCAGCCTGTGCTTCGGTAATGTCGAGCAAAGGTGATCCTGGACCAAATTGTCCCCAAATGGTTTCGTAATCATGTGCTTTAACTTTAGGGCGCAGGTTGAGAATGATGCCGTGCAGAATCATCCACCAAACCGCGCGAGGGGGTGGTGGTTCAACAATCCGAGGATCCCATAGGAACTCAGCAAGATAAGATTTAAGCGCTTTTTTAGTTGGCGCATCTGGCGTGCCTAGATTCGTGAGCAGGATGCCGAGTTTTGCAGTACGCCCATGTTGAAAATTGTATTCCGCGGTATATGTCATAAAATGCCTTTTTTTTATTTATTCTTTTAATGTAACATAAAGATGTGGTGCAGAATAGTGGCGGAAACCAATGTGGTTGAGTTGCTTTTATCGTGCTAATAGATTCTTATCTCAATTTAGATCATTAAAACAAGGGGCATTAGCATGCGTATTTTACATACGATGGTACGTGTAGGTGATTTAGATAAGTCGATTGTGTTTTATACAGAAGTGCTTGGCATGCGGCTTTTGCGTCGTAAAGACTACCCAGAGGGTAAGTACACCTTGGCGTTTTTAGGTTATCAGGAAGAGCATGAAGGTGCTGTTATTGAGTTAACTTACAACTGGGGTGTTTCGCAATACACCTTAGGGGATGCTTATGGGCACATCGCTATCGCTGTGCCAGATATTCAAGCCGTGTGCGCAGCGGTTAAAGAAAAAGGCGGCGTGGTTAGCTATGGTCCTGCTTTGCATGGCGGTACCACATGGATTGCTTTTACTAAAGATCCAGATGGTTATGCTATTGAGTTTATTCAGCGCGACTAAGTTCGCTCAGTGGCCAACGCGCACGGGCGCTAAAGTCTAAGTCGTTGTGTTGGCCTGTACGTAAGCGTTGATAGCCAGCAAAAGCGATCATAGCGCCGTTGTCGGTGCAAAACTCGTGGCGCGGGAAAAAGGCTTGACCATCCATACTGTGCAGTAGGTTGGTTAATGTTTTTCTGATGTGTGTATTGGCACTGACCCCACCAGCAACAACGAGTGTTTTTAATCGCGTTTGCTGAAGCGCACGTTTTAACTTAATAGATAGCACATCGGCTACCGCTTGTTCAAAAGCGGCACATAAGTCTGCTTTTACCTGTGCCAATTCATTTGGACGTGCTGTTTGTGCTTGTTGCCAAGTGGTTAATACAGCGGTTTTTAGTCCAGAAAAACTGAAATCTAATCCCGCGCGGTCGGTCATAGGACGAGGTAATTTATAGCGTTCGGCGTTTCCTTGTTGTGCAAGTTCAGAAACAATGGGACCACCAGGGTAGCCGAGACCGAGTAATTTTGCTGTTTTGTCGAATGCTTCACCAATCGCATCATCTAAAGTGTCACCTAATAGGTGGTAGTCGCCAATCGCATCGACTCGGATAATTTGGGTGTGGCCGCCAGATACGAGTAACGCCATAAAAGGAAAGGCTAAATTGGGTGCTTCAAGTAAAGGGGAGAGTAGATGTCCTTCCATGTGATGAATGCCAATAGCAGGGACGTTTCGTGCAAAAGCAAGACTACGAGCGAAGCCAGCGCCGGTCAGTAGTGCGCCAACGAGGCCGGGACCAGCAGTATAAGCCACACCACTAATGTCAGCGAGTGTATGGTTGGCATCTTTTAATACTTGTTCAGTTAATGGGGTTAGCCGGTGAATGTGGTCGCGACTTGCTAATTCTGGGACGACACCGCCATAGGTAGCATGTAAGCTAATTTGGCTGTAAAGCGCGTGTGCTACAAGGCCATGTTGGGCATGATAAAGTGCAACACCTGTTTCATCACAAGAGGACTCGATGCCAAGTATGAGTGCGTTTGAATAGTCGATCATGGGCGATAGTGTACGCGATTTTGCTAAAAATGTTGTGTTGAAATGTAATAAAAGAATTATTTTCATGTGAATCGAGCGTACAATGTAGCGCATGAAAAGCGCGTGTAGTGGTATGAAACGATCTTTTATTTTTTGCTTGAGTTGGATGGTGCTCGCATTGGCGCAAGCCAAAGAAAAGTCTGACTTACCTGTTCCCATCTTGCCTGAAGGGGTGGAAGATCGCTATTTGATTGAAAGTGGCATTGTGACAAAGCCTACCCCAGATGCTGTACAAGTTGATCAAGATGATCAACAAAAAGTAAGCTGTGATGTGTTGCCACAGCTTACGATTATGGCAACGCGTTTAGCACCATAAGTACTATTTCTAATAGAATACTTTTTATTCAAATACTTGAATGCTTGTAGAAAAGTTTGTTATAATGCTCCTCTTAAATCCGTTTATCGGACCCCTATTTTATTTTTAATGCCTAACTGGAAAGTATAGAGAATATGCCTGCTGTTAAATTACGCGAAACCGAACCTTTTGACGTTGCATTGCGTCGTTTCAAACGTACCTGTGAAAAAGCGGGTGTTTTGGCTGATGTTCGTAAAAAAGAATATTATGAAAAGCCAACGTGGGAACGCAAACGCAAAAAAGCGGCTGCGGTAAAACGTCTTGCTAAGCGTTTGTCTCGCGAAAATCGTCGTATGGAATCTAAATATTAACTTTATTTAGTTTTGTTTAATCTGCTATAAAGGTTGCATCAATGTCAGCTTTGCGTGAACAAATCAGCAATGATATGAAAGCCTGCATGAAGTCGGGTGAAAAAGCGCGCCTTACGACCATTCGTGGGATATTAGCAGCAATTAAACAAATTGAGATTGATACGCGTCAAACGCCTGACGAAGCGCAGGTGTTGGCGGTGTTGAATAAGCTTGTTAAACAACGAAAAGATTCAATTGCACAATTCTCGGTCGCAGGTCGTCAAGATTTAGTGGATGTTGAGCAGTTCGAGTTGTCTGTTTTGCAGGCTTATTTGCCAGAAGGTTTAAGTGAAACGCAAATCGAAACCATGATTCAGGAAGCGATTGCCCAAGTTGGTGCAACTTCTCCTGCTGATATGGGTAAGGTGATGGCGATTGTTAAACCCAAAATGGCAGGTCTTGCAGACATGGGTGTGGTTAGTGCGCGCATTAAAGCGCTACTTGCTGCCTAGTTGTCTTTTCTAGCAGCCGCTTTCAATGGCTGGTCGAATTCCTAAAAACTTTATTGATGAACTGCTTGCTCGCGCCGATGTGGCGGAAGTGGTGGGACGTCGTATTACCTTAAAAAAAGCAGGCCGAGAATACAAGGCTTGTTGTCCTTTTCATCACGAAAAAACGCCATCTTTTCAAGTTAACCAGCAAAAAGGTTTTTATCATTGTTTTGGTTGTGGTGCGCATGGTGATGCGTTACGTTTCATTATGGAATATGATCATTTAGACTTTGTTTCTGCTGTTGAAGTGTTGGCCTCCGAGATGGGTATGACGGTTCCGAGAGAGCATGTTTCCGCAGTACAGCAACAGCAAGAGCAAAAACAAAAAATCGAACAAGTGCAAGGATTAACGCTATTGGCGCATGCGGCAGCATGGTTTGCACGCAATTTACGCGAGCATGCACAGCGACTATCGGTTATTGATTACTTAAAGCAGCGCGGCGTGTCTGGCAGTATTGCGCGTGATTTTGGGATTGGTTTTGCGCCCGCAGATGCTGATGGATTGCAGCGCGCTTTTCCCGATGTTAGTGTTGAGCAATGGTTGGCTGTTGGCTTGGTTGCACAGCGCGAAGATGGTAAGGTTGTTGATCGGTTTCGCAATCGCATTCAGTTTCCTATTCGCGATGTGCGCGGACGTGTCGTTGGTTTTGGTGGTCGGATTATGCAAGCTTCCGAACATGCACCCAAGTATTTGAATTCACCAGAAACGGATTTTTTCCATAAAGGCACGATGTTGTATGGTCTGTACGAAATGTTACGTGCGGTGCGCCATGTTGATCGGGTTCTGGTGGTCGAAGGTTATATGGATGTCATTGCTTTGGCGCAATTTGATATTCGTAATGTTGTGGCAACGCTTGGTACGGCAACAACCGAGGCACATTTAACGTTATTGTTTAAGCACACACAAGAAGTTGTTTTTGCTTTTGATGGTGATAAAGCAGGTCGTAAAGCGGCGTGGAAGGCTTTGGCGATTGCTTTGGGTCAGTTAACCGCAGGGCGCAGTATTCGTTTTTTCTTTTTGCCAGCACAGGACGATCCAGATAGTTATGTGCGTGAGCATGGTAAGTCTGCTTTTCTTGGGGCGTTAGAGGCGGCATTAACGCCTGCAGAGTGGTTGGTTCAGGGGTTATCTGATTTTTCGAGTATGTCGTGGCGCGATGCCGAAGATGCGCGGCGTCTGTTGTTTCAGGCGAAAGAATGGCTTAAATTGGCGCCCGAATTAAGTGTGCAATATGCGCTTGTGCAAGGATTGGCGCGTGCTGCCGATATGCAAGAATGGCAGGTAGAGCGCTTACTGGGGGTGCGCACAGGGTTGGCCGTACATCGTGCACAGAAGAAAGCAACTGTGGTGGCTGAGCCAATGATGGTGAAAGGATTAACCGCCAAAATGTTAGCATTGTTTGTGCGTTACCCCGAGCTAGCTAAAGATTGGCCGCAGGCAGATGCAGATTGGTTGCATCAGTATGGCGAGCGAGGTGTGGTGGCTTTGCTGTCAGCGCTTGCGGGTAATTCTGTGCGTGATATAGAGCAGGTCGAACAAGTATTTTTGACTCAAGAGCAAGCAAGTACCGAGTGGCAGGCGGGATGGCGTCAGTTGGTTTGTGCTGCTTTAGAAAATGCTCGTAACGCCCTCTTGAAAATGCAAAGCAACAACCCCATAGCAGAACAAGACAAAGAAAGACTTCGGCATATCTCGGCGCGTTTGCGTGAATGTCATGGTCGTGGCCATAGATCATCTAGCGGTTAAAGTTAAATTTTGGTATAATTCACAGTTCCCCCAAGCTTCAGCAGAGGACGGTATGGCATCTTACGACGAACAACAACAATTAGCAGATTTAATCGCGCGCGGTCGTGAACAAGGTTTCCTGAATTATCAGGATATCGCTGACATGTTAAGCGATGAATTTGAAGACGAAGAAAAGATAGAAGAAATTGTTGTCTTACTCGGTGACATGGGTATTAATGTTCTCGAAGACACGATGGTTGCTCCGGACTTGTTGGTTCCTGGCGCGATCCCTGACGGTGATCCTGAAGTTGCTGCGGCAAGCATTATTGGTGATGATGGTGAGTTAGGTCGTACTTCTGATCCTGTGCGTATGTACATGCGCGAGATGGGTTCTGTAGAGTTGCTTACTCGCAAGGGCGAGATTGAAATTGCGCGTCGTATCGAGTCTGGTACGCGTGACATGTTGACGTCATTGGCGTTATATCCACAAATGCCAACAATCTTGTTTCATCACTTAAAGCAGGTTGAAGAAGGCGAGATTAAACTCAGCGATTTAGTGATGGGTTTTTTGTTGCCAGAGCAAGAAGAAACGGTTAATTCGGTTGAAACTTCGGTTGCTGTAGACGATGCAAGCGCAGAGGCAGCAGGTGATGATGACGGAGATGCTATCGCTAAAGAAGATCCTTATGATACAGAAGGTGTGACAGCATTTTTAGTAGAATTACGTGAATTGCATGATACGGCAAGTCATTATGAAAGTGAGTTTGGGCATGCGGATGCCCGTGCACGTGAAGCACGTTTGGCCGTAGCAAGCCGTTTAATGACAGTGAAATTGGCACCGTCTTTTGTTGCTGAAGTGTTGGCAGATTTGCGTAAACATGTCGATCAAATTCGTCAATATGAACGTATGATCATGGATTTCGCTGTTGAGCAGGCGCGTTTGCCTAAGGCGAAATTTATTGCTACTTTTGTCGGTTCAGAGACGAATTTAGACTGGGTTGACCAGTTGATCGCGGAAGATATAGAAAGTACTGGTCAACGCTTGCTTGCTTTGAAAGAGCAAATTGTTCGCGCGCAGAAACGCTTACGTTTCCTTGAAAAACGTATTTCTATGGACATTACGGCGCTTAAAGACGTGAATCGCAAAGTTGTTGATGCGGACATGCGAACAAGAGCAGCTAAAAAAGAAATGATTGAAGCGAATTTGCGCTTAGTTATTTCTATTGCAAAAAAATACACTAACCGTGGTTTGCAATTCCTCGATTTAATTCAGGAAGGTAATATCGGTTTGATGAAGGCGGTAGATAAATTCGAATACCGTCGTGGCTATAAGTTTTCTACTTACGCAACTTGGTGGATTCGTCAGGCGATTACGCGTAGTATTGCAGATCAGGCGCGTACGATTCGTATTCCAGTGCACATGATCGAAACCATTAATAAGTTGAATCGTATTCAGCGACAATTGTTACAGCAAATGGGAAGAGAGCCAACCGCTGATGAATTGGCTGAAGCGATGGAAATGGCTGAAGATAAAATTCGCAAAGTAATGAAGATTTCTAAAGAGCCAATTTCGATGGAAACACCGATTGGTGATGATGAAGACTCATCGTTAGGTGATTTTATTGAAGATGGTAATATGCTTTCGCCTTCTGATTCTGCGGATAATCAAGGGCTGTCTGAAGCGGTTGAGGCAATGTTGTCTACGTTAAGCCCAAGAGAAGCGAAAGTGTTAAGAATGCGTTTTGGTATTCAAATGAACACAGATCATACCTTAGAAGAAGTAGGTAAACAATTTGATGTTACGCGTGAACGTATCCGTCAAATTGAGGCAAAGGCGTTACGTAAGTTACGTCATCCTTCTCGTGCTGAGAAGTTGCGTTCTTTCCTAGATTAACGATAAGTTAGTCTTTAGTTTTGGGACTGTAGCTCAGTTGGTCAGAGCAGTCGACTCATAATCGATTGGTCGTTGGTTCAAGCCCAACCAGTCCTACCACATAAAAAGGGTTAACCATGGTTAACCCTTTTTTCTTTTGCAACATCTATTGGCAGTGGTTACGGCATGATCCGGGCAAAGTTATGCGTATGTTCTGACATAATGTGCATTTGAAAATTTAGCCGATACATGCTGCCATTAATACCAGTTAGGCTGGTATCTAAACGACTAATGTTATTGTCAAAGCGTGACATATTATCTTCCATAATCGCGATATCATTGACCAGTAATGGCATGCGCTCATTAACCGACTTAAGTAAATTGACCATATTAGGGACGCTTTGTACGCTGCCTTCCATAACGGCGACACGCGTGCTCATGCCGTTAAAAATGCCTTGAATATAACCCATGTTTTTCGTGAGTTGGTTAACATCATTAACGACTTTTCCCATATTTGTCGCGAAAAACCATACTTGCGCGGCAATACCTATAAAAACAATCATTAATGCAATGCCTACGATCGTAACAAGTTGGTGGCTTTGCTTGTTAAGTGCTTTTTCCTTAGCCTCTAAATGCTGAACAGCAGATTCAAACTTTTGCATCGAAGCGCAAAAAATTTCTAACAGTTGACTATTTTGCATCATTATCGTCCTGGCATCATACGATTAAATAGGTTCATTGGCCGAGACATTTTTTGTAAATCGACTTGCATTGCTGTCATGGGTTGTTCCATGGATAGCATTTGGCTGCTGATATTTTCTGTGCTAGAAACGATTTGTTCTGTGCTATTGTTCATGCTGGCCAGCTGTGTGTGCATATGTGACATATGGCGGTGCATGTCATCCATACTCATAATCATTTTGTTCATTTCGTTGGGAATATCTTCGATACTAAGAATGTTTTCCTGCATGCGAATCATGCTAGCATGCATGCGACTAATATCGGGTACCATTAAATTGAAGTGTCCGTTGATTGCACTCACGTTATCGACCATGAGATTGACACGTTGAATAATGGTAAGCAGCATTAAGAAAACAGCAATAAATAAAGTTGCTAAGGCGATCATGCCGAGTCGAATAACTTTGCTAAGCCGTGTTGATGTTTGCTCGTGTAGTTTGGCGAAATGATCCATCGAACGTGAAAATTGGCCTAATGCGCCAGCAAAGCGTACGCTGTCAGGGATAGGAGGCAATTCAGGGGGCAATGGGGGTGTATTCATATTTAATCCTGTAATTTTGGCTATTATGTATTATTATTAAAGCAAATAACAACTTGTTTAAGGAATTGTTTTTTATGGTGCCGAAATCCGCTACGATACATGTACAGTGTCGCCCTTTATTAAACGAAGCCAAAGCGATTGTGGGGCATGTATGGCATATCCTTTCAGCATCAGAGGATCCAGCCGAAGGCTTTGCACGCTTTTGGCTTCATGAAAACTTCTCCGATCAGCTTAAACAGGGAAAGCACTTTATTGTTTTGCCTCAATCGTGGCAGGTGGAAAGCTTGTTGGCAAATATTGAACAAGCGAACGATTTAGTCATTTGTGTTGGTCCACACGATAACCATAATCCAGCTTTGTTACATTTGGCAAAAGCGGCGCGCTTGAAGGGCGCAGAATTAGCTTTGATTGATTTTGATGCTTCTGATGATGCTTGGCAATTGCTTTCAGTTGTGCAATATGTGAAGTTGGCTATAAAACAGACGAGTGCTGAGTCTGTTACACGTTTGAAACAGGCAAATATCACACTTGTTGCTAGTGGTGTAGCTGATGAAGGTGATTTTCAGCAAGCGAAACAAGCTGGTTGTCGCTGGTTTGAAGGCTATTTCTTTACTCAGCCGTTATTAACTGGAAGCAATGACAAAGTTAATAAAGCAAGTTTGCTACGGGTGTTAGCGCAATTAAATGACCCCAATGTTGCGCTGCATCACCTTGCAGAGGTGATTGGTCAAGATGTGACGTTAACCTTGCAGTTAATGACGGCCTTAAACTCTGCAGCAATGGCGCTGCCACAGCCTGTGCATAGTCTTTTTGATGCGGTACAGTTTTTGGGTACAAAGCGGCTTTCTTTTTGGGTGAGTGTGCTTATGCTGTCTCAGATGAAGGACGCGCCACCTGTGCTGCTTTATACGGCATTAGCGCGCGCTAGATTTTTGGAAACACTTGCCGAGATGGGCGTAAACAAAAATAAAAAAGATGCGTGGTTTTTAACGGGTTTGTTTTCAACACTCGATGCGTTTTTACACTTACCAATGGTTGAAGCCTTAGAAGGTATGCCTTTGGCTGATGATATTGTGGATGCATTAGTACGTGGTATTGGTGATATGGGACACGCCTTGGCGTTAGCGTTAACCTTAGAGGGCGTGGGCGCAACTGTTGACTTGAACTTTGAGGCGTTAGATGTGTGTTCCTTATCGATGTTATATGTTGAGTCGACAAGCTGGGCTTATGGGGTGTGGTCTCAATAAACCGTATAAATCGGTGAATGTGGCTATGATTTGTTAAGGTGAGTGGGTAAAATTCTCTATATTGTTCTATTAAGCGGTAAAGAGGTTGTTGTATGCCAGTTGGTTTGTCTGATCAAATGCCCGAGTTGTTTCCTGTTGCAGGGGTGCGCTTGTCTAGTGTACGTTCTGGAATTAAAAAGCGCCCAGGCAATGATTTGGTTTTGATTGAGTTGGCTGAAGGCAGTCGTACTGCAGCAGTCTTTACCCTGAATGATTTTTGCGCGGCACCGGTCACTTTAGCGAAACAACATTTACAGGCAACACAACCTAAGTTGTTAATGATTAATAGCGGCAATGCCAATGCCGGGACAGGGCAGCCAGGGATGCAAGCAGCGAGTGATAGCTGTCGAATTGCTGCGCAAGTCATTGGTTGCTCGCCAGAGGCGGTATTGCCTTTTTCGACAGGTGTGATTGGCGAGTTGTTGCCCGTAGCGCCTTTTGAAACAGGGGTTCCTGCCGCTGTTGCTGAATTATCAGCAAATGGTTGGGCTGCGGCGGCGCGCGGTATTATGACTACCGACATTGTTCCTAAAGCGGTCAGCCGTAAGCTGGATATTGATGGGCATGCGGTAACCATTACGGGCATTGCTAAAGGTTCGGGGATGATTCATCCGAATATGGCGACGATGTTAGGTTATGTAGCAACCGATGCGGCGGTTAGTTTGCCATTATTACAGCGTATGTTGCGTGAGGCAACAGAGGACTCTTTTAACAGTATTACCGTTGATGGTGATACCTCAACAAATGATGCTTGTACATTAACGGCCACAGGAAAAAGCAGTTTACCAGAAATTACTGATGCACAAAGCACGGCTTATCAACAGCTTAGTGATGCGGTAACGCGTGTGTTAACCGAGTTGGCAACGATGATTGTTCGTGATGGCGAAGGGGCAACGAAATTCATTACGATTCGCGTTGAAGAGGCTGAAACCAAGGCGGAGGCGAAACAAGTCGGCTTTACGATCGCACATTCACCTTTAGTAAAAACAGCTTTTTTTGCCTCAGACCCTAACTGGGGGCGCATTTTGGCAGCGGTTGGGCGTGCTGGATTAAAGGATTTAGACCTTAATGGGGTTCGTCTTTATTTAGATCAGGTGTGTATTGTTGAAAATGGTGGTCGTAGCCCTAGTTATACTGAAGAACAAGGTGCAGCGGTAATGAAGCAAGCAGAAATTACGATTGTTGTTAAACTGGCGAGGGGCAAAGAAGCGACGCAGGTTTGGACATGCGATTTCTCCTATGACTACGTTAAAATCAACGCCGAGTATCGTAGTTGATTGATGTTGTTGTTGGCGTGATCCGCGATGCGGAAGGGCGCGTGCTACTAACACAACGTCAGCAACATCAAGATTTCGCACAATGTTGGGAGTTTCCAGGCGGTAAAATAGAGCCAGGAGAAACAGCGGAGCAGGCACTGCGCAGGGAGTTGCGCGAAGAGGTTTCGATAGAGGCGACGTGCTATACACCGTTAATTGACGTGCCGTGGCATTATGCGCATAAATCGGTGTGTTTACGTGTTTATTTAGTTTCTGGCTGGCAAGGTGTTCCTGCTGCTGCGGAAGGTCAGCAAATGCGTTGGGTGCCGATGGCAAATTTAGCGCAAATGGATTTTCCTGCTGCAAACAGAGGTATTATCCACGCGCTAACCTTGTCAGATTACTATGCCATTACAGGTGACTTTACTGGATTAGATGCGTTATTGCATAAAGCAACATGTGCGCTTGAGCGAGGTGCTGGCGCATTACAGCTGCGAGCAAGGTTGTCTGATAAGGCTTATATTGATGCTGCTAAGGCGCTGTTGCCATTAGTTCGTGCCCATAATGCGAGATTAATCCTAAATACATCGTTTGAGCTTTGGCAGGCTTGTCCAGAAGCAGATTGGCATGTGACTTCAGATAGGTTAGCGAGTTTGACGGCCCGTCCTGTACCATTGACGACCTTGTTTACGGCTAGCGTACACAATAAAACACAATTGCAACAAGCTGTTGCGGCTGGTGTGGATGCTGTTTTATTATCCCCTGTGTTGCCGACCTTAAGTCACCCTGATGAGCCAGCGCTAGGTTGGGATGTTGCGCAAACCTTGATCGCAATGTCGCCCGTTCCTGTCTATGCTTTGGGTGGACTTGCTATTTCTGATTTGGCGAAGGCAAAAGCGATGGGTTTTCAAGGAATCGCCGCTATCGGCGCTTTTTGGCATGATTAATGGCATTGTCTTTAGCGCAAAAAACAGTTGTTTTGTTTAGGGCAGCTCGACCACCTTTTCTGCTGCTTGTTCCTATTATGATCGTTTTGGCTGCGGCACAAGTTCATGCAGAAGGCCAGCATCTTCATAATGTCTGGCTAGTCGTCCTTTCTGCTTCAACGGCGGCGGCGGCGAGCAATTTATTGAATGAGTTTTTTGACTTTGCTTCAGGGTTAGATCAACAAACACGAGCCACGCCTTTTTCTGGTGGCAGCAAGGCTTTGGTTGAGCGGCCTATGATGCTGACAGCGGTGAAGTGGCTTGGATTATTGTTGTTATCTGTTTCTGTGTGGTCTGGTTTCGCTTTAGTGGCACAAGTTGGTTGGCCTTTGTTGCTGTTAGGCTTGTTAGGTGTCGCGTTAGTTGTGGCCTATACGCCGATTATCAATCGGATACCGTTGCTGTGTTTATGGGCGCCAGGTGTTGGTTATGGTTTTGTGATTTTCTTGGGTGCTTATTGGTCAATGGGTGGTAGCTTAGACGGACAAGGCATTATGCTTGCGCCGATGTTAATCTTGTTAGTATCTGCCTTGCTTTTGTTGAATCAGTTTCCAGATGCCGATGCGGATGCGCTCGTTGGTCGTCGTCATGCTGTGATTGCTTGGGGAAGGCGGCGTGCATGGCAACTCTTTGTAAGTTTGCATTTGCTTAGTTATGGTTGGTTACTATTCGCGGTTATGGTGGGTGGTTTGCCCTACCAATTATTGCATGTGCTGGTATTGCTACCAGCGAGTTTATGGGTAAGTTGGCGTAGTTATTCCTTTATACAGCAGGAAGTAAACATTCCTGTATTGGCAGTAAATGTTGCTGTTGTGTTGCTTTTTCCTGCACTACTCGCGCTAAGCTTGTTTGTTTCAAATGGGACTTAAATCAGCCCCATTGCTTTTTTGACCTTGTTTAAGGTCGAGTGTGCGCGGATGCGTGCTTTTTCTGCGCCTTGTTCCATGACGCGTGTTAATTCAGTTTCGTCGTTACGTAAGTGATGAAAGTTCGCTTGGATTGGTTCGAGTAGCGCAACAATTGCCTCTCCCGTGTCTGTTTTAAGGTGGCCGTAACCTTTGCCTGCATAGTCAACCTCTAAGGCAGCAATAGGTTTACCAGTTGCGCCAGATAACAATGTTAGTAGGTTGCTAACACCAGGCTTATGTTCGCGATCGTAACGTATAACCGTATCGGTATCGGTAACTGCGCGTTTCAGTTTTTTACGAATGACGTTTGGTTCATCGAGTAAGGCGATATAGTTGCCTGCATTTTCATCTGACTTCGACATTTTCTTTTCTGGTTCTAATAAACTCATGATACGTCCCCCGTCTTCCGTGCTTGGAATATAGGGTTCTGGCTGCGTAAACAGTTTGCCATAAGCATTATTCATGCGATTGGCCAAATCGCGAGCTAATTCTAAATGTTGCTTTTGATCGGCGCCAACAGGAACTGCTTTGGTTTGATAAAGTAAAATGTCTGCTGCCATAAGCACAGGATAGGAAAATAAGCCTAAATTAACGTTGTCGGTGTGTTTGGCAATTTTATCTTTGTACTGTGTCATACGCTCTAGTTCGCCCATGTATGTGTGGCACGATAATAACCACATGAGTTCGCTATGTTCTGGCACATCAGACTGTGCAAAGATAATACTTTTCTCTGGGTCAATGCCGCAGGCCATATAAGCGGCAACGAAGTCTAAGCTACGTTTTCGTAATGCGACTGGATCTTGACGTACCGTAATGGCATGTAAATTAACTAAAGAGAACATGCAATCAAAATCTTCTTGCATGCGTAGCCAATTCTTTACGGCACCAAAATAGTGACCAATATTAAGTTGTCCAGAAGGTTGGATGCCTGAAAAAAGAATGTCGCGCGCCATTGCAAAACTGTCCCTGTATAATAAAATCATAAACCAAGATGGCTATTATAAAGCCTTGAGTCTCTTGCCAACCAAGTCTTTTTATTTTCTGCTACAATGGCGGTACTTTTACACTTTTTAACGAGGACAAGTTCATGTTCACAAAATCAATGACTATTGCGGGTTATGATGACGTAATTGCACGCGCAATTCGTGATGAAGCACAGCGTCAAGAAGATCATATCGAATTGATTGCATCCGAAAACTACACTAGTCCTCGTGTGATGGAAGCTCAAGGCTCTGTGCTAACGAACAAGTATGCTGAAGGTTATCCAGGTAAGCGTTATTACGGTGGCTGTGAATATGTTGATGTGGTTGAGCAAGTTGCGATTGATCGTGCAAAAGCGCTTTTTGGTGCGGATTGGGCAAATGTACAGCCACACTCTGGTTCACAAGCGAATGGTGCTGTGTTTCAAGCGTTATTGAATCCAGGTGAAACCGTTTTGGGAATGAGCTTGGCGCATGGTGGACACTTAACACACGGCGCTAAAGTGAACTTCTCAGGGAAAATTTATAATTCTGTGCAGTATGGCGTTGATGACAACGGTATTGTGCAAATGGAAGAGGTGCGCAAGCTGGCGCTCGAGCATAAGCCAAAAATGATTATTGCTGGTTTTTCTGCTTACTCTAAAACGATGGATTGGGCTGCATTCCGCGCTATCGCTGATGAAGTGGGTGCGTATTTGTTTGTGGATATGGCACACGTTGCAGGCTTGGTTGCAGCAGGCTTGTATCCTAACCCGATGCCATATGCTGATGTGGTGACAACAACAACACATAAAACGTTGCGTGGTCCACGGGGTGGTTTAATCCTAGGTCGTGCGAATGAGACAATCGAAAAAGCTATTGCATCTCGAGTTTTTCCAGGCACGCAGGGTGGACCATTGATGCATGTCATTGCCGCTAAAGCAGTTGCATTTAAAGAAGCACTAGAACCATCGTTTAAAGTTTATGCCGCTCAAGTCATTAAGAATGCGCAGGCGATGGCAAAAGTGTTTATGGCGCGAGGCTATAAAGTTGTGTCTGGCGGTACAGACAATCATTTGTTTTTAGTGGATTTAGTTGCGCAAGGCTTAACGGGTAAGCAAGCGGATGCAGCCTTGGGCGAAGCACATATTACAATCAACAAAAATGCGGTGCCAAATGATCCACAATCTCCTTTTGTAACAAGCGGTATTCGTGTTGGTACGCCAGCAGTTACTTCTCGAGGTTTTACTGAAGTAGAGTGTACAGAATTGGCAGGTTGGATGTGCGATGTGTTGGATGCTATTGGTAAAGAAAATGAAGCGCAAGTGCGCGATGCCGTTATTGCTAAAGTAACTGCTGTTTGTGCTCGTTTACCTGTTTACGCTAATTAAGCATGAATTGTCCTTTTTGTGGTGCAACAGATACCAAAGTAATTGACTCTCGACTCGCTGTCGATGGTGCGCAGGTGCGCCGTCGTCGCGAGTGCCATGCGTGCGGCGAGCGCTTTACTACCTATGAGGTAATTGAAGTGTCGTTGCCGCGAGTCATTAAACGAGATGGTAATCGCGAACGCTTTGATGATGCTAAAGTGCGAGCAGGCATGATGCGTGCTTTAGAAAAACGACCTGTTTCTGCTGATGCGATTGAAGATGCCGTAATACGCATTCGCCATAAAGTCATGGCAGAGGGAGTGCGCGAGTTGCAAGCAAGCCAAGTGGGTGACTGGGTGATGCAGGAGCTTAAAAATCTCGATCAAGTCGCTTATGTACGCTATGCTTCTGTATATCGTAGTTTTCAGGATGTTCAGGCTTTTCAAACGGAAATTTTACGTTTATTGGATGGAACAGCCGCCAAAGGATAACTTGTTTTCATGCATCAACATGCAAATTTTTCGCCGCAAGATGCCCGCGCCATGGCTCAAGCAATTCGTTTGGCCGAGCGCGGGCTTTTTACTGTACGACCTAATCCAGCGGTTGGCTGCGTTATCATTGATCAGCAGGGTGAAACGGTTGGGCTAGGGTGGCATCACCAAGCAGGGACACCGCATGCGGAGGTGCATGCATTACGCATGGCTGGCGCGCTAGCACAAGGCGCAACGGCTTATGTGACCTTAGAGCCGTGTAGCCATCACGGACGGACGCCCCCCTGTTGTGATGCGCTGGTCGCTGCTGGTGTTGCACGTGTTGTTATTGCGTTGGAAGATCCTAATCCACTTGTCTCTGGTCGAGGGATTGCCAGATTAAAAGCGGCAGGCGTCACGGTTGATGTTGGGTTGATGGCATCGTCTGCGCGGGCTTTGAATTTAGGCTTTTTGTCGAGAATGGAGCGGCAACAGCCTTTTGTGCGCCTGAAGTTAGCAGCCAGTTTAGATGGGCGTACCGCGCTGGCAAATGGTCAAAGTAAATGGATTACTGGTGCGTTAGCGCGTGAGGATGTACAAAGATTACGTGCATTATCTGGTGCGATTATCACGGGTATTAATACAGTGCTTGTGGATGATCCTAGTTTAACCGTTCGTTTGCCTGAGTTTCTGTCATTTCAACCCTTGCGTGTCGTATTAGACAGCCAGCTTCGTATGCCTGAAACAGCACAGTTATTCTCGCATACTGGGCAGATATTGGTGGTTACCTTGGCGGAACAATTGGTTAGTCAGCCAGATAAGGTTGCACGGCTGCGCGGAAACGGTGCGCTTGTTGAAGCGGTATCTCGTGATGAAACGGGGCGAATAGATTTGCTTAATCTGCTTACGATGTTAGCGCAAAAATTCATGGTCAATGATGTGCTCGTGGAAGCTGGCGCGCAATTGGCTGGTGCATTTATGTCCGCAGCCTTGGTTGACGAACTCTGGTGGTATACTGCCCCAATTGTGATGGGGCATGATGCACGCGCGGGCTTGATGATGCCAGAAATTACTGAAATGGATGCGGTACAGCGTTGGTCGTTGCTCGATCAACGCTGGTTAGGTCAAGACTTGCGCTTGCGCTTCAAAGGTGGCAAGCAAGTTTGCCAGTCGTCTTGATAAAAGTATTGAATGCTCGTTGCTTCGATTGGCGTGCCTAGCTCAAGCAATGGACGTTGTGCATCTGCTTTGAAGTGTGGTTTTGATGCGTCCGATTTCTCCAAACGAAAAACGGCCGTACCAACAAGTTTTACTTGATTTTTGTCGTTAACTAGGCGAAATTGGTAAGATTCAGCACGTTTGGCGACGAGGTGAACAACTTGTTCTGTAGCACGAATACTACGTGTTGTGTAAGCAAAAAGTTTCATTGTTTACCCTCGATGAATAAATTACATATATTGTCACGCCTAAATTAGCATAAATTGCTTTTTGTTTGTGTGAATAATGTGTGATATTTTTGTTATAACCTATTGAAGGTGTTAGTGTAAAAAGGGATGCGATGTTTACAGGAATTATTCAGTCAGTTGGTCATGTCCAAGCGATTGCACCAAACGCGAGTGGCGATTGGAAGCTAACCATCGCGGCAGGAAAATTGGATATGCGCGATGTGGCATTAGGCGATTCTATTGCCGTTAATGGCGTATGTTTAACCGTTGTATCACAAGGAACAGGCCAATTTACAGCAGATGTTTCTAACGAAACTTTATCGGTTTCAGCCTTTTCTGATTTAAGTATTGGGGCGCGCGTCAATTTAGAAAAAGCAATGCGCTTATCGGATAGGTTAGGCGGTCATCTGGTTAGTGGTCATGTGGACGGTGTTGGTAACTTGATACGAATTGAGCAAGATGGCGCTTCTTGGCGCTATGTATTTAATATGCCAGAGTCTATTGCACATTATGTTGCACATAAAGGTTCTATTACGATTAATGGTGTCTCTTTGACGGTTAATTCGGTCACAGATAATCAATTTAACGTAAATTTGGTGCCACATACCCTACAAGAAACAAATTTAGGCGACTTGCAGCAGGGGAATCGAGTAAACTTAGAAGTCGATGTGATCGCACGTTATTTAGAAAGATTGTTACAGGTAAAGCCTGATGCGTCGTCATCGTCAATTACGCCTGAGTTTTTAGCAAAAAATGGCTTTTGGAAGTGATAAGATAAACCGATAAATTAGGATTGGAGGCACTCCATCATGGCGTTAAATAGTATTGAAGAAATCATTGCTGATTATCAAGCAGGTAAGATGGTCATTTTAATGGATGACGAAGACCGCGAAAATGAAGGCGATTTGATTATGTCTGCCGACTGCGTGCGTGCAGAAGATATTAACTTTATGGCGCGCTATGGTAGGGGATTGATTTGCTTAACCTTGACGCAGGAGCGTTGCCAGCAACTTAATTTGCCATTGATGGTTCGAGGGTCAACCGACCATCAACAGACTGCATTCACAATGTCTATTGAAGCAGCTGAAGGCGTGACAACAGGTATTTCAGCCGCTGATCGTGCGCATACCATTCGGACGGCTGTAGCTGCAGATGCTAAGCCTAGTGATATTACGATGCCTGGTCATGTGTTTCCGTTAATGGCACGTCGAGGCGGTGTTTTAACGCGTGCAGGACATACCGAAGCGGGTTGTGATTTAGGTAGATTAGCGGGTCACACACCTGCATCGGTGATCGTAGAGATTATGAACGAAGATGGTACGATGGCGCGTCGTCCAGAATTAGAAGTCTTTGCAGCAGAACATGGTATTAAAATCGGCACAATTGCCGATCTGATTCGTTATCGTTCTCAACATGAAAAAAATATTGAACGAGTTACCGAGTGTGTGTTGCCGACAGAGTTTGGTGAGTTTAAGTTAACGGCATATCAAGACTTGTTAGACCATAGTGCCCATTTTGCATTGAGCATGGGGAAGTTGGATGCTAGTCCAACTTTAGTACGTGTTCATATGCAGGATAGTATTTGCGATTTGTTTGCTTCCACGCGCCCAGAATGCGGTTGGACGTTGCGGTCTGCGATGGCGCAAATTGCACAAGCAGGAAAGGGTGTTATTGTCATTCTAAGAAAAGATGCGGATAGTCGCGCATTGTTAGAACGTGTGCAGGCGATGCAATTACATGATCGTCATTTGCAAGTGCCTGCGGAAACGCAAGTAGAGGATGATTTAAAAACCTATGGCTTGGGTGCGCAAATTTTGTCCGATTTGGGCTTGAAACAGCTGCGCATTATTGGTACGCCTTGGCAGTTGTCTGCACTAACGGGGTTTGGTTTAGAAGTAAATGAGTTTGTTAATAAACAATAAGGAATGAGCATGAAAGTTTATGAAGGAAAGCTTAGCGCAGAAGGACTTAAATTTGCGTTGGTTGTTGGTCGTTTTAATAGCTTTGTGGTGGATGCACTAGAAAGTGGCGCTAAAGATGCGATTGTTCGTCACGGCGGTAGCTTAGATAGCGTTGCAGTAGCACGCGTGCCAGGTGCATTTGAAGTGCCATTGGCAGTACAGCGTTTAGCACAAAGTGGTCAGTATGATGCGATTATTGCTCTAGGCGCGGTTATTCGTGGTCATACCCCGCATTTTGATTTTGTTGCTAATGAAGCGACGAAAGGCATTTCTCAGGCGATGTTAGATTTTAGTATGCCTGTTTCGTTTGGTATTTTAACGGTTGATAGTATTGAACAAGCCATCGAACGTGCGGGAACGAAAGCGGGTAATAAAGGTTTTGAAGCAGCGGTTACGGCAATTGAAATGGCGCAATTGTTGCGTAGTATTGAGGCAAATGCATGAGTAATGTTGAAGCATCAGAAACGCTACGCAAAGGTTTGCCAGTAAGAACGCTGGCACGTCGTGCTGCGTTACAAGCCCTGTATCAGTGGCAATTGAATCCGAGTAGTATTGTAGAAATTGAGGCGCAATTTATGGCAGATAGCCATATTCAATTGGGCAGCAAAGACTTTTTTTCAGCGTTACTGCATGGCGTGTTGGCGGACTTGGATGTGATCGACACTGCCTTATCATCAGCCTTAGATCGACCATTAACGCAACTCAATCCCGTTGAATTATCGGTACTTCGCCTAGGTGTGTACGAGTTGATGTCCATGCCAGAAACCCCTTATCGTGTCATTATTAATGAGGCGATTGAGTTGGCTAAGGCGTTTGGTGCAGAAGGTGGTCATGCTTATGTAAATGGCGTGCTAGATAAACTAGCACAACAACATTTACGTCAAGCTGAAGCCGCCGCACAATAAGCGATAGTCAATTGGCAGATACAGAGTTTTCTCTCATTTACCAACAAATCGCACCATGTGCTGGTGTGCGTGATGATGTTTTACTTGGTATCGGTGATGATGCAGCAATTGTTCAACCAACAACGGGACAATCCATTGTTGTTGCCTTGGATACCCTAGTCTCTGGGCGACACTTTTTTCCAACCTGTGCGCCAGAGGATATTGCTTGGAAAGCATTGGCTGTTAATTTGTCCGACTTGGCCGCAATGGGTGCAGTGCCTAAATGGGCGCTTCTGTCACTATCTTTGCCATTAGAGAATGCACAAAAAGGTTGGATAAAGCGGTTTATGGCTGGTTGGCAGGGGCTAGCGCAACAATATGCAGTTGCATTAATTGGTGGTGATACGACGCGTGCTGATCAGCTCGCTGTAAGTGTTACATTGATAGGAGAAGTGTCGCCAGGGAGTGCGATACAGCGCTCGGGTGCAATGCCTGGCGACGAGATTTGGCTTTCTGGCACGATTGGTGATGCTGGACTAGCATTAGCACAACGCTATGCGAACCAGGCGGTTGACGATGCTGTCGCTATGCGTTTAGATCGTCCTACGCCGCGTGTTAACTTGGGCTTTTCCTTGCGTAACCTAGCGACTGCCGCCATTGATATCTCTGATGGTTTTTTAGCGGACTTAGGGCATATATTGAAAGCGAGCGGGAATTTAGGTGCTAGAGTCGAGGTAGACGCGATGCCTTTTTCTCCCATGGTTGATGCTTGGCAAAGGCAAATGAGTCCATTGCTGCCATTAACGAGTGGTGATGATTATGAGCTGCTTTTTACAGCGCCTATTGCGCTTCATAATCGCTTGAATGCCTTGTCCGAAGAATTGTCTGTTGCATTAACGTGCGTTGGGCGTGTGTTGCCATCAGATCAAGGCATGCAACTTATAAAAAATGGTGAACTTTTGGTGATTCCACAACGTCAGGGGTTTGACCACTTTGCATCACCTGCTATAATGAAAACATCATAATATTTTAGTTAGAGCTGGCTTCATAGGCATGCAATCCAAAAAACACTGTAAATATGTCATTCAGGGCATTACTGAGTCTGGACAAAAGTTTCGTCCTTCTGATTGGATTGATCGTATTGCCTCTTTAGATGCAGAATATGGTCTGCAGCATCGCTTGGTTTATTCAGATTATCTACATCCAGAAGTGTTTGAAGGTGAGCGCAGCTTAATTATTGACTCGATACTTCAAGAAACGAATCCAAGCTTGTTTGATTATGTGATGGAGTTTCGTCGCATGAATGACTTGCGTATGGTTGAGGTTTGCTTTATGGATGGTCAGTATGTTGCTGCGCCCAATGCACAGAAGGAAGCTGCGCAACGTAGTCTTTGAGGTTTTTTTACCCTTTTTATCTCTTAAAGCATTAGTTGCTTCGCGAATCCCATCAACACTAACCAACCAGACAAAGCCAGCCATGGTCCAAAGGGTAGGGCTTGAGAAAGTCTTTGCTTTCCCATCAGCGTTAAGCCGAGCATAACGACGATTGCAATACCTCCAGACAAGATAAAAATAGGGATAAGTGCCTGCCAGCCCAACCAAGCGCCTAATGCCGCAGTTAGTTTGAAGTCGCCATATCCCATACCTTCTTTTCCACTAATAGCGCGATGTATTTGAAATATGAGCCACAGGGCGCTGTAGCCAAGTGCGGCGCCCCAAACGGCATCAAATAGCGGCGTAAACAGATTTTGACTGTTAATTAATAGTCCCAGCCACAGTAGCGGTAAGCTTAATCGATCAAGAATTAGTTGATGTTCTAAATCAGTAATGGCAATAACAATTAATGTCCATACAAAGCAGAGCGCAGCCCAGCCAGAAATGTCTAACCCTAAGATTGGAGCGGTTTGCTGGTAAAAATGCCAACCCGTCATTATCGTTGCAAGTGCGGTAATCGATTCGATTAGTGGGTATCGTATTGAAATGGTTTTGAAGCAACAAGTCGCCTTACCACGATACCAAAGCCAACTCAATAGTGGAACAAGCTGTTTGCTGTTTAGTGGTGTCTTGCAGCTTGTGCAACGAGATCGGTCTAGTGTCAGCGCGCGCAGTAATGTTGGTGTGTCGCTACCGATGTGCTGGACTAAGCGAAAACTTAGCATGGTTAAAAAGCTACCAATAAGTAAGCCAAGCACGCCATAAGCGAAGAGTATCGCCCAGAGTGGTAGATGGCTCGTATCAATCATGGCTATAGGTAGCGCTGTTGCGGTCGTTTTCCCAAACGGTGATCGCAGTAATACGAATGCGATCATCATTAATCTGTTGCGCTAGTTGCTCAAATAGGTAAAACGCAATGTTTTCTGCTGTTGGATTAAGCTGAGCATCGAAAGGAGGAATGTCATTTAGGTAAAAATGGTCTAGTTGATTTAACACCATTTTCCCTTTGCGTTTAATTTCTTTAAAGTCGATTAACATACCAACTTCGTTAAGTTCATGCCCACTTACGCTGATCGCAACTTTCCAATTGTGTCCGTGCAGGCGTTCACAATTACCTTCGTAGCCTCGTAATCTATGTGCCGCAGCGAATTCAAGATGGGTGGTTAAGGTAAATGCCATTGCATTACTCCAAATAACTCAATTCAATCTTGCCATTTTAACATTAATGCGTGCGTTCTACGATGTACTGACAAAAATCACTCAATAGGTTAGATTGAATATGCATTTTTGATAGTGCTTCTCTAGCTAGTTGCGCATGTTTATTTGCTTCCTCTCGTGCTTCCTCTAAGCCTAACAGACTAACAAAAGTTGTTTTTTGGTTGCGCTCATCGGAGCCTTGTGGTTTACCGAGGGTTTCAGAGGTTTGTGTTACGTCTAAAATATCATCTTGTATTTGAAAAGCTAATCCTAAGTGCGCGGCATAGACTTCTAGCGAGTGTAAAATCAATTCGCTTGCATGACTGGAGGCGATACCGCCTAAGCTAACGGCTGCTTCAATTAATGCACCAGTTTTTTGTTGATGAAGCTCTCTGAGTTCAGTTAAGGTTAGATTGGCATTTGTTGCACCCATGTCTTTCATTTGCCCAGCAACCATGCCATTACCGCCAGCAGCACGTGCGACGACACGAACCATTTCTAATCGTTGTATAGAGGTAAGATGTGGCGCTTGTGCAAGCACTTCAAAGGCGAGGGCTTGTAATGCGTCGCCTACTAAAATAGCAGTAGCCTCATCGAAAGCAATATGCGTGGTGGGTTTGCCTCTTCGTAAGTCATCATCGTCCATGGCAGGAAGATCATCATGGACAAGTGAATAGCAGTGAATAAGCTCCACAGCTGCTGCTGGTGCATCTAACATAGACAAAGGAACGCCTAAAGATTCGCCTACAGCATAGGTTAGTGATGGACGCAGGCGTTTTCCGGCTTCGAGTACACTGTAGTTCAATGCGTCAAACAGACGCTCAGGCATGGCATTTTTTCGCTGTGCAATAATGTCTTCTAATACAACGTTGATACGCTGTTGAAATGCGGCTAAGCGTTCTAACATTTGGTTAATATTCCTAAGGTCGATTTTGGATGATCAAAATCAATATTAATAACTACCCACGGCATGAGTCTACTTTCATTAGTAGCACTATTTTTTCTCATTATAGGTAAGTTGGTTAGCGATTAGCAAGCAGCGTGCTACTTGCTTTATGGCATCGTTCGGTTGCACAATGACCTATGTTGTTATCTTAGAAGGGGTAGGCATGTTTGCCCAAGCACTCATTACCGCACGTCGTCATTCGCAGTTTGTTCAGCAAAATTTAGATCGGTATCCTTCACTGTTATCTGAAGCCGATATGACCAGTTTGCCGTTAGGGAAAATGCGTCAACAAGCGCAAGAATACTTGGCAGCGGCGACCGATTTGTCTTCTTTTATGAAGCTTATTCGAACTTATCGTCGTTTACAGATGGTTCGTATTGCCGTGCGTGATTTGGCGCATCTTGCTGATGTCGATGAAACACTTCGAGATGCATCTGAATTAGCCGAAGTGCTTGTTTCGTTGACGTATGATTGGGTGTACAAGCAGCAAAGCATTAAATGGGGTACACCAGTTGGCGCGCAATCAGGAAAAATACAACAACTTATCATTTTAGGCATGGGCAAGCTGGGAGGCTATGAGCTAAATTATTCATCGGATATTGACTTGATTTTTGTCTTTCCTGAAAAAGGTGAAACAACAGGAACAGCACAGTCGATTTCGAATGATGAGTTTTTTGCTAAAGTCGGGCAACAATTGAATCAAATTTTGAACAATGTTACCGAAGATGGCTTTGTTTTTCGAGTAGATATGCGCTTACGGCCATTTGGTAGCGCGGGGCAGCTTGTACACAATTTTGATGCTTTTGAACAGTACTATCAGTTACACGGACGCCCTTGGGAACGTTATGCCATGATTAAAGCGCGTGCGATAACGGGGAATCCAGAAGATATTGCAGAATTAGAACAAATGCTGCGACCATTTATTTATCGTCGTTATGTTGACTTTACAATGCTGGCTTCAATGCGCGACTTAAAACGCATGATTGCTTTAGAGGTTAATAAAAAAGGAGCAGATCGCGATATTAAGCTGGGAAGTGGCGGTATTCGCGAAATTGAATTCATTGCACAGGCCTTTCAGTTGGTGCATGGCGGTCAAGATGCTCGCTTGCGCGGACGCGCCTTAATGCCAATGTTGCAGATATTAGCTGAACGTCATTATTTAGCATTAGATGTGGTCGTGAAACTGCTTGCGGCCTACAGATTTTTACGAGAACTAGAAAACCATTTACAGATGTGGCTGGATCAACAAACACATCTTTTGCCTACAGATTCGACCCGTTTGGCTTTGCTTGCCGAGTCTATGCAGTTTCAAACGGTTGATGCCTTTTTATCTGAGCTTGCCACACATAGAACGTTTGTTGCACAGCAATTTTCACAGGTTTTGGGTGAGGACAAAGTCGAAGAAGTGGATGCTTGGTCCGAGTTGTGGCAATCACCAGAGACCGCAGCAATTAACGCAGTAGATGATGAAAAGGGTTGGCGTGCGCAATTGTCCGATTTTTTAGCTTCTCGCAAGATTATGCTGCTAAGCAATGAGGCGAGAGAGCGGTTAAATGGTGTCATGCCTTTGTTGCTTGCAGAAATTGCATCGCGCGCTGCTGGGCGTCTTCAAGTGCTTAAACGGATTCTTGCGATTGTACAGGCTATTCTTAACCGCAGTGCTTATTTAGTATTGTTGCGTGAAAGCGCGCAGGCACGAATACATCTAGTAGAGTTGTGTGCAGCCAGTCCATGGTTAACTGAGTATATTGTTCAGCAGCCTGCGTTATTAGATCAACTATTAGATGAAAGGCAGTTATATGCGCCCTTGTCTAAAGCTGCGTTGCATGAAGAACTGTCGCATCAGTTGGTCGATGTTGAAGATGAAGAGCGTTTTATGGATGCGCTGCGTCGATTTAAACATGCACAAGTCTTTAAAGTGGCAGCTTCAGATATCATGGGTAAATTGCCCTTAATGAAGGTGAGTGATTATCTTACTTGGATTGCAGAAGCAATTGTTTCGCATGCCTTAAACAGAGCTTGGACAACGATGGTGGATAAGCATGGTAAACCTGCGGGCATGTCGTCGGATAGGATACCAATGGTGATCGTCGGCTTTGGCAAGCTTGGCGGGTTGGAGTTAGGGTATGGTTCTGATCTCGATATGGTTTACTTGTCCGACGAGCAACTTGATCCGCAAGCAATGACAGAAGGCGCAAGGCCGATAGATAATACGGTCTTTTTTGCCAAGTTAGGACAGAAACTCTCTAGTTTGTTAACGACTAATGTTTTATCGGGCATTGCTTATGAAGTCGATATGCAATTGCGCCCACATGGTGCTTCTGGTGTATTGGTTCCCACCTTGGCTGGTTTTTTTCGTTATGAACGTGAACAGGCTTGGATTTGGGAACATCAGGCGCTGATTAGAACCAGAGCAATTGCGGGTGATTCGGCACTAATGGCTCGTTTTGAACAAGAACGTGCGACTTTCTTAAGTCAACCAAGAGATGTTGCTGTTTTGAAAGAAGCGGTTGTTTCGATGCGTCAAAAAATGCGAACGCACTTGGATAAGTCAACTGAGCAGAGTATGGATATAAAGCAAGGCGCCGGCGGTATTATTGATATTGAGTTTATGGTTCAGTTCTGGGTGTTGCAATATGCTGCTAGTCATCCAAATTTAGTAGTTTATAGTGACAACATGCGCCAAATAACCACCATGATCGCGGAAGGCATTTTGTCGGAAGAAGATGGTAACGTATTAATGCAGGCGTATCAGCACTATCGTGCTTTGGGGCATCGTTATGCGTTGGCGCAACAATCAGTTGATCATATCGATCTGACGCAGGTTCAACCTTATCGAGCACAAGTTATTGCGCTTTGGGAACGTACCTTTGCGTGAATGAAAAAACCGCTTAATTAGCGGTTTTAATGATTGCGCATTATTTAACGCGGAAGGTAATTCTACCTTTTGTTAAATCGTAAGGTGTTAATTCTACTTTCACCTTATCACCCGCTAAAATACGGATGTAGTTTTTACGCATTTTTCCAGAAATATGTGCCAAAACAGAGTGTCCGTTTTCAAGCGTTACGCGGAACATGGTGTTCGGTAGCACTTCGCTAACCGTGCCTTCAAATTCGATGACGTCTTCTTTGCTCATTTGCCCAAAGCCGATAATGTATAAATTATAATCTGCCATTATAGCGAATGTGCACAAACTTTGCACCGAAAATATTTTACAATGAATGGCTTGTGATGTTGTCTTGGCGCTGGCATACTGATAGCCGTTAAATTTTAACCTTAATCGCCTAGTTTGATAATAAAGGATACGACAATGCAAATTCGCACCCCAGCTTTATTGCTTTTGGTTGCTTCTATTGGTTTGGCTGCATGTTCTGCTTCGGCACCTTCTGGTAGTATCTATAAGTCGGGTGAGGCGCTGAAGCCGCAAGAGGTTAAGTTGGCAAAACTGCTTTCAGTTCGTGTTGTGCAGATTGAAACTTCTTCCAACACGAATACGGGCGCAATTGCAGGTGGTGCAATTGGCGGTGTTGCAGGGTCACAAATGGGGTCGGGTAGGGGTTCTGAAGCGTTATTGGGCGGGCTAATTGGTGCTACTGTTGGCGCGATTGCAGGATCTGCAACTGAAAAGATGGCGAACAAATCGGATGCTTTGGAATTGACGGTTAAAATGGATGACACGGGGCAAATTATGTCAATTGTTCAAGCAAGTGATGAAACTTTCACTGCCGGTCAACAAGTGCGCGTGTTGATTCAAGGCGGCAAGTATCGCGTTGCACCTTATTAATTGATGACAAGAGAAGTTAATATCATGCAAATCCAAAAAGATTGTGCGGATCAGCAAGTTGTTCAACGGCTAGATGCTGTTTTAGCTGAAGTAGGTGGTGGCTTGGCACCTTTTGATCCTTATTTACACTGGTCTCTGAATAAGCGTTGCTGCTTTTTTTCGATTGAGGCTGCGCAGGTTGTGCGAGAGTATGCAGGCGGCTTGACGGTTGTTTGTGTAGAGAACGTGTTTTATATAGCACGTCGTTTCATGAATACGCGGGGTTGGTTCTGGTCTTGCGTTGCGTTATTAAATGCACAAGCAGATGATCACATGCTCGTTACCATGATGGATGGCGCGGCCTAATTAGCAGCAGCACAGTAGATAAAAGCGATTTGTTTTATCTACTTATGCATCAGTGCGCGTTATTAGATAACGCGCTGGATTGTTGCTAACAGCTTTTCTGGGCTAAAAGGCTTAACAATCCAACCTGTCGCTCCTGCTGCTTTACCTTTGCCTTTCATATCATCTGATGATTCTGTTGTTAAACAGATGATTGGTGTCATGCGGTAATTACCAAGTGCGCGTAGTTTTGTTGTTAATTCAATGCCGCCCATGTTTGGCATGTTAATATCGGTCAGAACCAGATCAAATTGAGTGCCATTAGCTTTGCTCAATGCATCAACACCGTCTTCAGCTTCAGTAACATCATAGCCAGCGCTTTTTAACGTCATCGCTACCATTTGGCGCATAGATTTTGAATCGTCAACCGCTAAAATCTTTTTAGCCATTATTTACTCCTAAAAATAACAATTCGTTTTGAACATTGTCGGATAAGTCAGACAGTTCAATTTTTTCTTCTTTAAGTAAGCCTAAAATAATTTGTGCACCTGCCGTATCAATTTTTTCAACGGACTTAATTTGTGCCTTGATATCTTC
The DNA here is from genome assembly GCA_022759035.1 of Thiotrichales bacterium. GTDB lineage: Bacteria > Pseudomonadota > Gammaproteobacteria > Thiomicrospirales > Thiomicrospiraceae. The sequence continues at coordinate 39,839 of JAEMQD010000022.1, forward strand.
CAACGCGATGAATTGATCAAAGCGTTCTTTGTCATTCATGATACTTTTGTAGGTTAACTCTTCCATTGTGGCATTACTCTCTAAAGAAGTCTATTTTATCAATATCCGTTAAAATTACCATGCGTTCATCAATAGAAACTAGGCCCTCAACAAAAACATTACGTGCTTCATTGTCTTTTTTTGGTGCGGGTTGCATTTCTGCCATATTCGCGAACTCAGTATTTGAAACAGAATCTACAACGATGCCAACCACTTTGGTCTTGCCATTGTTTTCAACGCGCAAGACAATAATCACGCCAGCATCGTCATGGTAGTCGAAAAACATTTTTCTTAAATCAAAAATGGGCACAACCGAGCCGCGTAGGTTAATGACTCCTAGTGTCCAGTCTGGAGCGTTAGGAATGGGCGTGCATTTTTCTACATCTTTGATTTCTTGAATACGCAGAATATCAACGCCATAGACTTCGTCATTGAGCATAAATGTAAGTAGTTGTTTATTATCTTCCATTGTCATGCCTCTTATTCGATTTCGTGTGATAGTTCAGTTAAATCAAGAATCATCGCCACACGGCCATCTCCCATAATGGTAGCGCCAGAAATCCCATTTACTTTACGATAATTCGTATCTAATGATTTGATAACGACTTGTTGTTGGCTTTCTAAGCTATCGACGAAGACACCGAATCGTTTGTCACCATTTTCGACGACAACAAGCAACCCATCAGTAAGCTGTGTTTTACCTTGAGGGCGTGCAAAGAACTCATTCAAGCGTACAATCGGAATGTAAACATCCCGCAGTCGGTAAAGGAATGTGCCTTTAACACTTTTAATGTTTTCTACAGAGGGAAGTACTGATTCGACAATAGATGCGAGTGGGAAAATATAAGTCTCTTCCCCAACTTTAGCAAGTTGCCCATCTAGAATGGCGAGTGTGAGGGGTAAGCGAATGGTGAATACCGAGCCTTTGCCTTGCTCGGTTTGCACTTCAATTGTTCCGCCTAATTCACGAATGTTTCTACGAACCACGTCCATGCCCACGCCGCGTCCAGATATGTCTGTTACGGCATCAGCAGTTGAAAAGCCAGCGTGGAAAATAAGATCGATATTTTCTTTTTCTGTAATCACCTGGTTTTCTGTCAAAATGCCTGCTTCAATTGCTTTTTGGCGTACTTTATCTAAGCGAATGCCAGCACCGTCGTCTTTGATCTGAATAACGATATTACCGCCAGCATGAAAAGCGGATAAGCGAACGGTTCCTTTGCGCGGTTTGCCACTGGCTTCGCGAACGTCTGGTTTTTCGATACCATGATCCACAGAGTTTCGGATAATATGTACGAGCGGGTCGGTCAGCTTTTCTAGTACCGTTTTGTCAACTTCAGTATTCTCGCCTTCGAGAATAAGTTCAATATCTTTTTCTAGTTTTGCGCTAACATCATGCACAATACGCGGCATACGATTAAAGGCAAAGCTAATTGGCATCATACGAATGGACATGACCGATTCTTGCATGGCACGAGTATGCCGTTCAATGTCAATAAGCCCTTCTTTAAGCTCATCAGCCCATGGTGCATTCATTTGATCTGCAAGTAAACCAAATCGAGATAACATAGACTGGGCAATTACTAATTCACCAACCATGTCGACCATTTGGTCGATTTTACTAATGGATACGCGAATAGAACTTTCTTGTTTTTCTACTACTGCAGTAGTAGGTGTTTTTGTCGCAGCGGTAGCGCTAGCTGTGCTCGCTGCTACTACTTGTTGCGTTGCTGCGCTAGTCGCAGTTGTTGATTGCTTGCTTGCTTCTGCTTGTATGGCGGCAATGCTGACATGGCAGCTGTCGTCATCAAGCCATTCAAAGACTTCATTCACATCTTCTAGTGATACTTCGCCTTCAATAACGACATTGAAAGCAATTAAACAGTGTTCTACTTGTAATGGATTGCCAGCATTGAGGTGAGTGGTGATATGGGTTCTTGATGCACCTTCAATCCTGCTTAGCTCATGCAAGAGCTTGAGTAAATCAATGCCAGAAGAAAAGTAATCATCGCTTGGCGAAAGATGGATTTGGTAGCCTGTTGTGACATCGGTTTCGGTTGTTGCATTTGAGGCTGCACTGTTATCATTTTGTGTTGCATTACCCAAAATGGCTTCTAGTTTTTCTTCCATTGCCTTAACTTGCGTCATGTCAATGCTGGCACCGTTTTGGTATGCATCTAAAATGACACGTAATACGTCAACAGATTGTAATAATGCTTCTCTATTTTCCGTTGTGACATTGCGTTTTCCAGAACGCATTTCATCGAGTAACGTTTCTAAAATATGCGTAAGATGAATAAGCTCTGAAAAACCAAATGTTCCTGCACCGCCTTTCATCGAGTGTGCGGCGCGGAAAATGGTATTAACGACTTCAGTATCTGGTGTCCCTTCTGGCAGGGTAAGGAGATTTGACTCCATTGCGGCCAAGCCTTCGAAGCTTTCTTCTAAGTAGGTTTGGCGAAAAACCTGCATTAATTCATCCATTCAAGGTCTCTCCAATTGCTTGGTTAAGCACGTTTTAGTGGTATTTGCTTAATGTTGTTGTGTGTTACGGTTTAGATGTTTTGTAGCAGTTTCAATTATAACGTTTTCTTAAGTTAAAAACAGATATTCGCTATGAATTATGCGCAATTCGGCGTTTTCATTCTGCTTAAAAAGTATTCCTCTTTCTGTTATCGGTTTAGTTGAGATTTTCTGAAGCAAAATCCTCAGGGTGCGTTAGGGCGCCATCTACTAAGTGATAACGATTTTGACAGCGTGCGGCGAGTTTGGTGTCGTGCGTTACAATTAAAAAGGTAATGCCTTGCGTTTCGTTAATTTGCTTCATGAGTTTAAAGATATCGTCAGCGGCGTGGGTGTCCAAGTTGCCAGTCGGTTCGTCTGCTAAAATTAATGGTGGTTTGAGCATGAGTGCGCGAGCGATGGCAATGCGTTGTTGCATGCCGCCTGAGAGTTCGCTGGGCTTTTTATGCCAAGCATCAGCCAAACCGACAGCAGACAATAACGATTTGGCGTGTGTCGTTGCTGCTTGTTTGTCTGAATATTGATGAATAATGGCAGGCATCATGACGTTTTCTAATGCGTTGAAGGCGGGTAGTAAGTGATGAAATTGGAAAACAAAGCCAATGTTTTGTCCACGTAGCTTGGTTAGTTCTGCATCAGTTATATTTTGCGTGTCGTGCTGATTGATGCGTAATGTGCCACTTGTGGGTGATTCGAGTAAACCAATTAGGTTTAATAGGGTCGATTTTCCTGACCCTGAAGGGCCTGTTAGGGCGTTAAAACTACCTGAAGATAAGGTCATATTAATGCCGTGTAATACTTCTGTTTCGACACTTGTACCAATAGCGTAGGATTTGCGAATATCGATTAATTCTAAAATTGGCGTCGACATTTTAACTCCTAATCGCCTGAACAGGATCCATTCTTGCGGCGCGTCTTGCTGGAACAAGCGCTGCCAGTATGCCAACGATCATGGCGACAATACTTGCCATAATGGCAAGTTTGGGGTCAAGTTGAGCGGTAAAAAGCATGCTGCCATCGGGGGATTTATAAATGAGCGAAAAAAGTGTCAGTAACCCAAAAGAAAGGCTGATACCCAGCGTTGAACCTAATGTGCCAAAAATGGCACCTTGTAACAGGAAAATGCGCAAGACCTGTGCTCTTTTTGCTCCCATTGCGCGTAAGATGCCGATTTCTTTTTGTTTTTGCACTACTGAGACAACCAGTACGCTAGCAATGCCAAGTGCCACGATAATGACGACGAAAACACGAATGAGATTATTGGTAACGGTTTGATTAGATAGTGCATTGAGTAGGCCAGAATTGCTTTCCATCCATGATTCAATATCCAGTCCTGTTTGTGCTTTAAGTCGTTGTGCAAGCTGTTTTGCTTGAAAGAGTTGCACTACGGCCAAGTCTATATTGGAAACGCCACCAGGGATATTTAGTAGCGTTTGCGCTAGACGTAAGTTGCTAAATACCCATCTTTTATTTAAGTCTTTATTGTTAATGTCAAATAAACCAACAATAGTGAGGTTTTGTTGTTGATTGTCTTCTGTAGTCACTTGGATGCGATCACCAATGGTTACCCCTAAGTCTTTGGCTAAATCGGTGCCGATAACGGTTTGATCGCCAGTAATATCAAATCGACCTTTCACCATGTAACGGTACATGTTAACAATTTTGGTATATTCAGTAGGCATAATGCCGAGTAGCGCGACAGATTTGCTGGCTAAGTTGTGGCGTACAAAGACAGGCCCAGTCGCAACAGGGGAAACGGCTTTAATTCCTGGTGTGTTACGTGCTAATTGCACGATATTTTCCCACTGATCTATGCTGCGTAAGCGTTGCCCCCTGGGTTGGATAAGTGCCGAGGTGATGAGTGTGTTTTGTTGCCGAATGGTTGTTTCTTCAGTGGGTTTAATAACAATGTGTGCTTGTGATGAGAGCACACGATCGATGATCGTGCCTTGCAACTGGTTAATGAGTTGCGTCAGAAAAATGATGATGGCCACGCCGCCAGTAACACCAGCTAAAATTAACCATGATTGCATTTTACCTTCTTTTAGAAAGCGGATTGCAAGTAGCCATTCAAAAGAAAGAGGCATAATGTAACCGTCCATGCTTCATTAGGTTAGTGTCTCTGTTATGACGAGCAATATGCTTACTCGCTACGCAGTTGTCCTTTGACATGTTGATTTAGCTTTACATCTGTTTGCGTGACAACAAGATCGCCAGCATTAAGGCCAGAAAGTATCTGTGTGTTGCCAACACCTTTAATGCCAAGTGTGACGGGTTGCTTTGTTGTTGTATTGTCTCGTATGGCGATTACCCAGGGTGTTGTTGTATCCGCATCATGAATCGCATCACTCGCTAAAATGAGTGTATTGTCGGCGTGTCCTGCAATCATTTCGACGCTGACGGTCATGTCGGGGCGTAAAAAGGCGGGAGGGTTGTCGACAACGAGGCGAACATTAACAGTTGCTCGGTTAGGGTCAATACTGGGATAGATAAGCGCAATGTGTGCTTGGAAGGGTTGTTGCGGATAAGCGTCGGCAATGACGGTTGCTGTTTGGTTGGGTGATAGAAAACGCATGCTTTTTTCATCAATCGGAATTTCAATACGCGTTTCACCCTGTGCAGCTAAAGTGATTAATGTTTTTCCAGGTTGCACCGTTGAACCAATTTCCACTGCTCTGCTAATCACTCGGCCATCATAGGGTGCGCGAATGATGAGTTGATCTGCTTTTGCTTGTGCAATAGCGAGTGCAGCTTTGGCTTCTTCTTGTCGTGTTAGAATGAGTTGCGTGGTTACCCCATTGGTTTGCGTTGCTTTAAATTGGTGTAACGCTGTTTCAAATGCTTTTTGGCTGATGTCTAAATTCTTTTTTGCTTGCTCTAGGTTGGCATAGGCGGTTAACTTTTTTTGCACAAGCGTTAGGTTGCGGGCATACTCTGACTTTGCCAAGGTTAAGTTCGCTTGAGCTTGCGCTACGGTACTTTCTGCAACGGGGCGCGTCACTTGTTGAAGTTCTGTTTGCCGTTGTGTCGCTTCTTGTAAGTTAAAAATGGCTTGTTTTAAGCTGGCATTGATGCTGGGTTCGAAAAGCGTTACTAAAGGTTGGTTTTTAACGACTTCGTCGCCTTCTAATGCATGAATGTTGGCGACTGTTGCGGTAATCACGCTACCGAGTTCTATTTTAGCAAAAGGCGCAATGCGCCCTGTGGCTACAATTGTTTGCGTGATATTTTCTTGCTTGACTTGAACTGCTTCAACGCTATTCGGTTGAAGCTTTAAAGTTGCGATAAGCACTAAGATGCCCATCGCAAGCGCTATCCAAGTCTTTTTTTTCATAATCGCTTTCGTATTATAGCTCTGGTATTTTATTGAGTTTCATGACTTCTTTTACTTCATTGGCAGAAGTGGCGAGGTTTAATTCATCGTAAGATTTTGCCATGATTTGTAATGCACGTTGACTACTGGGTGTTTGTGGGTAGTTTTCTAGTACATATTGCGCTCGTTTTGAAGCTGCTAGCCATGCTTTTCGTTCAAAATAAAATTCGGCAACCTGTATTTCATGACGCGCTAAACCGTTGCGAAGCCTTACCAAACGAAGCTTGGCTTCGCTTGCATATTCACTATTAGGAAAGCGCTGAATGAGGTTGATATAGTCTTGATAAGCTTGACGAAGTGGCTCGCTGTCCCGTCGTGCTGGGTCGGAAATATAGTTATCTAAAAAGCTACGGGTAGTGCTCTCGCGTGCTAGTGCTTTTAAGTACATGGCGTAGGCTAGGCGTTCATGTCTTGGATACATGCGAATGAATTCTTCTAATTCACGTACAGCGGACTGAGGCTCGTTATTGCGGTAGTAAGCATAAGCAAGTTCAAGTGAGGCTTGCTCTGACCATGCACCATAGGGATAAACGGAGCGTAGCTTCTCAAATTCTTTAATGGCGAGATCCCAAGAGCTATCATTTAATGCATCATGACCGCGCTGAAAATAGGTTTCAACGCTACGAATGGGTTCTTCTTCTTTAGAAAAAAGCGAGCAAGCACTCATTAGTTGAGTCGTAACAATGATGAGGGCGAGAGTATATAATTTAGTCATGCAATACCTTGGTGCTGGACAGATGATATCAAAGAGAGGATCATTCTAGCGCATAAATGTTAATGAAGGCAAAAAGATGAATGAATGGAGTAGTCGTATTCCCCTAGAAATGGGAGGAACGCGTTTAGATGCAGTATTGGGTAAACTTGTCGAGCATGTTTCGCGCGCACGCCTAAAAACCTGCATAGAAGCTGGTTTAGTAACGGTAAATGGGCAGGTTGTTACGCGTGCACGTCAGGTGATGTTGGGTGGTGAATTGTTGGCCTTAGTCCTGCCCGATCGAGAAGTGCTTACTTATGAAGCACAGCCGATTCCTTTAGACATTGTGCATGAAGATGAAGGGGTTATTGTTATCAACAAGCCAGCGGGATTGGTCGTACACCCTGGTGCAGGAAATAGTGATGGCACTTTGCTAAACGGTTTGTTGCACTATGATACGCAATTAGCTAATTTGCCTCGTGCTGGTATTGTGCATCGTCTTGATAAAATGACGAGCGGCTTGTTGGTTGTTGCAAAAACAGAGGCGGTGCAACTCGCTTTAACTGATATGTTGAAAGAGCATGAAGTGGTTCGTATTTATGATGCGGTCGTAGTTGGTGCTTTAGTTTCTGGTGGAACCGTGGAGGCGGGCATTGCGCGACATTCAAATGATCGGACAAAAATGACGGTCAATGATATGGTGGGACGTGATGCTGTAACGCATTACCGTATCGCTCACAAATTTCGTGCGCATACGCATGTTCGTTGTCAATTAGAAACGGGACGAACGCATCAAATTCGTGTGCATATGGCACATATTGGTTTTCCGTTGCTCGGTGATGCAGAATACGGTCGTCGTTTGAATTTGCCTAGGGGGATGTCTGAAGCCTCAGCTAATGTGTTACGTGCGTTTAAGCGGCAAGCATTACACGCGGCGGAGTTGGCGTTTGTGCATCCATTGACCAATGAACCAGTAAGCTTCGAGGCGTCGCTTCCAGAAGATATGCAGTCATTGTTAGCCGCTTTGGCTGCGGATACTGAGGCGCATCCTGTTGTCTGACACAATTCGTTTACTTAAGCCCGATTGGCCAGCACCAGAGAGGGTACATGCTGTCGTTAGTTTAAGAGATGGTGGCGTTTCTAATGCGCCGTATGCTTCGCTCAATTTGGCGACACATGTTGGTGATGTTTTGGCTGCTGTGCTTGTTAACAGGCAGCGGTTGCGAGAGTTTTGCCAGTTGCCGAGTGAACCAATATGGCTAAACCAAGTGCATGGCTGCGATGTGGTGGATTTGGATGCGCTTCCTAATGGAACAGCACAGTTAATTGATGCCGATGCGAGTATATCAAGACGTCGTGGCACTGTCTTAGCAATTTTAACCGCAGATTGTTTGCCGATTTTTTTTACGAATCGACAAGGGTCGGTTGTCATGCTTGTTCATGCCGGTTGGCGCGGGTTAGCAGAAAATATGATTGTTGCCGCAATTAAAAAAATGGATCAGCCCGTTGAGGAAGTTTTGGCTTGGGTTGGTCCTGGAATTGGGCCAAAAGCATTTGAAGTTGGTGCAGAAGTTCGTGATTACTTTTTGGCAAAAAAGACTGCTAATGAAGCACATTTTTACCAAGCACAAGAAGGGAAGTATTGCGCTGATCTTGTAGCGATAGCACTTTGGCAACTGCAATGCTTAGGTGTTGGCTGGTGCGGCGCAAGCCACGCGTGTACTTATACGCAATCGGACGACTTTTACTCCTATCGCCGCGATGGTCAGACTGGCAGAATGGCCAGTCTGATATGGTTATCTGAATAATTCAGTTTTGTAACAAAATATAGTCTTCAAAGCGGCTAATTGCTTCTTGTGTTCCTCTGACAACGATACGATCACCTGCACGGACAATTGTGTCTGGTGCAGGGTTGTCGCCACGAATGCCATCGCGTTTTATCGCCTCTATTTCAATTTCTGGGTTCATTGCCAACAGTTGCGCTACTTGTTTACCAATGGCCGATGCTTCCGATTGCAGTATAACGCTATGTAAAATAGTGGTACTTTGCTCAATGCTCGATGGCTCATCAGTTTCGCCTGGATAAAATCCTTTAAGCAAGCTGTAACGATTTTGGCGAATTTGGCGAACTTCACGTAATACTTCACTAGGCGGGCAGCCTAAGAGTAGAAGGACTTGAGACGATAACATAATGCTTGCTTCAAACGAGTCTGGTATGACCTCTGTTGCGCCTGCATCCATGAGTTGAGATAAATGCCCTTCATCCCTTGTGCGAACCATAACGGAGACTTCCCGTCTTAGTTCTCGTACTCTATGAAGTGTTTTTAATGAGGTGTGTAAGTCTGAAATACACAATACAACGAGTTTGGCACGATCAATGCCAGCTGCGTGTAAAATTTCTTTGCGCGACGAGTCGCCATAAAAAACAGGTTCTCCCGCACCTTTCGCTTCTTGGGTGCGCGTAATGTCCATATCTAAGGCGATATAAGCAATATTGGCTTTTTTTAGGAATCTTGCTAGGGTTTGTCCTACACGTCCGAAACCACAAATAATGACGTGATCCTGCAAGTGCTGCGTTTGTTCAGTAATCTCTAGTTCTTGTGCTTGTCTGTCTTTGTTGTATGTTTTTGCCATGAAACGTTTTGCGAGTTTGCCATTGTATTTAATTAATACAGGCGAAATCATCATACTTAGAATCGCAGCTGCAAGTAGCACTTGCCCTTCTAGTTCAGGAATGAGTTTTTGGTTAAACATAAGGGAGAGTAGTGCAAAACCGAATTCACCGCCATGTGCGAGCACGAGGGCTGTTCGAAAAGCGACACCGCCATTGTTGCCAAATAAGTATTCTAAAAATCCGACAACCAGCGCCTTAATGATTACGAGTCCAACCATGAGTGCGATAATGAGCGGTAGATGTGCACTAACGACATGCAAATCGATAAGTATACCGATGGTGATAAAAAACAATCCGAGCAAGACATCTTGAAATGGACGAATATCGGATTCTACTTGGTGGCGGTATTCGGTCTCGGCGAGCATCATGCCAGCAATAAATGCGCCTAGTGCCATCGACAAGCCTAGACTGCTTGTGAGTGCAGCAGCAGCGATAGCAACCATTAAAACAGTTAGTGTGAATAACTCGTTAGATTTTGCTTGTGCGACTTCTTTAAACAACACGCGCAGTAAGGTTCTACCTAAAACAAGTAATAAAGCAACGGCTAAAACACCTTTAATTAAGGCCCAGGCAAGCTCGGAGCCCATGTTCTGCGTTCCATTCGCAGTGCCCGTCATATGTGCGCCTAACACAGGAATAATAATCAGCATCGGAATGGCTGCAAAGTCTTGGAATAGCAAAATACCTAAGGCATTGCGTCCATGACGTGACTGCATTTCGGCTTGTTCATTAAGCTGTTTTAGAACAACGGCTGTTGATGACATAGCGAGTGCGCCGCCAGCAAGTAAAGCGACCTCCCAGCTAACCCCCACTAAGTGTGCAATAATCCCAAACAAGCCCATAGAAATAATGACTTGTAGGCTGCCTAAGCCAAGCATGGTTCTACGCATGGTTAAAAATTGTGGAATGGAAAACTCAAGCCCAATCGAAAACAACATAAAAACAATACCGAATTCGGCAAGAAAGTGAATGTTTGCTTCATTAGCAATTAAGCCAAGGGCATGTGGCCCCATGACAATGCCTACCATGATGTAACCTAGAATGGGCGGCAAACTAATGCGCCTAAATGCGGCGACAACTAAAACGGAAACAATGAGTAGTCCCAAAATTTCATATAAGGTGTTATGCATTATTTTTTTCCAAGGTAAAGCGCATCGATAAGTCAATCGCATAAAGATGTTTTGTAATTGCACCGGTCGAAATGAAGTCCACGCCTGTTTCGCTGAGTTGCGCTAATTGTTCGAAAGTGACATTGCCAGAAACTTCCAATGGTATTTTCCCTTGCGCTAAATTAACCGCTTGATAAATGTCAGCAAGCGCAAAATTGTCGAGCATAATTCGGTCAACGGGCAGGGCTAATGCGGTCGTGAGTTCAGCAATGTTCTCAACTTCAACTTCAATAAAAGTGTCTGGATACTGGTTTTTTGCGCGTGTTACTGCGTTTTCTAAAGAACCAGCGGCCATGATGTGATTTTCCTTAATTAAAATAGCATCAAATAAACCGATTCGGTGATTAACGCCGCCACCAATACGTACGGCATATTTTTGTGCCAATCTTAGGCCAGGAAGTGTTTTGCGTGTGTCTAATAGTTTTGTTTTGCCGTGTAAAGCCAATTCGTTAACATAACGGTTAACTGCTGTGGCTGTGCCCATTAACGTTTGTAGAAAGTTAAGTGCCGTGCGTTCTCCTGTCAGCAAGCTTTGCGCTTTACCATGCAACATGCACAACAACGTATTGGGCGCTATTTGATCGCCTTCTTGTACTTTCCAGTCGACAGATACTTCGCTATCTAGTTGATTGAATACTTCATTAAGCCAAGCTTGACCGCACATAATAGCGCTATCTCTACAAATAATACTGGCGCTAGCGTATTGATTGTTTGGAATGAGCGATGCGGACAAGTCGCCTTGACCAATATCTTCATGTAAAGCAAGTCGAACTTCTTCTTGTATCCGAGTAACTGTCTGCATTGTGGTAAACTGCAATTATTTATATTTTTTGATTATAACCGCAAACAGGGCAGACGTAATGCATGTAGACGTGAAAAGTGGTCTGTTGTCAGCCGCGACTTATTTTCCAACCGAACACTACAATGCGCGTCAAAAACCCGACGATATTCAGCTGATTGTTGTGCATGCAATCAGTTTGCCCCCAGGTCATTTTGGTGGTAATGACGTAATTGACTTTTTTCAAGGAAAACTGGAAATCGCTCGACATCCTTACTATGCGCAATTAAAAGAGGTGCGCGTATCTGCACATCTTTTTATTCGTCGAGATGGTTCGATATGTCAGTTTGTTCCTTTTCACTTGCGTGCTTGGCATGCGGGTGTGTCAAGATTTGCGGCACGACGTGATTGTAATGATTTTTCTATTGGTATTGAGTTAGAAGGAACTGAAACAGCGCCCTACACCGAACAACAATATCAAGCGCTTAATGCAGTTATTATTGCTTTGGGTGAAGCTTATCCTTATTTGCAGCATGTCCCTGTTGTCGGGCATAGTGATATTGCACCTGTGCGTAAAAATGATCCGGGTTTAGGTTTTTGTTGGGAAAAGTTAAGTGCATCGTCGCGCCAACGATAAAGAAGTTTGTTAAAATAACACACTGAGCCGTTTAGGCTGGCTACTTGGGATAATCGCAATGTACTTGTTTTTATGGCTTGGTTTATGGCTGGCAGTGTTAACCAATAGTTATGCGGGAACAAGTTGTGGGCCGCAAACAGCAATGGGGCGTTGGGTGCCAGAGAATTTTTATACGCCGATGAGTTCACGAGCGGCTTATTTTGGTGATGCTTGTGCAACGCATGACCAATGTTATGCAACCCTAGGGATAGATAAGACTTTTTGTGATGCGGCTTTTGCGCGACAACTCCGTATGGCTTGTAAAGTAGCATTTAATGGTTTTATTGACGACGCTTCGCGTATGGCGTGTTATGGCGCAGCAAGTATGTACGTAGCAAGTGTAAGAGCATTTGGCGACGCTTATTTTGATGGTGCACAACAGGGTGCGATTGCGCGTGAATGGATGAGTCAACAAATTGCGCAGCAGAAACAGCAAGTAATAAAACAAGGAAACATAGATGGCCGCTAATACATGGGGTGAGTTATTTCGTGTAACAACTTTTGGTGAGAGCCATGGTATTGCATTAGGGGCTATTGTTGATGGTTGTCCCCCAGGTCTTGAGTTGACCGAGGCAGACCTGCAAGTTGATTTAGATCGACGTAAGCCAGGTACGTCGCGTTTTACGACACAACGTCGTGAAGATGACGTGGTGAAAATTTTGTCTGGTGTGCTCAATGGCAAAACAACAGGAACACCGATTGGCCTAATCATCGAAAACACGGATCAACGCTCGCAAGATTACGGTAATTTAATGGACGTTTTTCGTCCAGGACATGCTGACTACACCTACGAACACAAATATGGAACGAGAGATTTTCGTGGAGGCGGGCGCTCTTCTGCTAGAGAAACCGCTATGCGTGTTGCAGCAGGTGCTATCGCGAAAAAATGGTTAAAAATGCGTTTCGGTATTGAAATTCAAGGCTATTTATCTCAACTAGGGCCTGTTGCCATTGATAAGGTGGACTTTTCAGTCATTGAAAGCAATCCTTTCTTCTGCCCCGATGCAGATAAAGTGCAGGCAATGGAAGATTATATGACCGAACTTAAAAAAACGGGCGATTCTGTTGGCGCTAAAGTCTCTGTCGTTGCGCGTGGTGTGCCGCCAGGTTGGGGTGAGCCAGTTTTTGATCGCTTAGATGCGGACATTGCAAAAGCATTAATGAGTATTAATGCGGTTAAAGGGGTAGAAATTGGTGATGGTTTCTCGGTTGTAACACAGTTGGGTACAGAGCATCGCGATGAAATGACGGCCTCTGGGTTTCTGAGTAATCATGCTGGTGGCATTTTAGGCGGTATTTCTTCGGGGCAAGAAATTGTTGCACATATGGCCTTGAAGCCGACGTCAAGTCTGAAGATTCCAGGAAAAACAATTGATCGCTGGGGCAATGAGCAAGAGGTGATTACGAAAGGGCGTCATGATCCTTGTGTGGGTATTCGTGCAACACCAATTGCGGAAGCAATGTTGGCATTGGTTCTTATGGATCATGCGTTGCGCCAGCGTGGGCAAAATGCCGATGTGTTGGTCAGTGTGCCAAATATTCAAGCCGAATGAGTCGTAAAAGTATTGAAGAGAGTCAAGACTTACCTTTTGTCTCTCTTTCAGCATACTACTTCTTTTATTTCGCCGCTGTTGGCGTTGTTATTCCTTTTTTAGGGCTTTATTTTCAATCGCTTCACTTTAGTGCCATAGAGGTCGCTCAGTTATTGGCTGTGCTGTCTTTTGCGCGCATTGTTTCACCACCTATCTGGGCATTGTTGGCCGACCGTCGGGGTCAATTTTTATTTTATGTTCAGTTGGCTTCCTTACTTACTGCTTTGTTATCACTTGGTTTGTTGTGGCTAGACCAGTATTGGTCTTTATTTTGGTTAGTCACCTTATTAGGTTTTTTTTGGCATGCTGCTTTGCCACCCATGGAAAGTTTAACCTTGTTACATTTGGGTGAGGCGTTAGATGGTTATAGTCGTATCCGTTTGTGGGGGTCTGTTGGTTTTATTGTTGCGGTACTCGGTGCTGGGTGGTTGATTGACGCTTGGGGACAGGTTGCTTTTTTGGTTATTACCATTGGTTTTTTTTGGATAATGACTATCTTTTCTTTAATGATTAAACCATCGAGTGCAGCTAAAGAAAACGCGTTTGATTTGGCACAGTTAAAGCAGTTATTGCGTAATCGTGCCGTGTTGCTGGTGTTGTTGATTGCATTAATGATGCAGATTGCACATGGTATTTATTACGCTTTTTACTCTATTTTGTTGGCAGAAATAGGCTATAGCGGGCTGGTGATTGGGTTGCTTTGGTCACTAGGGGTGGTTGCAGAAATCGTCTTGTTTTGGATGTTTTTTCGTGTAATATCGCGATTTTCTTTTCAATCATGGATTGTTTTTGCAACCAGTGTCTCGGTAATTCGCTGGGGATTGATTGCCTGGTTTCCTGATAGTTTGTGGTGGTTGTTGATTGCACAACTTATGCATGCCGCGACTTTTGCTGTCTTTCATTCTGTTGTGGTGCAATGGCTTCATGTTGTATTTTTGGGGCATCAAGCGCAAGGACAAGCACTATACTCTAGCTTGAGCTATGGTGTAGGTGGTGTTGTGGGTAGCTTGCTGGCAGGTTATGCTTGGGCGCAAGGCGGCGGTGTTGCTGCTTTTGGGGTGGCATCCTTCGTTTCTTTGTGTGCATTGTTGTTAAGCTTCCTGCTTACAAAACGTAATCTGCTTCAGGAAACTGTTAACTAAGCTTACTCGGTTTTATTTGTTGGTTTGTTGCCGCCTTGTTTTAGCAACCAAACAACTGCGAAATGGGCGATGACTAAAAGCACTAGGCTGGCGCCAACAACAAACCAAAAGTTTGCCATGATCCAATGTTCAAATCCCATCGTTTCTTCTCCAAATTTGGCTATTCTAATTATAAACGCATTGAGTTACGCGCTTGAACTGCGTATCATAAGCGACAATAGTCAAAAACTTTAAGGATTTTTTTTCATGGCGCATGTGCTTGTACTACCAGGTGATGGTATTGGACCAGAAATTGTTGCAGAAGCAGTCAAAGTGCTTGGTGCGTTAACAAAGAAATATGGTTTGTCGCTAACCTTGTCTGAAGGCTTGGTTGGTGGCGCAAGTATCGATGCGCATGGTGTGCCTTTAACAGAAGCAACTTTAGCGCAAGCTCAGGCTGCTGACGCCGTTTTATTGGGTGCTGTCGGTGGGCCAAAATGGGATGGTTTGCCTATGTCGGATCGTCCAGAAAAAGGTCTACTAGGATTGAGAAAAGGAATGAATCTTTTCGCTAATCTGCGCCCAGCAATTCTTTATCCTCAGTTAACACATGCGAGTAGTTTGAAACCGGAAATTGTTTCGGGCTTAGACTTGTTGATTGTTCGTGAGTTGACAGGTGGGATTTATTTCGGTCAGCCTAGAGGTGTTCGTACGCTAGATAATGGCGAGCGTCAAGGCTATAACACGCTAGTGTATAGTGAGTCTGAAATCGAACGTATTGCCCATGTTGCATTTCAGGCAGCGCAGAAACGTGGCAAACAAGTTTGTTCTATCGATAAATCGAATGTATTAGAAACCACAGCGTTATGGAAAGAAGTGGTTACGCGTGTTGCTGCGCAATATCCAGACGTAACCTTGAGTCACATGCTAGTAGACAATGCTGCTATGCAGCTTGTGAAGGCGCCAAAGCAATTTGACGTCATGTTAACCGATAACATGTTCGGTGATATCTTGTCTGATGAAGCTTCTATGTTAACTGGCTCTATTGGCATGTTGGCATCAGCATCATTGAATGAGCAAAGCAAAGGCATGTATGAACCAAGCCATGGTTCAGCGCCAGATATCGCGGGTAAAGGCTTGGCGAATCCAATTGCGACTATTTTGTCTGCTGCGATGATGTTGCGTTATTCTTTGGGTGCACCAGAACATGCTGCGCGTATTGAAGGCGCTGTTGGTAAAGTTTTAGACGCTGGTCTGCGCACTGGGGACATTTGGACAGAAGGGTGTCAAAAAGTGTCGACTAGCCAGATGGGTGATGCCATCGCTGACGCGCTATAGTTGCTTAGCCTAGCGAGCGCTTGTTGTGCGTAATTATTTAACAATTACGATTACAGATGTGCATGGTTCACGTCAATTTACGTTGACGCACTTTGTAAAACGGTTCATTTTGTGGTTTTTGGCCGTCTTAAGCGTAGTTGTGCTTATTGGTGGCGGTGTGCTGTGGCAGATACTCGCTGAACGATCTGAGTTGGAAATGCAAATTGAAGATTTGTATCAGCAAAAATCTCAGTTGGAAGAAAGCTTTCAGCAAGCGATGGATAAACAAAATGAGTTATTTACCGAGCTAAGCCAAGATAAAATGGCTTTAGAAAATGAGGTGCAAGCGAAAGACGGGCAGCTTAATTTCTTGCAAGGAACCTTAGGTAAGTTAGAAGAGCATATTGGTTTAGATGAGTCAAAGCAGAACATCAAACGATTATCTGAGCTTTCTCCGCTAGATCTGCAGTTGTTGATGACGAAAGTACCAAGTGGCGCTCCAACAACATTTAAAGTGATTTCCGATGGATTCGGTTGGCGTACACATCCTATTAGTAAAAAGCGCTCTTTTCATGAAGGCTTAGATTATAGCTGTGATATTGGCACTCCAGTGCAAACAACGGCTGATGGTATTGTTGAAAAAGCGGATTGGGATAATAGCGGCTATGGTATTCAGGTTATTATTAATCATGGCTATGGCTTCAAAACAGTTTATGCGCATTTAAGCAAAGCACTTGTTTCCCGAGGACAGGTTGTTGGGCGTGGGGATGATATCGGTTTGTCTGGTAATACAGGGAGCGCGAGCGGTCCGCATGTGCATTATGAAGTGATCTTTTTAGGAAATAAACTCAATCCACGTCCTTTTTCGGATTGGGGGTTGCGTAAAATGGATTCGGTATTTAAACAAGTTAAGGAAGTGCCATGGGAGTCTTTCGCAGATCTGGTCATTCAGGAAAAGCAGCTCGTGCTAAAACAGTCATTGCCAACGGATGCCATATCTTCGGCGAAGTGACTTTGGATGGTGACTTGCATTTGGATGGTACACTTGACGGCACGATTAGTGCCATTAATGTTTCAGTCGGCAAGTTAGGGTTATTAAAAGGAAAAATATCGGCGAAGCATGTGACTTTGGCTGGTCGGGTAGAAGGCAACATTTATTGTGACCTATTAGAGTTGTTAGATGGTTGCAATGTTTATGGCGAAGTGCATTGTCATGATTTAGTTGTAGAAAAAGGTGCAAAGTTTGTTGGTACGACAAGAGAGGGCATCGTTCGAGCCGAAGGCGCAGTGCAAACTAGTGCCCCTTTATTGCCGCATGATCAGGCAACACAAGCATTAATTGAACAGCAAAAGTAAAAACGATTAGATTTGATTGAGTAAGGAAAAAAAATGGCTAAGTTATATGACGTGGCGGTTGTTGGTGCTACAGGTGCTGTTGGTGAAGCAATGATTCGCGTATTAGAAGAGTTGGATTTTCCAGTAGGTAAATTGTATCCATTGGCGAGTAGTCGCTCTGTGGGAAAAACGATCACCTTTAAAGGAAAAACGGTTGCGGTTGAAGACTTGGATACATTTGATTTTTCTAAAACGCAAATCGGTTTGTTTTCACCTGGTGCAAGTGTGTCGGCAGTTTACGCACCAAAAGCTGCTGCTGCGGGCTGTGTTGTTATCGATAATACATCGCAGTTCCGTTACGACGATGATATTCCGCTAGTTGTACCTGAGGTGAATCCCAAGGCAATTGCGCAATACAAAAATCGTGGCATCATTGCTAACCCTAACTGTTCAACGATTCAAATGATGGTAGCGCTAAAGCCAATTTACGATGCTGTTGGCATCACACGTATTAACGTTGCGACTTATCAAGCTGTTTCTGGTGCCGGAAAAGAGGCGATCGAGGAGTTGTCAACACAAACAGCCAATTTGCTTAACTTTAAGCCAACAAGTAATGAGGTCTTTGCGAAGCGTATCGCCTTTAACGTTATTCCACAAATTGACGTTTTCATGGATAACGGTTACACCAAAGAAGAAATGAAAATGGTATGGGAGACGCGCAAGATTTTAGGGGATGATCGTATTATGGTTAACCCTACGGCTGTACGTGTTCCAGTGTTCTTTGGTCACAGTGAAGCAGTACACATTGAAACGCGCGATAAAATTACGGCTGATCAAGCGCGTGCATTATTAGCTAAAGCGGAAGGTATTGTGCTCATGGATGAGCAGGTAGCTGGTGGCTATCCTACTGCGACTGACGTTGCTGACACCAATCCTGTTTATGTTGGTCGTATTCGTGAAGATATTTCTTGCGATAAAGGCTTGGATATGTGGGTGGTTGCTGATAATGTGCGTAAAGGTGCTGCGACTAATGCAGTACAAATTGCACAGGTGCTTATCCGCGATTATTTAGCCTAACATTATGCCGCGTATTGCGCTAGGAATTGAATATTCTGGTAGCCAGTACTGTGGCTGGCAAAAGCAACAAGATTGTCTGGGTGTGCAGGCGCATTTAGAAAAAGCACTTTCCCTGATCGCTTGTAGTGAGGTCGAGGTTTTTTGTGCTGGCAGGACAGATCGTGGCGTTCATGCAGTAGGGCAAGTTGTTCACTTTGATGTTGCTGTAAACCGTCCGAGCGATGCATGGATAAGAGGGGTCAATACGCACTTGCCTGCGGATATTCGCGTGCTTTGGGCGAGAGAAGTGGATGAAGCTTTCCATGCACGATTTTCAGCGACCTCGCGTCGCTACCGTTACGTAATTGTGAATCGCTATGTTGCTTCTGCTATTTTTAGTGCCCAACAAACTTGCGTTACTTATGCTTTAAATGTAGATGCAATGCATCAAGCTGCACAGGCTTTGTTAGGAGAACACGATTTTTCTAGCTTTCGTGCTGCAGAATGTCAAGCGAAGCATCCTGTACGCAACCTAACAGAGATACAAGTATTTCAGGATGGGCCACACGTATTTGTGGATGTTGAAGCAAATGCGTTTTTACATCACATGGTTAGAAACATTGTCGGTAGTTTGTTAAAAATTGGCCGAGGAGATCAACCCATTAGTTGGCTAGCTACCTTGTTAGCTGCGAAAGACAGAAAGTTAGCAGCGCCAACAGCGCCAGCAGCGGGGTTGTATTTAACACATGTGCGCTATCTGTCACCTTATCATTTTCCGCAAGTCGATATGCGTTACTTGTGGCGTGGAGTGTAAGTATGCGAGTTCGCGTTAAAATTTGTGGCTTAACACGCCAAGAAGATATCCAGCAAGCTTGTGCTTTGGGGGTTGATGCGATTGGTCTGGTTTTTTATCCGCCAAGCCCACGGGCTGTAACCATTGAGCAGGCTCGTGCTTTGTTGGTCGATGTGCCTCCCTTTGTTACGGTGACAGCCTTGTTCGTGAACCCAACTGTTGAAGTTGTTCAATCTGTATTAACGGCATTGCCTGCAGTTAGTTTATTACAGTTTCATGGAGAGGAGTCGCCAGACTTTTGTCGGCAATTTGGCAGAGCGTATATTAAAGCCATTGCTATGCGTGATGATGTTGATTTGGATCATGCCGCAACCCATTGGCACGATGCGTTAGGTTTGTTAGTCGATACCTATAAACCGAATGTACCAGGTGGCTCAGGTGAGGTTTTTGATTGGCATAAACTGCCCGCTAAGTTGGCAAAGCCATTGATTCTTGCTGGTGGTCTAACAATGGATAACGTGCAAGAGGCGATTCGTATCGTTGCGCCCTATGCGGTAGATGTTTCTGGTGGTGTGGAATTAAGTAAAGGTATCAAAGATCGCCAAAAAATGGCACAATTCATTCAACGGGCGAGCGCACTCGTCAATAATGTAAAGGTTAGTCCACATGATTGATTATAGAAATTATCCTGATGAACGCGGACATTTTGGTCCTTATGGCGGTATTTTCGCGCCAGAAACGCTTATGGAGCCATTGCGAGTGTTGACACAAGCCTATGCGACTTATCGTGTCGATCCCGTATTCCTAGCCGAACTAGAAGCAGACTTGCGTCATTATGTTGGTCGGCCGAGCCCGCTATATCATGCGCAACGAATGAGTGCCCATTTAGGGGGCGCGCAGGTTTACTTTAAGCGTGAGGATCTGAATCATACAGGTGCACATAAGATTAATAATACGATTGGTCAGGCTTTATTGGCTAAGCGCATGGGGAAAACGCGTATTATTGCTGAAACGGGTGCTGGGCAACATGGCGTGGCAACAGCAACGGTTGCGGCACGATTAGGATTAGAATGTGTGGTCTACATGGGAGCTGAAGACGTTGCAAGACAGGCGCCTAATGTTGCGCGCATGAAGATGCTCGGTGCGCGTGTTGTTGCTGTAGATTCGGGCACGAAAACCCTAAAAGATGCGCTCAATGAAGCCATGCGTGATTGGGTAACGAATGTCGATAATACTTATTACATTATTGGAACGGTCGCAGGCCCTCATCCTTACCCTATGATGGTTCGTGATTTTCAATCCATTATCGGTCGTGAAACGAAAGAGCAAGCGATGGCGCAAATTGGCCGCTTACCTGATGCCATTATTGCGTGCGTTGGCGGTGGTTCAAATGCAATGGGTATTTTTTACGATTTTTTAAATGACGGCGGCGTCGCCTTGTACGGCGTTGAAGCAGGTGGTGACGGTATTGAAACTGGTCGCCATGCTGCGCCGTTATGTGCAGGTCGTCCAGGCGTTTTGCATGGCAATCGAACTTATCTTATGCAAGATGAGAATGGGCAGATTATAGGAACGCACTCTATTTCTGCTGGCCTAGATTACCCTGGTGTTGGTCCAGAATTGGCTTTTTTAAAAGATAGTGACAGAGCAAATTTTGTGGCCATTACTGATGATGAAGCAATGGATGGTTTTCGTTTGATGACACGCATGGAAGGCATTATTCCAGCGCTTGAAACTAGCCATGCCATTGCCTATGCTGTTAAATTAGCGCCAGAATTATCTAAACACCAATCTATTATCGTAAACTTGTCTGGACGTGGTGATAAAGATATGAATACGATTGCACGTATTGAAGGTTTTGAGTTTTAAGGAATGTGACGATGAATCGTTTAGAAACTGTTTTTGCTGATACTAAAGCACACAATCGAGCAGCGTTAATTCCTTATATTACCGCTGGCGATCCTAGTCCATTATTAACCGTACCTTTAATGCATACCCTAGTGGATGCTGGTGCTGATGTGATTGAGTTGGGTGTTCCTTTCTCGGATCCTATGGCAGATGGTCCAGTTATCCAGCGCGCCACAGAACGCGCATTGACTTATAATGTTAGTCTGCGTAATGTCCTTGAAATGGTGATAGATTTCCGTCGACAAAATCAACATACGCCAGTTGTTTTGATGGGTTACGCTAACCCTATTGAAGCCATGGGCATCGAACAGTTTGCGCGCGAGGCGGCAAGTGCGGGTGTTGATGGTGTACTGACGGTGGACTATCCAGCAGAAGAAGCGCAACCGATTACCGACGCGCTAAAAGCGCAGGGTTTGGCGAATGTTTTTTTGGTGTCGCCGACGACGCCAATGACGCGAGAGCAAGCGATATTGAGTCAGGCTAGTGGTTTTATTTATTATGTTTCATTGCGCGGTGTTACGGGCGCAGCCTTATCCGATTTGGGTGAAGTTCGTGCTAAAGTTGAAGGACTAAAAGCGCAAAGTAGTTTACCCATTGGTGTAGGCTTTGGTATTCGTGATGCTGAGACCGCTAAGAAAATGGCTGCTTTTGCTGATGCGGTTGTCATTGGTAGTGCTCTTATTTCAGAAATAGAGGCTGTTGCTGATAAGGGCGAAACGATGGTGTTATCAGCAGCTTATGCTTTATTATCGCCGATTCGTTCAGCACTGCAACGTTAATAGAATTTATATAGAGATCATGGTTATGGCTAGTTGGTTAGATAAGTTAGAAAATAAATTAGGCACGCTGATTCCAGAACGCATTCGTCGTCATGCTGAACATAAGTCGTCAGTTCCAGAAGGCACATGGGTAAAGTGCCCGGGTATGGATGCGCCTGTTTATCGCGCAGAAATTGAACGTAATTGCAATGTTTGCCCTAATGGAGCGCATTTGCGTATCGGTGCAAGACGTCGCTTAGCTGTTTTTCTAGACCCTAATTCAGGGGTAGAGGTAGCAGCAAACATTAGTCCTGTTGATGCGCTAAAATTCAAGGATCAAAAACGTTATAAAGATCGTGTTACTGAAGCACAGCAGAAAACGGGCGAGAAAGATGCGCTAATTGTTGAGCGTGGAACTTTGTTAGGATTGCCAGTGGTGGTTGCTGCCTTTGAGTTTGACTTTATGGGTGGCTCGATGGGTGCAGTGGTTGGTGAAAAGTTTGTGCGCGGTGTTAATGAAGCCATTGCACATAATTGCCCGTTCATTTGTTTCTCTGCTAGTGGTGGTGCGCGAATGCAGGAGGCGTTGTTTTCTTTAATGCAAATGGCAAAGACTTCGGCAGCCTTGGGGCAATTGCGTGCCAGAAGGCTTCCTTTTGTCTCTGTATTGACCGATCCAACAATGGGTGGGGTTTCAGCTTCTTTTGCCATGTTGGGTGATTTAAACGTGGCAGAGCCGAATGCCTTGATTGGTTTTGCAGGTCCACGCGTTATTGAGCAAACCGTTCGGGAAAAGCTTCCTGAAGGTTTTCAGCGTAGTGAGTTTTTGCAAGCGCACGGTGCTATTGACGAAATTATAGATCGCCGAGAAATGCGTGCCCGCCTGGGTGCACAATTGGCTATTTTAATGAAACAGGCCGCTCCTGCTAAAGCTAGCTAATGCCAAAACGTGAGTGGGGTCTAACAGAATGGTTGGCGTTTCAAGAACGACACCATTCACAAGCCATAGAATTGGGCTTGGATCGGGTTAAACGTGTAGCACAAAGACTACAACTAGACCGACCCAATGCGCTCACTATTACTGTAGCGGGAACGAATGGTAAAGGTTCTTCTACGGCTACCTTATCGGCTATTTATTCTGCTGCTGGTTATCGTACCGGCTGGTATGCATCGCCACATCTACTGCGTTATAACGAGCGTGTTTGCATTAATGGTCAACCCGTTGATGATGTTTTATTAGTTGACGCCTTTCGTGCCATTTATGCTGCACTTGAAACAGAAACACTGAGTTATTTTGAGTGGGGGACTTTAGCAGCATTATGGTTGTTTAAACAACAAAACTGCCAAGTTCAGATACTAGAAGTAGGTTTGGGTGGACGCCTTGATGCTGTTAATTTAGTGGATGCGGACGCTGTGTTGATTACGCCAATTGATATCGATCATCAAGCATGGTTAGGTTCAACGCGCGAGCAAATTGCGCAAGAAAAGGCTGGTGTCTTAAGAGCGAATCAAGTTGCAGTGTATGCAGATCCTTTGCCGGTTGAAAGTTTGCGGGCTTATGCGCATAGTCTCGCTATTGATTTGTCTCTATTTGGACAAGATTTTGAATGGCATGAAGTAAACGCTCAGCAGTGGGCGTTTTGTCGTCACTCAGATTGTATTGTGTTACCTAAGCCTGTTTTATTAGGCGATTTTCAATGTGATAACGCCGCGGGCGTTTTAATGCTCGTGCATCGTATGCAGTCGCGTTTACCTGTTACGCTTTCACAGATAGTCCAAGGTCTTCAATCAACGCGTTTAATTGGTCGCCTAGATTACCGTTATAATGGCCGTGCGCGTTGGTTGTTTGATGTTGCACACAATCCACAATCTGTTAGAGCGCTTAGTGATTATTTGCTGAAATTACAGGAACCAGCATTGGCGGTTGTTTTTAGCGCTTTGAGCGATAAAGATATAAGGTCTATGGTACGCACTTTGTCTCCACTTGTAGCGCATTGGTTTGTCGCACCACTGGGTGTTGAGCGTGCAGCCTCCCACGAGCAGCTTTTATCGGCTTTTTCGGCTGTATCTGCAGCGCAAGTGACTTGGTGCAACAGCATGACAGCGGCTTGTCATGCTGCACAAGAGTCAAATTATGCACTAAGATTAGTTTGCGGTTCTTTTGTTACCGTTGAACAAGGATTGACTTGGTTGACCAGTCAAGGAGCGCTGTAGTATGAAGCCAACGCTTGCTGATGTTGATCCACTGCGTTTGCGCATGATCGGTGCCATTTTTTGGGCATTGCTGTTGGTATATCTTGTGCCATTATGGTTTCAGAATCCTGTAGTATTCTCTCCTGATGCGCCTGTTGCTTATCCTGCTCCTGTAGTAGAAAGTGTTGTTCAGCCAACAGGCGCAGCATCTGAGCAAGTGGCGCAGCGTGATGCGCCAGAAAACGAACATTCAGAGTTGTTTATTGATAAACCATTAACTGTTGTACCACCGCCAGCAGATCCGCAAAGAGTGCAGGCGTTAGCGCAACCGCTATCTGTACGAGAAGTACAGGTAGATGGACAGGGTAACAAGTTAGTTGTTAGTACAAAAGAAAGCCGTCTTGCTGTCGCTACTGCGCCAACAACCAGTGCTGATGGGCACTATTGGGTGCAAGTGGCAACTTATCAAGCTGAGTCAATGGCAAGTGACACGCAATCACGTATTAGACCGCAAGGCTTTGTTGGAAAAATAACAGTATCAAAAAATAAAAGCGGTCATACGATTTTTGTGCTTCGTACAGGACCTTATAAAACAATACAAGAAGCCCACAAAGCAAAATCGATTATCGATGCGCGATTGAAAACAAAGTCAATGGTGCTTAAACGATAAAAAACAAATTAATCTGTTTGTCATCTCGCGTTAGTGGTGGGATAATGTACATCCCAAATTTAGTTGCGGCGAACAGGTTTTTATGTGCGGTATTATCGGTATTCTTTCAGTTAATGGTGATAATGTTAATCAAGGCATTTATGATGGCTTAACGGTGTTGCAACATCGTGGTCAAGATGCTGCGGGTATTGTGACGCTTCATCAAGATCGCTTTTATCAGCGTAAAGACAATGGCATGGTTAGCGATGTCTTTCGTACCCGTCATATGCGCGATCTTCATGGCCCCATGGGCATCGGTCATGTTCGTTATCCAACAGCTGGAAGTTCGTCTAGTGCAGAGGCTCAGCCTTTTTACGTTAACTCACCTTATGGTATCGTTTTAGCACACAACGGCAACTTGACGAATACAGAGGCGCTAAGTCGCGATCTCTATGTACAGGACCTGCGCCATTTAAATACCAACTCAGACTCGGAAGTCTTGCTGAACGTTTTTGCGCATGAAATGATGGTGCAAGGAAAAGAAAAAGTTACTGAAGATCAAGTGTTTACAGCAATTTCTCGCGTGCATGAGCGCTGCAAGGGTGGTTATGCTGCGGTAGGTATGATTGCAGGCTTCGGTATGTTCGCTTTCCGTGATCCTTATGGGTTGCGTCCAGTTGTTTATGGTGAACGGTTGACTGCGTCAGGTAAAAAAGACTATATCGTTGCTTCTGAAACGGTTGCCGTTGATGTATTAGAATTTAAGGTCATTCGAGATTTGGCGCCAGGCGAGGCAATTGTGATTACAGAAGACGGTCGCTTTTTCTCACATCAATGTGCAGCTAATCCAGTGTTAGCACCGTGTATTTTTGAACATGTTTATTTGGCGCGTCCAGACTCTGTCATTGATGGTGTTTCTGTTTATGAAGCGCGCTTGAATATGGGCGAAAAGCTTGCCGCAAAGATTCTGCGCGTCAATCCTCATCATGATATTGATGTCGTCATTCCCATTCCAGATACCAGTCGCACTGCAGCATTGCAGATGGCACAACGATTAGGGGTACCTTATCGTGAAGGGTTCATTAAAAACCGTTATATTGGTCGTACCTTCATTATGCCTGGTCAAACGCAACGCAAAAAGTCGGTGCGTCAAAAGCTGAATGCGATTGCACGTGAGTTTGAAGGTAAACATGTGCTACTTGTAGATGATTCAATTGTTCGTGGCACGACTTCCGCGCAAATCGTACAAATGGCACGAGACTCTGGTGCGCGTAAAGTGTCATTTGCTTCGGCATCACCAGCGGTTCGTTATCCTTATGTTTATGGTATTGATATGCCCGCAGCAAGTGAGCTCGTTGCTAATAATAAAACAGTCGAAGAGGTTTGTAAGATTATCGGCGCCGATTGGCTCGTTTATCAAGATTTAGAAGATCTTGAGGCCGCTGTGCGTGAAGCGGGACAAGGTCCCAAAGATTTTGATACTTCTTGTTTTAGTGGTATTTATGTAACGGGTGATGTTACGCCAGAGTATTTAGCAGGACTAGCTCAGCAGCGCAAAGATTCTGCTAAAAAGGCGGATATTGAACCAAGCGCAGTAGGATTGCATAATGTCGAATAATGAACAATGGGATGATGCTACGCTTGCGATTCGCTATGGTTACCAGCGTACTTTAGAAGGTGAACATAGCGAGGCAATGTTCCTTACTTCCAGCTTTGTTTATGATAGTGCTGCGCAAGCAGCAGAACGTTTTTCTGGGCAAGTGCCAGGTAATATTTATTCGCGTTTTACAAATCCGACTGTTGCAACCTTTGAACGACGTATCGCGGCACTAGAAGGTGGCGAACGTGCCGTTGCGACTGGTTCGGGCATGGCTGCAATTTTGACGACTTGTTTGGGGTTGTTAAATGCAGGTGATCATGTTATTTGTTCACGTAGTGTCTTTGGTGCGACGCAAATCTTATTTGAAAAACAACTAAGTCGTTTTGGTGTGCAAACAACCTTTGTTGACCTAACCGACTTGTCTGCATGGCATAATGCAGTACAGCACAATACTAAGCTATTGTTTTTAGAAACGCCTTCAAATCCGTTAATGGAAGTAGGTGATATTACTGCGCTATCACAGATAGCGAAAGCAGCGGGTGCATGGCTTGCTGTGGACAATTGCTTATTGACCCCAATATTGCAAAAACCTTTATCTTTGGGTGCGGATATTGTTATTCATTCAGCAACTAAATTTATTGATGGTCAAGGGCGAGCTTTGGGTGGCGCAATTGTCGGTAGCCATGCCTTAATGGAGCCAATATACAGTTTTGTGCGTACGGCAGGTCCAAGTATGAGTCCTTTTAACGCGTGGCTGTTTATAAAAGGGCTAGAAACTTTGGCAATTCGCATGAAAGCACAGAGTGAGCAAGCTTTAGCAATTGCTTCTTGGTTAAAGGCGCATCCAGCGGTTGAATCCGTCTTTTACACGGGATTGTCAGATCATCCTCAGGCAGATTTAATTGCACGCCAGCAGAAAGCTGGTGGTGCTGTTTTATCTTTTCGGGTAAAAGGTGGGCGTAAAGAAGCTTGGCGTGTTGTTGATGCGGTAATGATTTTTTCTCGTTCTGCTAATTTGGGTGATGTAAAAAGTATTATCACGCATCCAGCAACAACAACGCATGGGCGTGTGGCTGAAGCGGATCGTTTAGCCGCAGGTATTACAGAGAACTTAATAAGATTGTCTATTGGGTTAGAGTCTGTTGACGACTTGCGTGCCGATTTGGCACGCGGTTTGGATGCATTGTTGTCGGCTTAACGTGGTAGAGAAAGTTTCGGTTGCTTAGGATTGGCACGGTAGAGGATTGCTACTTTGCCAATAGTTTGCACTTTAAGTGCGCCACTAGCTTGGCATAAAGCCTCTACCATAGCTTGTCTTTGTTCACGGTCATCGTTGAGTAGTTTTATCTTAATTAACTCGTGTGTTGTTAATGTTTGGTCAAGTTCGGCGATAACCGCCTCCGTTACGCCTGATGCACCAACCCATAGCACTGGATTAA
Source organism: Thiotrichales bacterium (assembly GCA_022759035.1). Taxonomy (GTDB): domain Bacteria; phylum Pseudomonadota; class Gammaproteobacteria; order Thiomicrospirales; family Thiomicrospiraceae. The sequence continues at coordinate 67,526 of JAEMQD010000022.1, forward strand.
GGTAATGTGCATGGCTGCGCAAAAATTTGGTTTGAGCGGTAGTCAACATGTCCGCTGATCCTTTTGTAATGTAAAATAAACATATTGTAACAAGACTGGACATTATGGCACGAACAAAATCTTCACAAACATGGTTAAAAGAACATTTCTCTGATCCTTTTTGGCTGCTGGCGCAAAAAGAAGGCTATCGCTCGCGGGCGACCTACAAGTTAAAAGAATTGGATGAAAAAGAGCGTTTATTGAAACCTGGAATGCTCGTTGCTGATTTGGGTGCGGCGCCAGGCGGTTGGAGTCAATGGGCAGCAGAGCGTGTTTCACCTGGTGGTATGGTTGTTGGTTTAGATTTGTTGCCGATTGTGCCGCTTGATGGAGCTGTTTTCTTGCAGGGCGACTTTAGGGAAGAATCTGTTTTGCAGTTATTGTTAGAGACATTAGATAATCGCCAAGTTGATATTATTTTATCGGATATGGCACCAAATACTTCAGGAATTCGGGGTGTTGATGTGCCTCGGTCGATTTATTTATCTGAATTAGCCTTGGAATTTGCCGCTTTGGTCTTGAAACCTGGCGGGGATTTGCTTATAAAAGTATTTCAGGGACAAGGTTTTGATGCGTTATTAAAAGATGTGCGAAACGTCTTTACTAAGGTACAATTAAAAAAACCGAAGGCTTCTCGCGATCGTAGCGTTGAAGTTTATGTGTTAGCGCGCGGTTATCGTGGCAATAAATCCTAAAAATGGAAGTAATGAATGAGTGATTTTATGAAAAACCTGTTGGTTTGGGTGATTATGGCAGTGGTAACGCTTGCTATTTTTAATCAGTTCCAAGGAGACGATTCTGCGCGCGTGGGCAATCCACATAGAATTGATTATACTCAGTTTATTCAAGAAGTTAAGGCTGATCGTGTGAGTCGGGTAGATTTGGATGGTCGCACCATTCATGGCTTCTATACGAGTGGCGAGCACTTCATGACGTTTAATCCTGGTGATCCAGGATTGGTTGGTGATCTGCTTAATCACAACGTTGTGATTACCGCACCGCCTCCAGAAAAACAAAGCATATTGATGCAAATGTTTATTTCTTGGTTCCCAATGTTGTTGCTGATTGCAGTATGGATATTTTTTATGCGCTCGGCAGGCGGTTTAGGTGGTAAGAATGGTCCGTTTTCTTTTGGGAAAAGCAAGGCGCGTATGCAGTCGGAAGATCAAGTAAAGGTAACTTTTGAAGATGTTGCGGGTGCCGATGAAGCAAAAGAAGAAGTACACGAAGTTGTCGACTTTTTACGTGACCCAGAGAAATACCGTAAATTAGGGGGCAGTATCCCGCGTGGTATTTTAATGGTTGGCCCACCTGGTACAGGTAAAACCTTATTAGCAAAAGCGATTGCTGGCGAAGCTAAAGTCCCATTTTTCACTATTTCAGGTTCCGATTTCGTTGAAATGTTTGTCGGTGTTGGTGCTTCGCGTGTTCGAGATATGTTTGAGCAAGCAAAAGCACATGCGCCTTGTATTATTTTTATTGATGAAATTGACGCAGTAGGTCGTTCTCGCGGCGCTGGTATGGGTGGCGGTAATGATGAGCGTGAGCAAACTTTAAACCAGATGCTTGTTGAGATGGATGGTTTTGAAGGCAATGAGGGTATCATTGTTATTGCTGCGACCAACCGTCCAGATGTGCTTGATCCTGCGCTGTTGCGTCCTGGACGGTTTGACCGTCAGGTGACTGTTGGTTTGCCCGATGTTCGTGGGCGTGAGCAAATTTTAAAAGTGCATATGCGTAAAGTCCCTCTAGCTGAAGGGGTTAAGCCAGGTGCGATTGCGCGTGGTACACCAGGATTTTCGGGGGCGGATTTAGCTAACTTAGTTAACGAAGCTGCACTTTTTGCTGCGAGAATGGGCAAAGAGAAAGTAACACATGAAGATTTTGAAAAAGCAAAAGACAAAATCATTATGGGCGTCGAGCGTAAGTCGATGGTGATGAAGGATGAAGAGAAGAAATTGACTGCTTATCACGAGGCAGGTCACGCGATTATTGGTTGTATCGTTCCAGAGCATGATCCAGTTTATAAAGTTAGTATTATTCCTCGTGGCCGCGCTTTAGGGGTAACGATGTATTTACCTGAAGAAGATCGTTATAGTTATTCTAAACGTCGCTTAGAAAGTCAGTTATCGAGCTTATACGGTGGTCGTATTGCTGAAGAAATGATTTTCGGTGCAGATGCGGTAACTACTGGCGCGAGTAACGATATTGAGCGTGCTACGCAATTAGCACGGAACATGGTGATGAAGTGGGGTATGTCTGACAAGCTGGGTCCTCAGTTATATGAAGAAGAGGATAATAGTAATCCTTTCTTAGGTGGCGGTATGGCACGAACTAAGGCATTGTCACCCGAAACAGGAAAACTGATTGATGATGAAATTCATGCGGTTATTAACCGTAATTACGCCAGAGCGGAGCAAATTCTTCGTGACAATATAGATAAATTGCACATTATGGGCGAGGCACTAATGAAGTACGAGACCATTGATGATGTGCAAGTACGTCAAATCATGGAAGAGGGCCGTTTTCCTGACGCGCCAGCGGATTGGAGTGAGGATGATGAGGTGTCTGTTCAAACAGAGCCGCCTAGTTCGTCAGATGGCGCGGTACCAGTTTCTGATGTGACGCACACTCTGGGTACGCCAGAAGCTCATTCTGCACCAGATCAGAGCGCTTCGGTTCCGAAATGGCAGTAGTCGTTTGTGGCGATTGATTTTCGAGTTAAGCCCTATTGGGTGATGGGGGTGGTGAATATCACCCCCGATTCATTTTCAGATGGCGGTCAGTTTCTTCAAACAGAAGCAGCGATTCAACACGCATTAAAACTGGTATCGGATGGTGCGGATATGTTGGATTTGGGGGCTGAATCAACGCGTCCAGGTGCGTCGCCTGTGTCTACACAGGAAGAACTGAGTCGATTGGTGCCCGTTCTTCGAGCGCTTAGGCAAGCAACAGATATTCCGATCTCTATTGATAGCAGTAATCCAGAAGTCATGCGTGCTTGCTTGTCGCTTGGCGCAGATATGCTGAATGATGTTCGCTCGTTTCAAGCCGCAGAGTCGTTAACTGTTCTTAACGAGTTTTGTCATGTTCCTATTTGTCTGATGCATATGCAGGGTGATCCATTAAGTATGCAACATTCACCTTATTATGAGGATGTTGTCGCTGATGTAATTGCATTTTTAACTCAGCAGGTAAGTCGTGTGCAACAACAAGGTTTTCAGGGAACAATTGTGTTAGATCCAGGCTTCGGTTTTGGTAAAACATTGGCACACAATATCGCCTTATTTAAGGCGCTGCCAAGAATGGTTTCGCTGGGTTATCCTGTACTGGTTGGCGTATCACGAAAAAAAATGATAGGTGAGTTAACAGGGCGTGCAGACCCGAAGGAAAGAAAAGCTGGCAGTATTGCAGCAGCAATCGAGGCCGTTAGGCTTGGCGCAAAAATTATTCGCGTACACGATGTTGCTGAAACAGTTGATGCATTGGCTGTTTCGCGGCAATTGCGTGTCGCTCAAGATTAGTGATTAAGAGGAAAAACAGAAAATGGCTCCTAAAACAAAAAAACGTTATTTTGGTACAGATGGTATTCGTGGTCGCGTTGGTTCTGAGGGTATGTCACCCGAGATGGCATTGAAGCTTGGTTGGGCTGCAGGTATGGTGTTAAAGCAAGTGAGTAATGCGCCAGTTATTATTGGTAAAGATACGCGTATTTCGGGCTATTTGTTTGAGTCGGCGTTAGAGGCGGGTTTCGCAGCAGCCGGTGTTACAGTTCGTTTGTTAGGTCCAATGCCAACGCCTGCAATTGCTTACATTGCTACAACTTTTGGGGCGGTTGCTGGTGTTGTCATTAGTGCTTCTCATAATCCTTATTATGATAATGGGATTAAGTTTTTTGATAATAGTGGACGCAAGTTATCAGATGAATTAGAACAGGCCATTGAAGCGATGATGGATGAGCCGATGGTTTGTGTTCCATCGCAATTGTTAGGTCGGGTAGCACGTATTAATGATGCTGCGGGTCGTTATATTGAGTTCTGTAAAAGTACGATGGCGCATGGTCTGCGTTTGAACGGCCTGAAAATCGTTGTTGATTGTGCGAATGGTGCTACTTATCATGTTGCGCCGCATGTGTTTTCTGAACTAGGTGCAGAGGTGATTACGATTGGTAATAACCCTAACGGTCTAAATATTAATGATGGTTTTGGTGCAACAGATCCTGCTGCATTGCAGCGCTCAGTATTGCGTGAGAAAGCTGATCTTGGTGTGGCATTAGATGGGGATGGTGATCGTTTAATTTTGGTGGATCACACTGGCGCTGTATTAGACGGCGATGATATTTTGTTTATCGTTATGAGTGGACAAGATGAGCCTGTTAAAGGCGTTGTTGGCACGGTAATGAGCAATATGGGATTGGAAAACTATTGTCAGCAAAAGGGTATCGCTTTTCATAGAACGCCTGTAGGTGATCGCCATGTCATGGAAAAGCTCATTAAAGAAGGGCTGAAATTTGGCGCTGAGCCTTCTGGCCATGTTTTGTGCTTAGATAAAATACAAACAGGAGATGGCATCATTGCTGCCTTGCAAGTATTAAGCGTTATGGTAAAACATAAAGTTGGTTTAAATGCATTGAAACAAGGGTTTATTCGCTATCCACAAGAGTTAGTCAATGTTCATTTGGCTAGAAAAATCAAATCAATAGACGATGAGCGAGTCGTTGAAGCGATAAAAAAAGCTGAGGCACAACTGGGCGAGCAGGGGAGACTATTGATTCGTCTTTCAGGAACAGAACCATTGATTCGCATTATGGTGGAAGGTAAAGATGCCGTTCAAGTGAAACAGTTGGTTCAGCAGTTGGAATCAATTGTAAGTGAGGTTTATGGAAAGTAACTCATTGAATTTGCTTTTTATTTAGTTTTGTTTTTCTGTTTGCAATCTTGGTTTAGGCTTGCAATTGGTGGCTTTCGCCTGTAAACTTGAAGGGTTTTATTAGGAGACGAGTATATGCGTCAGATGATGGTAGCCGGCAATTGGAAAATGCATGGCTCAGTAGCGTTTACGCAAGAAATGATTGCATTGCTACAAAGTAAGGTAGCAATTAAGGAAAATGTAACGCTTTTGGTTTGCCCGCCGAGTGTGTTTTTAGCTCAAGCGGTTCAAGCTGCGGCAGGTTCAGAGGTTCGTATTGGGGCACAGAACTTGTCTGACGTTGCTGCGCCAGGCGCTTATACTGGCGAAGTTGCTGGTTTTATGTTGAGTGATATTGGTTGTCAGTACGTCATTGTTGGTCATTCAGAGCGCCGCGCGCTTTATGGTGAAACGAATGAAATCGTCGCAACTAAAACAAAAATGGCAATTGATGCAGGTTTGACGCCAATTGTTTGTGTCGGTGAAACGCTGACAGAACGTGAAAATGGTCACGCCGAAAGCATTATTGCTGCTCAATTAGATGCCGTGAGTGCTTGTATTGGTGTGGATGGCTGGCGTAGTGTGGTGTTGGCTTATGAACCAGTTTGGGCAATTGGTACAGGGAAAACGGCGACACCTGAGCAAGCACAAGCTATTCATGCCTTTATTCGAGCGCATTTGGCCAAATTAGATGTAACAGTAGCTGCATCAATATCGATTTTGTATGGTGGTAGCGTCAAGCCAGATAACGCAGCGGCGATATTTTCACAGTCAGATGTGGACGGTGGTTTGATCGGTGGTGCAGCGTTAAATGGCGATGATTTTGCGCGTATTTATGCTGCGGCAGCAGCGTTATAAGGAAAAGTTATATGATGCAAGTTATTCTTAGTATTCATGTTTTGTTGTCATTGTCTTTGATTGGGTTGGTTCTAATTCAGCAAGGAAAAGGCGCGGACGCGGGTGCTAGTTTTGGTGGTGGTTCATCACAAAGTGTCTTCGGATCGCGTGGTTCTGCTTCATTTTTGTCACGATTAACTGCTATAATAGTGACGCTCTTCTTTGTGACAAGTCTAACACTGGCTTATTTGTCTACAAAGCAGTCTGAAAACAACAGCGTGATAAGCACTCCTGATCGCGCCGTGATAACAGACGGCCCAGCAACGAATGGCACAACGCAACCCGCGGATGTACCTGTTCAAACTGGGAAATAACGAAAAAACGCTTTTTTGCCGACGTGGTGGAATTGGTAGACACGCTACCTTGAGGTGGTAGTGGCGCAAGCTGTGCTGGTTCGAGTCCAGTCGTCGGTACCATATTTAGTTTGATTAAGCGCAAATTGTTCGGAATGTTATTGCGGAGGCTACAGAATGTTGGAAAATTACCTGCCTGTTCTGGTTTTTATCCTGCTCGGAATTTTTTTTGGTATTGGTCCGATTGCCGCTGGTTGGCTATTGGCACCGAATCGTCCGGACAGCGAAAAGTTATCTCCTTATGAATGTGGTTTTGAAGCCTTTGAAGATGCGCGTATGAAGTTTGACGTGCGCTTTTACTTGGTTGCAATTCTGTTCATTATTTTTGATCTTGAAATTGCGTTTTTATTTCCGTGGGCAGTTGTGCTTGATACGATTGGCGCAGCGGGCTTTATTGCGATGGCCATTTTTTTAGCAATTTTGGTTGTTGGCTTTATTTATGAGTGGAAAAAAGGAGCCTTGGAATGGGAATAGAAGGCGTTCTGCAAGAAGGCTTTATTACTACCTCGGCAGATAAACTAATTAACTGGGCGCGAACAGGGTCATTATGGCCAATGACGTTTGGCTTAGCCTGTTGTGCCGTTGAAATGATGCATGCAGGGGCGTCGCGTTACGATTTGGATCGCTTTGGTATTATCTTTCGCCCTAGTCCGCGTCAGTCAGATGTTATGATTGTAGCAGGGACATTGGTTAATAAAATGGCACCTGCATTGCGTAAGGTATATGATCAAATGGCGGAACCACGATGGGTCATTTCGATGGGTTCTTGTGCTAATGGCGGTGGCTATTATCATTATTCGTATGCCGTAGTCCGTGGCTGTGATCGTATTGTTCCTGTTGATGTTTATGTACCAGGTTGTCCGCCAACTGCTGAAGCGCTACTTTATGGCATTATTCAGTTGCAAAACAAAATTAAGCGTACCAATACGATTGCTCGCTAAATAGAATAGGAAGAGAACATGCGCTCACTTACTCAGTTATTAGCATCTATTCAGCAAGCTTGGCCTGTTGTGGAAGGCGCTGTATCAGAAGTTGAAGAGTTAACAATTTCTGTCCCTGCGCAAGACTGGCATGCGATGGCGCTCTATTTGCGTGACCAGATGGGATTTGAACAGCTTATCGACTTATGTGCGGTAGACTATACAGCTTATGGTCAAGTGAACTGGGCAACAGATAGCGCAGTTAATGCGGGTTTTAGTCGTGGCGTGTTTGACTTTGAAGTGCCATCGTCTGCCTCGGAAGCGGAAGCAAGTCATCAACCTCGATTTGCTGTCGTCTCTCATTTGCTTTCTATTGCGCATAATCAAAGAATTCGTGTAAAAGTTTTTTGTGAAGATAATCAATTTCCAGTTGTTGACAGTGTTTGTGATGTATGGGCATCTGTTAATTGGTTTGAGCGGGAAGCCTTTGATTTGTTTGGTATTGCTTTTAATGGTCATCCAGACTTGCGTCGCCTGTTAACAGATTATGGTTTTGTTGGCTATCCATTGCGCAAAGATTTTCCTTTAGAAGGACATGTCGAAATGCGCTACGATCCAGAACAAAATCGTGTGATTTATGAGCCAGTTAGTATTGATAATCGTGTGAATACACCACGTGTGATTCGTCCTACAGACCGTATGGAGTTAGTGTAATGGCTGAAATTCGTAACTATACGTTAAATTTTGGTCCGCAGCATCCTTCTGCACATGGTGTGTTGCGTTTGGTTTTAGAGTTGGATGGTGAAACGATTGTTCGTGCTGATCCGCATATTGGCTTGTTGCATCGCGGTACTGAAAAATTAGCCGAATACAAGCCATATAATCAATCAATTGGTTATATGGATCGCTTAGATTATGTATCAATGATGGCAAATGAACATGCCTATGTCATGACAATCGAGAAGCTTATGGGTATTGCTGTGCCCGAACGAGCGCAATATATTCGTGTTATGTTTGACGAAATAACCCGTATTCTTAATCATTTATTATGGTTGGGTGCACATGCGCTTGATATTGGTGCGATGACGGTGTTCTTGTATGCTTTCCGTGAGCGTGAAGACTTAATGGATTGCTATGAGGCTGTTTCAGGTGCACGCATGCATGCAACTTACTATCGTCCTGGTGGTGTATATCGTGATTTGCCAGATAGTATGCCTAAGTATGAATATTCGCCATTTCGTTCAAAAAAAGACGTGGATCGTCTGAATGAAACACGTCATGGTAGCATGTTGGATTTTTTAACGGCATTCACAGAGCGCTTTCCAGCTTATGTTGATGAATACGAAACGTTATTGACAGATAACCGAATTTGGAAACAACGTACGGTTGATATTGGTATCGTCTCTCCTGAGCGCGCATTGCAACTTGGTTTCACTGGGCCAATGTTGCGTGGATCTGGGATTGCATGGGATTTGCGTAAAACGCAACCTTATGAAGTTTATGACCGTTTAGCTTTTGATATTCCTATCGGTAAAACAGGCGATTCTTATGATCGCTATTTAGTTCGTGTTGCTGAAATGCGCGAGTCGAATAAAATCATTCGTCAATGTATTGATTGGTTGCGGGCAAATCCTGGTCCAGTAATTACTGAGAATTTAAAAGTTGCTGCGCCCAAGCGTGAACATATGAAAGATAATATGGAAGCGTTGATTCACCATTTCAAACTCTTTACAGAAGGGTATTGCTTGCCTGAAGGGGAAGCTTATGCTGCTGTTGAACATCCGAAGGGTGAATTGGGTATTTATATGGTTTCAGATGGTGCAAATAAGCCTTATCGCTTGAAAATTCGTGCACCAGGGTTTGCACATTTAGCTGCTTTAGATGAGATGTCGCGTGGCCATATGATTGCCGACGTTGTGACAATTATTGGAACGCAAGATATTGTATTTGGGGAGATTGACCGCTAATGTCGATAATTCAAGGACAAGTAAAAGCTGATATTGATCATTGGATTGCACAATATCCAGAGGGTCAGCAAAAGTCAGCGGTGATGCCAGGTTTGAGTGTTATCCAGGCGGCAAATGGTGGATTTTTAACGCAAGAATTAATGGATGAGTTAGCTGATTACTTAGATATTACGCCAATCGAAGTGTACGAAGTGGCTACCTTCTATTCGATGTATGAACATCAGCCAGTAGGTAAACATAAAATTTGTGTTTGTACGAATATTTCGTGCATGTTGCGTGGGTCAGATGATGTAGTTGCGCATCTGAAGAAACGCTTAAATGTGTCTGATTTTAATGAAATTTCTGCAGATGGAAAGTTTTCAATTAAAGAAGTTGAATGTTTGGGTGCGTGTGTTGGTGCGCCGATGTTTCAAATTGGTGAACACTATCACGAGCATTTAACGCCAGAAAAGATTGATGCTATTTTGGATAGTTTGGAGTAAGTGACGATGATGAATGAAAACTGCTTTCGCACATTGCATTTACCTGAGTCATGGACGTTAAAAACCTACGTTGAAAACGGCGGTTATGAGGTTTGGAAAAAAGTATTAGCTGGTGAAATTTCACCTGAAGATATTATTGATCAAGTTAAGATTTCGGCATTACGTGGTCGAGGTGGTGCAGGCTTTCCAACTGGTTTGAAGTGGAGCTTTATGAATCGTCGTGCTCCAGGCCAAAAGTTTTTATTGTGTAACTCCGATGAAGGTGAGCCAGGCACCTGCAAAGATCGAGATATTTTGCGCTATAACCCGCATCAGTTAATCGAAGGGATGTGCATCGCTGCTTATGTTATCGGCGCAAGCCGCGGTTACAACTACATTCGTGGTGAGTTTCATGAACCGATACAACGTTATTTAGGTGCAGTAAATGAGGCGCGCGCTGCTGGTTTTTTAGGGCAAGATATTCTTGGTTCTGGCTTTGATTTTGATTTGTTTGTTCATGCGGGTGCGGGGGCATATATCTGTGGCGAAGAGACCGCCTTGATTGAGTCTATCGAAGGCAAAAAAGGGATGCCTCGTTTTAAACCGCCATTCCCTGCAAGCTTTGGTTTATATGGTCGTCCAACAACGATTAACAATACAGAAACACTTGCCTCTATCCCCATGATTTTAGCTAAAGGTGGACAGTGGTTCTTGGATTTAGGTAAGCCAAATAATGGCGGTACTAAGTTGTTTTCGGTATCTGGTCATGTTGAAAAGCCAGGCAATCAAGAAGTTCGTATGGGCACACCGTTTAAAACATTGCTTGAAAATGCGGGTGGTATCTGGAAAGGACGTCAGTTAAAAGCTGTTATTCCTGGTGGGTCATCTACCCCAGTTTTGCCTGCTGAAAAGGCATTAGCAATGGATATGGATTATGACAGCATTTCTAAAGCCGGTTCTTTCTTAGGTGCTGGTTCGGTCATTATTATGGACGAAACAACTGACATGGTTAAAGTGTTAGAGCGTCTGAGTTATTTCTATTACGAAGAGTCGTGTGGACAATGTACGCCATGTCGTGAAGGTACAGGTTGGATGTACCGCGTTGTAAAGCGTATTCGCGAAGGAAAGGGGAGACCAGAGGATTTGGCGCTGTTAAGAGATGTGGGTGGTCGTATTACAGGCAAAGTCATTTGTGGGTTAGGTGATGCCGCGGCAATTCCAGTAACAAGTTTTATGAAGCACTTCGGTCATGAGTTCGAACATTATGTCGAGCACGGCTGTAGTATTTATGACCGCATGTAAGCGCCCAAGTTGGTGAAGGACGCAAAAGTGATGGTACAACCATGGTAAAAATTGAAATAAATGGTCAGAGTATTCGCGCTCGCGAAGGCTCGATGCTGATTGATGTGGCAGATGATGCTGGTATTGCGATACCGCGTTTTTGTTATCATAAAAAACTATCGGTAGCAGCAAATTGTCGTATGTGTTTGGTTGAAGTTGCCGGGGCGCCTAAAACGCTTCCAGCATGCGCTACGCCTGTTACAGATGGCATGAAAGTGATGACAAAATCACCTAAAGCACTTGCAGCACAAAAATCGGTTATGGAGTTTTTGTTAATCAATCACCCATTAGATTGCCCAATTTGTGACCAAGGTGGGGAGTGTGAACTTCAAGATGTGTCTATGCTTTATGGTCAGGATATTAGCCGTTTTAACGAAGGAAAACGTATCGTTGGTGATCGAGATATCGGCTCATTAGTTCAGACAGATATGACGCGTTGTATTCACTGTACGCGTTGTGTTCGTTTTGGTAAAGAAGTCGCTGGTATTATGGAGCTAGGTGCTACTGGTCGCGGCGAGCACATGGAAATCGGTACCTATGTTGCTAAAGCTATGGTGTCGGAGCTTTCTGGTAATATTATTGATTTGTGTCCTGTTGGGGCGCTTACTTCTAAGCCTTATCGTTATACGGCACGTGCTTGGGAGCTTCAGGCGACGCCTTCTATTGCAATTCATGATGGTTTGGGATCTCACACGTTTATTCACCATAAACAAGGTGAAGTGAAACGCGTTGTTCCTCGTGAAAATGAAGCGATTAATGAAGTTTGGTTGTCTGATCGCGATCGCTTTTCTTATACTGGATTAACGCAAAATCGTTTGACGCACCCTATGCGTAAAGTTGATGGTGTTTGGCATCAGGTTGACTGGGAAAGTGCGCTTACCGAGATTGCCGCTTTATTAAATGGTCAACTCAGTCAAGATGCAAATAGTTTTGGTGCGCTGATTAGTCCAACAGCAACAGCAGAAGAAATGTATTTGTTGCAGAAACTGTTAAAAGCGAAGGGTTGCTACAATATCGATCATCGTTTGCATCAGCAAGATTTTAGCGCAGATGCAGCCAATGTGATGCCTTATTTGCCAATGCCTATTGAGCAAGTTGAAAAAGTTAAAGCGGCTTTACTTATAGGTAGTTTCTTGCGTCATGAGCAGCCGTTGTTGAATCAACGCTTGCGCAAAGCGACACAGATGCGCGCTAAAATTATGGCGATTAATCCAGTCGATTTCGACTTTAATTATCGTTTGTCTGCAAAATCGATTGTTTCTATGCAAGATATGACTAAAGTCTTGGCAGGCTTGGCACGCACTTTGGCAGGGGAGCAAGCGCTTTCGGCAAATGAATCGGCATTATTAGTGGATGTTGTGGTTGATGCTAATGTGCAAAAGATGGCAGAACAGCTACGCGTTGACGGTGATAAGTTGATTATTTTAGGTCAAATTGCGCAATCACATCCAGCATTTGGTCGATTGATGCAGTTGGCAAGTTTAGTTGCACGTCTGTCTGGTGCGCAATTAACTTGGTTGCCTGAAGCGGGTAATAGTTTGGGTGCTTGTTTGGTAGGCGCGCAAGCAGAAGGAACGGCTTTAAATGCAGCGCAAATGCTTAAACAAGGCATGAAAAATTGGTTGTTATGGGGTGTTGATCCTGCTAAAGATGCATTGTTGCCAGAAGCGCATGCTTTGTCAGGACGAGTAATCGCCGTTTCAGCAATTGATACTCCTGAGTTGCGCGCTGTTTCTGATTGGTTGTTGCCTATTGCTGCCTTTGGTGAGGCTGCTGGTAGCTATATTAATGCGAATGCGACATGGCAATTCGCTACAGTCGCGTTGCATTCACCTGGTGAAGCTAAACCGGGTTGGAAAGTGCTGCGTGTTTTAGGAAACCTAATGGGTTTGTCAGGATTTGAGTTTGTTTCTATTGATGAAGTAACACAAGAAGCCAAAGCGACAGCAAAAGTGGTTCAGGCGGATATGCATCAGGCGTTGATGGACATTACAACGCCAGTCGCTGCGTTTAATGGGCTAGCACGTGTTGCGCAGTTGCCAATGTATGCATCAGATATGATCGTGCGTAATGCATTACCATTGCAGCAACATGAACACGCTGGTCAAGCGTTGTTACGCGCGAATCCAGAAGATGTTTCTGCTACGCAAACAGAAATTAGTTTGTTATTGCCAGATGGCAGCAAGCAAGTTTATGCTGTTGTTGCTGATGTGCGTGTGGCGCGCGGCAATATTGTTGCACCAATAAGTTTGTTGCCAGGTTTGCCTGCTGATAGCTTTGTGTTTGCTGCCTAGGAGTCTTAGATGTTTGATAGTTTACAGCTATATTTAGCACAGTGGCTTCCTAGTGCGGTTGCTAGTGTCTTGGTTATTTTGGTTCAAGCTGCGATAGTCATTGTCCCCCTATTGCTAGCCGTTGCTTATTTAACTTATGCAGAACGTAAAGTAATTGGTTATATGCAAGTAAGACTTGGGCCAAATCGTGTTGGGCCAGGCGGTTGGTTGCAACCTATTGCAGATGCAGTCAAGTTGTTGATGAAAGAAGTGATTATTCCTTCTCAATCGAACGTTTATTTGTTTTTAATTGCACCAGTACTTGCTATCGCGCCTGCTATTGCTGTTTGGGCAGTCGTGCCGTTTGATGATGGTATGGTTGTTGCAGACATTAACGCAGGCTTGCTATATATATTAGCAATCTCGTCCATTGGTATTTATGGTGTGGTTGTTGCTGGTTGGGCGTCTAACTCGAAATATGCATTTTTAGGTGCGTTACGCTCTTCTGCGCAAAAAGTTTCTTACGAAATTGCGATGGGTTTTGCTTTAGTAACCGTCATTATGACCGCGGGCAGTATGAACTTAACAGACATTGTTCTTGGACAGCAGGGTGGTATGCTGTCGTGGTATTGGATTCCACTACTGCCTATGTTTGTTGTTTACTTTATTGCTGGTGTTGCTGAAACCAATCGTGCACCTTTTGACGTTGCTGAAGGTGAGTCAGAAATTGTAGCGGGTTTCCATGTTGATTATTCTGGGATGACTTTTGCTGTTTTCTTCTTGGCTGAATATGCCATGATGATTTTGATTTCCTTTTTGACAGCAATTATGTTTTTGGGTGGTTGGTTATCGCCTTTTGAGGGTATTCCTGGTTTAGAAACCGTGTTTAGTTTTATCCCTGGTCTAGCTTGGTTATCGTTAAAAGTTGCCTTTTTGTTGTTTGTATTTTTGTGGTTTCGTGCGACTTTCCCTCGTTATCGTTATGACCAAATTATGCGCTTAGGTTGGAAGATTTTTATCCCTTTAACTATTCTGTGGGTGTTTGTTGTGGGCGTGATGGCATACTTGAAAGTTGCTCCATGGTTTGTGCACGGAGGTATTGCATGATTGCGATGTTGAAACGGCAATTAAAAACTTGGACACTTTGGGAGTTATTTCAAGGATTAGCGATTACAGGCAAGTATTTGTTTAAAAGCAAAATTACTGTGCTTTATCCTGAAGAAAAGACGCCTATGTCACCTCGTTTTCGTGGTAAGCATGCGTTACGTCGCTACGCTAATGGCGAAGAGCGCTGTATTGCATGTAAGCTATGTGAAGCGGTTTGTCCAGCTAATGCAATTACAATTGAATCTGAAGCACGAGAAGATGGCTCCCGTCGTACTACTGTTTATGATATTGATTTGTTTAAGTGTATTTATTGTGGCTTTTGTGAAGAGGCTTGTCCTGTTGACGCCATCGTTGAGACGCGTGTTTTTGAGTATGCCTTTGAACCAGGTGACATTCATGTTATGAGTAAAACGATGTTGCTGGAACATGGCGATAAGATGGAAGCGCAAATTGCAGCGGATCGTGCTGCAGATGCCAAGTACCGATAAGTGGGAATGACATCATGGGTATAGAAAAAGTTTTATTTTATGTGTTTGCACTGACAGCCATTATTGCCTCATTGGGTGTTATTGGTTCGCGCAATCCAGTTCGTGCTGCCTTGTCATTAGTGTTGGCATTTATTGCAACAGCTGGCGTATGGTTGCTGTTGCAAGCAGAGTTTTTAGGTATCGTGTTGATTTTGGTTTATGTTGGCGCGGTTATGGTGCTGTTCCTGTTCGTGATTATGATGTTAGATATCAATCTCACGCCATTGAAAGAAGGTTTTGCACGTTATTTGCCGATTGGAATTATGGTTGCTTTAATTGTTCTGGCTGAAATGTCATTGATATTAAATCCGAATTTCTTTGGTCTAGAAATTTATACTGTACCAACGGCTTTAGGTGCCCATGATAGTAATACGAAGATGTTAGGTCAGTTGCTGTTTACTGAGTATTTGTATGCTTTTGTGTTGGCCGCGGTTTTGTTGTTATTGTCTATTGTTGCAGCAATTGTTT
Organism: Thiotrichales bacterium; assembly: GCA_022759035.1. Classification (GTDB taxonomy): domain Bacteria; phylum Pseudomonadota; class Gammaproteobacteria; order Thiomicrospirales; family Thiomicrospiraceae. Next base: position 82,787 of record JAEMQD010000022.1, read on the forward strand.
TAACGCTACGTCGTCGCCAGCAAAGTGAGGCTTTATACCAAAATGTGGGTGATCAAGTACGTGTGCAAGCAAGTGATCGTTTGACGATGGTGAAGATGCCAGCGGTTGTTCGCGTTAAAGAAGTCGTGCAAGGAGCAGATGATGAGTGAGTTTTTGCAATTGTCAGATGTGCTGTTGTTTGGTGCAATTTTGTTTGTGTTAAGTTTGGCGGGCATTTTTTTAAATCGTAAAAACTTGATCATTATTCTAATGAGTATCGAATTAATGCTTTTGGCAGTTAATACAAATTTAGTTGCTTTCTCAAGCTATCAAGAAAATATGCATGGTCAAGTGTTTGTATTTTTTATTTTGACCGTAGCTGCTGCTGAAGCTGCTATCGGATTGGCATTGTTGGTGTTGTTATTCCGTAATAAGCACAGTATTAATGTTGATGATTTAAGTGAAATGAAGGGATAAAACAGATGTCAATGCATGCTATTTTTCTCACCATTTTATTGTCGCCGTTGGTTGGTGCAATAGGTGCGGGTGTTTTTGGTCGTTGGCTTGGACGATCTGGCTCGCATACGATTACGATTAGTTCGGTTGCTGTTTCTACGTTACTAGCGGCTTATGTTTTTTATCAATATATCTTTGCAGGCGCAGAAGGCTATAACGCTACGGTTTATACGTGGATGGTTTCTGATGGTATTCATTTTGAAGCAGGCTTTTTAGTTGATCGATTAACGGCAACAATGATGTTGGTTGTTACCTTCGTTTCCTTGATGGTTCACATTTATACCATTGGTTATATGCATCATGAAGAAGGTTACGAGCGTTTCTTTAGCTATATTTCTTTGTTTACCTTTTCGATGCTGTCATTGGTAATGTCGAATAACTTTTTACAGTTGTTCTTTGGCTGGGAAGCCGTAGGCCTTGTATCTTATTTATTGATTGGTTTTTATTTCAAAAGAGAGTCGGCGAATCAGGCAAGTTTAAAAGCCTTTTTAGTTAATCGCGTTGGTGATTTTGGTTTTCTACTTGGCATTGCGCTGGTTGTTGGCTATTTTAATACGCTTGACTATGTTGAATTTTTCCATGGTTTGGCTGCACAGAAAGATACGACAATTGCTTTTGGTGACACGCAAGTGCACATGTTAACCTTGCTAACCATGTTGTTGTTTGTTGGTGCGATGGGTAAATCGGCACAAATGCCTTTACATGTTTGGTTGCCAGAGTCAATGGAAGGTCCAACACCGATTTCAGCATTGATTCATGCGGCAACAATGGTTACTGCTGGTATTTTCATGGTTGCCCGTCTTTCGCCTGCATATGAATTAGCGGAAGGTACGTTGAACTTTATTCTCTTGACTGGTGCGTCGACGGCATTGTTCATGGGTTTATTAGGTATTGTTCAAAACGATATTAAGCGGGTGGTTGCGTATTCTACGCTGTCACAATTAGGTTATATGGTTGCTGCTTTAGGGGTCTCCGCTTATGCAGCAGGCATGTTCCATGTGCTAACCCATGCTTTCTTTAAGGCATTACTTTTCTTGGCAGCGGGATCTGTGATTATTGCTATGCACCATGATCAAGATATTCGCAATATGGGTGGTTTGGCTAAGAAAATGCCAATTACCTATGCAGCTTTATTGGTTGGATCGTTAGCGTTGATTGGGTTCCCTGGTTTTTCTGGCTTCTATTCTAAAGACGGTATTTTGCTTGCGTTGGATGCTGCAAATACTGGGACTGCCCAGTTGGCTCTTGTGATGCTCATGCTTGGTGTGTTTGTAACAGCCTTTTATAGCTTCCGTATGTTTTTTATTGTCTTTCATGCACCTGAAAGCGAGTATGTACGTACACATGAAATACATGAATCGCCTTGGGTGGTGACTGTGCCCTTAATTATGCTGGCTATTCCTGCGATGCTTTTTGGTGCGGTATTTGTTGAGCCGTTACTATTTGGTGACATGCTAAAAGATTCGATTGTTGTTTTACCGCAGCATGATGTTTTGGCTGCTGTAGCGGCACATGGTAGCTCTGCGCTAGATATGTTAATGCATGGTTTATTGGCGTTGCCAACATGGCTGGCTTTGTCGGGGGTGGCGTTGGCTTGGTATCTTTATATTCACCGTCCAGCACTTGTCCCTATGATTGCACGTCGTTTAAGTGGGGCACATTCGGTGTTGCGTCATGCATATGGTTTTGATCGTTTTAACGATATTGTTTTTGTGTCTGGCGCGCGTCGGTTTGGGGACTTTTTCTCCCGTATTACGGATAGCAGAATGATTGATGGCTGGATTGTTAATGGTACGGCTAACACAATCGCTTTTTTGGCGCAAAAAGGTCGGGCGATTCAGACAGGCTATTTATATCATTATGCATTCATCATGATTTTTAGCTTGATGGGTTTGTTGGCATGGGCTTTATGGTAATCACCAGTAGCATTAAAAAGGATTAAGAAGGATGACACAATTTCCACTACTGAGTGCGTTAATTTGGTTGCCGATTTTGTCGGGTGTGTTGGTATTGATGTTGAAACATCAGCCAACCTTAGCTAAGCAATTTTCTTTATGGTCTTCGATTGGCGTTTTTATTCTATCGCTTGGGTTATATACCGGATTTGATGCTACGACAGCACAAATGCAATTTGTTGAGCAAGCTTCTTGGATAGCCGTCTTTAATATTCAATACTTCTTGGGTGTTGATGGTATTTCTATGCCGTTGATCATTCTAACAACCTTTACAACTGTGTTGGCTGTTTGGTCTGCATTTGACTGCATTAAAGATCGTATCGAACAATACATGGCAGCGTTCTTGATGATGAACGGTATTATGGTCGCTGTTTTTTCAGCCCTAGATGCTATTTTGTTCTATGTCTTTTGGGAAGCGCTATTAATTCCAATGTTTCTGGTGATTGGTCAATGGGGTGGCGTTCGTCGTGTTTATGCAACAATCAAGTTTTTCTTATACACCTTTTTAGGTTCGGTGTTCATGTTGATTGCCTTCTTGTACATGTATCATCAAGTAGGTAGTTTCTCGATTCTTGATTTTCAAGCGATGCCGTTGAGTTATGTTGCACAGTTGTGGATTTTCCTCGCGTTTTTGGTTGCTTTTGCAGTAAAAATCCCGATGTTTCCAGTGCATACTTGGTTGCCAGATGCGCACGTTGAAGCGCCAACAGCGGGTTCTGTTGTGCTGGCGGCAATTATGCTTAAAATGGGTGGCTATGGTTTTTTACGCTTTTCGTTGCCGATGACGCCCGATGCGGCTAATGCATTAGATTGGTTGGTTATTGCTTTATCTCTGATTGCGATTGTCTATATTTCTATGATTGCGTTGGTGCAACGTGATATGAAAAAATTGGTTGCTTATTCTTCGATTGCGCATATGGGCTTCGTTACGTTAGGCATGTTCTTGTTGTATAGCATTTTGCGCAATACGGGCGAAATTCAAGGTGCGATTATGGGGCTAGAGGGCGCCATGATACAGATGGTTTCGCATGGTTTAATTTCGGCAGCAATGTTCTTGGCGATTGGTGTCATGTACGATCGTATGCATACGCGCGAAATCTCTGCTTATGGCGGCGTTGTTAATAGCATGCCAGTATTCGCTGTTTTTGTTTTAATTTTTGCAATGGCAAATGCTGGCTTACCTGGGACTTCTGGTTTCGTAGGCGAGTTTATGGTTATTCTTGCTGCATTTAAAGCTAACTTCTGGATTGCGTTAGCGGCAGCGACTACGTTGATTTTTGGCGCGGCTTATACGCTATGGATGGTGAAGCGCGTTATTTTTGGCGACGTAACGAATCACCACGTAGCAGAAATGAACGATTTAACACGTCGTGAGTTTATGATCATGCTGATTTTGGCGATTGCTGTAATTGTGCTTGGTTTTTATCCAGCACCTATAATGGATGTTATGCATAGTTCAATTGAGCATTTGATTGAGCAAGCAATGACTTCTAAGTTGCCTTAATTGTGAGTGGATTAGAATAATGGACATGATGTTACAAATTTTAGCGCCAGAAATTGCTTTGCTGATTGCAAGTATGGCTTTGTTAATTGGTGATGCCTTTTGGGCGAAGCGTTATCCAGCTTTAACTTTTCAATTGACGTTAGCAACGCTTGTTGTTGTGATGGTGATCATTATTGCGACTTTCTCTTGGGAGTCTTTGCAGTTATTTAATGGCGCTTTTATTCGTGATGGCGTTGCTGATGTACTAAAAGTTGCGATGATAGCAATGACATTGTTAGCTTTCATTTTTGCGCGAGACTACTTGCTCAAGCGTGATATTGAGCGCGGTGAATATTATGTCATGGGTATGATCAGCCTATTAGGCATGATGGTGTTAGCTTCTGCTTATGACATGATTAGTCTGTTTATGGGCTTAGAAATCATGTCATTGTCATTGTATGCCATGATCGCGATGCAGAAAGATTCTGTTTTCGCGATTGAGTCTGCAATGAAGTATTTTGTTTTAGGGGCAATGGCAACGGGTTTGTTGCTTTATGGTATGTCGCTTGTTTATGGTAATGTTGGCTCGTTACAGTTCGCAACCATTTACCAAACTTTGTCTGCAACGGGTGTGTCTTTAGTGGTTGGTTTAGGTTTGGTATTTATTTTAGTGGGCTTGGCATTTAAGTTTGGTGCTGCACCATTCCATAACTGGGTGCCAGACGTTTATCACGGCTCGCCAACAGGTATTACTTTGTTTCTTGCTGCGGCACCTAAAATTGCTGCGTTTGCATTGATGTTTCGCTTACTGATCGAGGGATTAGAGGTCGCTGTGATGCAGTGGCAAAGCATTCTGATTATTTTGGCAGTCTTGTCTTTAGTGGTTGGAAATGTGGTGGCGATAGCGCAAACCAACTTAAAGCGTATGCTCGCTTATTCGACTATCGCGCATATGGGCTTTATTTTGCTTGGTTTTATGACTGGTAATATTGAAGGTTATGCGGCTGCAATGTTTTATGTTGTAACCTACGCTTTGATGAGTATTGGTGGATTTGGTGTTATTGTTGCCTTGTCTCGACGTGGGTTTGAAGCAGATAATATTCGTGATTTAAGTGGCTTAGGGCGACGCAATCCTTTGTTGGCGCTAATCATGTTGGTGCTATTACTGTCGATGGCAGGCATTCCGCCTTTTGTTGGCTTTTACGCTAAACTGGTTGTGCTAACACAAGTTGTTGAAGCAGGTTTTACGTCGCTGGCTGTGTTTGCGGTGTTAATGTCCGTTATTGGTGCTTATTATTACTTGCGTGTGATTAAAGTTATGTACTTTGATGAACCGTTAGAAAATATGGTTGATGCGCATTTTGCAACTGCTTCTCTACGCGTTGGCTTAGTGTTTGTTGGTACATTAGTATTGTTGCTTGGTATTATGCCAGGTGATTTGTTGTCGTTATTTAGCATGGTAATGACCTATTAATTTAAAAGGCGGCGTGTAGTTATGATTCAGCAGCAATTGATTTGGGGTTATCTGTTACTGTGCTTTGTATTAGCAACTTTGCCCTGGGTTAGTAATAGGCTGTTTTTATTAAAAAGATTGGCGCATAAAAACTTTGTGATTAGATTGCTTGAATGGATGGTTTATGCCGCATTGGCTTTGATGGCTGGATGGGGTCTAGAATGGCAATTGACTGGTGAAATTAAGTCACAAGATTGGGAGTTTTATGTTTCTACCTTGTTTATGTTTATTATTATGGCCTTTCCAGGGTTTATTTGGTATCAGCAACGTAAAAAGCAACAGCCGACAATGATTACTGAGTGATTGAGCTTAGCGTATCACAAAAAAAGCCGACGAAAATCGGCTTTTTTATTGCGTGATTTTATACAGTTGGGTACTCTAAAAACGAGCGAAGCGAGGTTTTTAGACGCTCCC
>JAEMQD010000008.1:0-76793 GCA_022759035.1 Thiotrichales bacterium
AAATCGAATTTATGCCAGAAAACAACAAAATTAACCATCTGGCGATGCGAGAGAAAGTTTATTATGCCTTCTTTATAAGTGAATAGCAAGACATTGATAAGAAATATTGATGATTCTTGCCATTAATCCATGTTCGGGGTGTAAGCACGATAAATGTTTTTTCCAGCGGTTTTAGCTCGATACATCGCAATATCTGCTTGATTCATGAGCGAGCGAGCGTCTGGCGCTTCATTTGGGAAACGGCTGTAGCCGATGCTCATGCCAAGGTGGAATAGCTGTGCGTTAATATGAATCGTATGATTGGCGATTTGGTGACATAAAGTGCTTGCAACCGCCGATAACTGCTTGGGTTCGGTTTCTGGCAATACCATAACAAATTCATCGCCATGCAATCGTGCGACAAAGGCATTATCGGGCGCATGTTGTTTGAGTAATTGGGAAAATGTCATGAGCAATTGATCGCCAGAATGATGCCCAAAAGTATCATTAATGCGTTTAAAATTATCGAGATCCATTAGAAACAGCGAACAAGGTTGCTGGTTATTGACTTGTTGATTGAGATAGGAATCGAGTGCATGAGCATTGGGGAGTGTCGTTAGGTTGTCATGCGTTGCAAGATGCGTGATTTTTTGGTTGAGTTGTTTTTGTGCATCGTGTGCCGATTCCAGCTGTTCTATTTTAAGAGCAATCGCATCGGACATTTGATTAAACGCCATCACCAGTTGGTCGTACTCGTGGTGTTCGCTGGGGCTGAGTTTTTGCTGATAATTACCTTGAGCAATGCTTTTGGCTTGTTCGGTTAGCAGCACAAACTTTTTACTAAACCAATAGTTTAAGCTTAACAGTAGTAACGCCGAGAATAAGAGCTCTAAAAAAGCAATCGCCATGCTGCGCATCAAGGCATCCTTGCGAGCCTGAATATAAAACTGTGTTGATAAACCAATGGCAAGTGTGCCAAGTGGTGTGTCACCTAACTTCAGTGGGATGCGTGTATCAAAGCGGGCATCTGATAGGGCGTTCGGGTTAAATGGGTCGGTTTCTACTTGCGGTAACGGCGTTTGTTCGTCCCAGCCAACCGAAATGAGTCGTCGGTTTTGACGATCAAGGACAACCAGATAAACAATGCCTTCGACTTGTTGTGTTTCCTTCATAATCGCTTTCGCTGTGGCGTAGTCCATTTGTACCAGTGGGGCGGATAGGGCGCTTTGCAGTAAAACACTTGATTCGTTAAGTCGAGTTTGTGTTTGTGCTGACAGGCTTGTATTGAGTTGTTCCAGATTGCTCCAGATTAACAAGCTTAGCATAATGCTTTCAATGAATAAGCTAGTGAGTATCCATTTCAAACCAGAAGACATTGCTTTTGCATTAAACACGTTATCTACTCATATCAATTGTTGGTGTCGTATTAAGATATGTGAAAGCTGCATCGCTTAATGCTCTGACGCTGTTTAAGTCGTCTGTAGTGACAGGGCGAAAGGCTTTGAGTTTGTTACTTTCTAAGTGTGCGATGCCTTCTGGGCTGGTGGTAAAGTCGTTGAGAACGGCTTGCCACCGAGCTAAATCGACACCATTGCCAGGTTTAACAAGATAAATACGGCTAGGTTTAGGCTCGCTACGCCAAGATACATGGATTTGTTTTTTGATCTCATCGTTTAGTGTGACGTAGTTAGGCCATGACATAATGGCGACATCAGCTTTGCCTTGAACGACTGCCAATGCAGCACTGTCTGAAGCGCTGGCATAATTGACCGTTAAGCTGCCATTTTCTACGGTTAAGCCACGATGGTTGAGTTCCTGTAGTCCTGTTAGGGTAACAAAAGATACAGGATCAAGCCCTGTCGTTTTAAGCGGACGTTCTTCGGGTATTCGTTCGCTACGGGTAATGAGAACCGTTTCTAAGCCTTGTGTATAAGTCATCAATGGTATATAGCCTGCGTATTCCTGCGCCAGGAGTGCGAGATGAGGTGAAGTGATGAGTAAATCATACTGACCTTGCAAGCTGCGGCGCGTAAACTCACTAAAGTTTGGCGCAGTGACAATCTCGACGTTTGTGCCAAGTTTGTTTTCTAGAAAGTGACGCAAGGATTCGTGGGACTCAAGGATGACACGAGCTGAAGAGTGGGGTGCAATACCAATTAATATCGAGTCGGCAGCATTGGCGTGAACAGAAATACAAGCTATTATTGTCGTCAGTAAAAAACTGTAGATTGTTTTGATCATGATGGCTTAGTCTCGAAATGTGTTGATTTAAGGTTAAGCTTTGTTGTCTTTTCTGTCAAGTGCTGCCTTGTGTGCGTATTGTTGCTGCTGCTACTGCCATAGTTTGCGCTGTTTGGCTAACAATGCTTCTTGGCTTTCGATATGTGCTGGATCTTTGGGGATGCAATCAATTGGACAGGCTTCGACGCATTGCGGTTTGTCGTAAAAACCAACACACTCAGTACAGCGGTTAGGATCAATAACATAAATTTTTGTGCCGACAGAAATGGCCTGATTAGGACACTCTGGCAGACACATGTCGCAATTAATGCAGTCTTTAGTAATAATTAACGCCATTAGCCGAACTGACGCACCAATAAACCCATACGTAGTGCATTACTTTCAATCAATTGCGGAAAGTGGTGGCGAGGGATTTGCATTACATGACCACTACCAGAAGCGATTTCTGTCAACCGTCCATTTTTGTCCAACATTTCGCGTAAAACAAAAGTTTGTGGTGCGTTTCCTGGCATGAGTAGGCTCATGGTATCGCCAACGCGGAAATGGTTTTTTACATCAACCGTAATGACACTGTCTGAAATGTCGATAACTTCACCAGCAAATTGCTCGTGTGTCATAACGCTGCTGCCTGTTTCATAGTTTTGTGTGTCTTCAGGGGCGCGGTGACGACGTAAAAAGCCTTCGGTGTACCCTCGATTTGCTAGTCCATCTAGTTCGCGTAGCCATTGCGGATCGAACCCTTTGCCAGCATGCGCAGCATCAATAGCGGCACGGTAAGTCGCTGCGGTACGCGCAACGTAGTAATGCGATTTGGTGCGTCCTTCAATTTTTAATGAATGAACACCGATATCAATGAGACGTTGAACTTGTTCGATAGCGCGCAAGTCTTTTGAATTCATAATATAAGTGCCATGCTCATCTTCAAATGCTGGCATAAGCTCCCCAGGTCGATTAGCTTCTTCTAATAGGAAGATGTTATCGCCTGCCGTGCGCGCTTCAATAGGCGTTAAACTTTCGGAACCACAGCTACCAGAGCCACAACCGCCGCTTGTTGGTTGTATGGGTTGGCTGCTTAGCGCTTTGGGATCAAAAGTAACAATGTCTCCTTCCGCTGTTTCTTTGGCTTCATGCGCATCATACTTCCAGCGACAAGAGTTGGTGCAAGCGCCTTGATTAGGGTCGCGCTTGTTCATGTAACCAGAGAGTAAGCAACGTCCAGAGTAGGCAATACAAAGGGCGCCATGTACAAAGACTTCTAATTCCATTTCTGGCACTGCTTGACGGATTTCGGCGATTTCTTCAACGGATAACTCGCGCGATAAAATGGCGCGGGTTAAGCCTTGTTGCTGCCAAAATTTAACAGTTGCCCAGTTAACCGCATTGGCTTGAACCGACAAATGAATATCTATATGCGGGTAAGCTTCGCGTACCATCATAATCAAGCCAGGGTCGGACATGATGAGGGCATCGGGTTTAAGGTCAATGACTTCCTTCATGTCTTGCACGAAGGTTTTTAACTTGGAGTTGTGTGGCGCGATATTCACCACGACATACAGTTTTTTTCCAGCGGCATGGGCTTCATTAATACCCGTTGCTAAGGCATCTAAATCAAATTCGTTGTTGCGAACGCGTAGCGAGTAACGAGGTTGACCAGCGTACACGGCATCAGCGCCATAAGCATAGGCATAGCGTAAGCTTTTTAATGAGCCTGCAGGAGAAAGAAGTTCGGTAGATAGCATTATGTTTTCTATGGTTTTTTAAATTTGTTACTACTATTGTAACCGAATATGCAAATGAACAATATGGCTTTGTGGTTTTTTGCTGCCATTAGCTTGTTTATTTGGTGGTGAAGAGCGATAATCCCAATATGCGTGTAATTGTGTTCTTATTATTTTGAAATTACGCTTAGCTTCTATTTTGCTTTATGCTAATTAAGGGACGTTGGATGAATATGCCTCGATTGACGCGGTCTATTTTTGCAGATTTGCTGATATACATGTTATGTTTCGGTTTGCTGATGGGGTTAGTTTTTCCACTCGTCATGCCAATTCTTGGCGTTGCTTCCGATAGTGTACAGAATCTTACCTTTTTCTTTGCTTCCATTGTCGCGGGCATGATGATGGGGTTAATTAATTTCTTTTGGGTTAACGTGACGGTTCGCCCGCATTTGCGCCTGTTAGCAGACCGTATGCAAGGCATTGAAAGTGTACTGAAGCATACAATTAAGCAAGAAAGTTGGTCAACGGCTTGTTCGAATCGTACCTGCTTTATTGAAGAAAGTTCTGAAGACGAAATTGGTGCGTCGGCACAGTCTTTTAATGCGTTGTTGCGTGCATTAGTAAAATCGCATGACATGGAAGTGACACTCAAAGCGTTGAGCAACACCTTGTCCAGTTCGTTAGAGCTATCAGAAATGGGTGAGGCAGCATTGCGGATGATGGTGGCACGCACCAACTCTAGTGCAGGTTGCCTCTTTATTGAAGATAAGGGTGGTTTGGCGCTCGTAGCCAATTTGGGCATTAAAGATGCACATTTGCTGGCAAAAGACCCTTTTGTGCTTTATAGCGTTGATATCGGTCGAAAAGATACCGTTAGTTTGCCAGAAGATGTCGAAGTAAATGCCTTGTTAACCAGTTTTCGTCCGAAAGAGATGTTAGTTATTCCCATTTTATATAAAGAACAATTGCAAGGCGTATTAGTCTTAGCAAGTGCAGATGGCTATAGCGAAGATGATCATGTGTTGCTGAATTTGTTTGGTCAAGGGTTGGGTTTGGCAATGTCAAACGCGCAAACACATGACCGCTTGCAAGATTTGGCTTCAATGGATCCATTGACAGAAATTTATAATCGTCGCTTTGGGTTAAATCGGCTGCGCGAAGAGTTTCAACGAGCGCAACGAGGGCAATTACCCTTGGCTGTGGCGATGATTGATTTAGATCATTTCAAAACGATTAATGACAAATTTGGTCATTTGATGGGTGATCGCGTTTTGATTGAGGTGAGTAAACTCGTTCGTAATGCTTTGCGTGATGAGGATATTCTGGTTCGTTATGGCGGTGAAGAACTACTGATGGTACTACCAGGTGCTGATTTGAAAATGGGTGTTTCAATTGCGGACCGTATTCGTCATTTAATTGCTGCTTTAGAATTGAAAGATGATAATGGTAACCCGTTGCCTATTACCGCGAGTATTGGGGTAAGTGCGATCCCTCGTGCGTTTACTGAAAACGAGTTGCAATTAATTAAAGCGGCGGACGACGCACTGTATCAAGCAAAAGCGGCGGGCCGTAACCGCGTGCTGAGCACGCGTTAGTTGTTGGTAATTCGGTAGCAGGGGTTGTAAGGTCTTTCGCCTAGCTTCATGCGTTTTTGTTCGACTAGGGTTGCCAGTAACTTATCCATTGCACGCATGATCGTGTGGTCGCCACGTAATAAGTAAGGGCCGAATTCGCTAATCGCGCGAATGCCTTGCGCTTTGACGTTGCCAGCAACAATGCCAGAAAACGCACACCTCAGTTGACTGGCGAGCTGATAGCTAGGTTGATTTGGATGCAAGTTAAGCGCGGCCATATTGATGTGCGTTGGTATGAAGGGATGTTGTAGTTCACTTGGAATTTTAAGCTGCCAATTAAAGTAATAGGCATCGCTGCTCGCTTTTCTTTGCTCTCTAACTGCTTGTAGTTGCGTCTTTAGGTGGGCTGCTGTCTTTTCTGGTTGATCAATAAGTAACGTTACCTTTTGCCATGCAGTTTCGCCTAAGGTTGTGATCACAAATTCTCTGACTGCATTAAAATAAGGGGCGCTTTCTTTTGGTCCTGTCAGGACGAGTGGAAAAATTAATTGCGCATTGTCAGGGTGTAGGAGAATGCTAAGCAGATAAAGCAACTCTTCCATTGTGCCTGCACCGCCAGGTAAAACCACAATGGCATGGCCGACGCGAACAAAGGCTTCCAATCGTTTCTCAATATCGGGCAGAATAACAAGTTCGTTTACGATCGCATTTGGTGCTTCTGCGGCAATAATGCCAGGTTCGGTTAGGCCAATGTAGCGGGGTGAGGTGTGTCGTTGCTTACTATGACCAACCGCCGCACCTTTCATGGGGCCTTTCATCGCGCCAGGTCCGCAGCCAGTACAGACATTGAGTTCGCGTAGCCCGCATTCATAACCAACGTATTTACTGTATTCATATTCGTGGCGCGCAATGGCATGACCGCCCCAACATACCACAATATCTGGTGTGGTGTTTGGCTTAAGAATGTTGGCATTACGTAGCTGATGAAAAATCGCATTGGTAATGCCATAGGTGTCGGCTAAATCGAATCTTCCTGATGCCAAAATGTCATTACGGGTATAAATTAAATCTCGTACTACGGCAAAGAGGTGCTCTTTAATGCCAGCCATTAATTCACCGTCTACAAAAGCAATCTGTGGTGGGTTGGTTAAATGTAATTGAACGCCGCGTCCTTTAGAAACGACTTGAATATCAAAGTCTGGGTGTCTTTCGATGAGCTTTAGTCCATCGTCTTCATTATTGCCCGTATTGAGCACAGCTAGGGCGCACTGACGTAATAATTCATTTAACCCTTGATCGGATCGATCGCACAATTGCTGTGCTTCTTGTTGCGATAAGATTTGTAGCGAACCTTCTGGGCGAATAATAACGGTATTCATGGCGATAAGTCTCGATTGGTGATAGCGTTTTGTTGGTTGAATCTGTTTTGACGATAGTGCGCGATGCGTTCTGGAAAATAGCGCGTTAAATAGGCAACACTACCGTATTTTAAAATTTTCCCGCCAGCAAGGGCGAGCCACATACTCCACCAAGGTTGCTCTGTCATGGCCAAAAATAAAAGCGCGGGGGTTTGTGGTAAAGGTGTCGCGGCGATAAGCGCTAATGCCCAGACGCCCCATTGGGTTAACCAGGAAAGCATCAATTGCCAGCTAGGAGAGGTAAACCAATCTGGATGTGCTTGCATTACCTGCACCCAGCCTAGGTTGTGGAATACAAATAAAATAATCAAACCTCCGAGGGCGCTACCCATGCTTGTAAAAAGTGCAATGCTCCGCCAATGCCTGGGCGCAAGCAGTACGGCAGCAATGAGTACAGGCACGAAAGGAATGGCTCCTATGGCGCAACCGCAAGCGATGATGCCTGTTACCACAGGATAGTATCGGCCAGAGGCGTAGCATTGAAGTAATGATTGTATTTTTTTATGGATGGTAAGAATCATGCTGTTATTGTAACCCTTTCGCCATAATAGTGGCTGTTAGTTTTGTGTTTTGTTGTTTATATGGTCATTGATTTAATTTGCTCGCGGCTAATTTATTAGTATGTTATAAAACGTACTTTGTTTAATTGTGTGCATTGAGAACCTTGCAGGTATGAAGTTTAATTTTCGTCGTATTAAGACCAGCGTTATTGCGGCAACGAGTTATGTTGTATTACTGGCGATTGGTGTTGCCATTGCTTGGCTGTACCACGGGGTAATGGTAGATAGTCAAAAAAACTATGCGGAACTCGCGCGTATTCATGCGAAAAGTGATGCTTTGGAAGGGATGCTGAGTATTGCTCGCGAACGCAGTATTTTGTTAGCGCAAGCGATTTTTACCGCTGATCCGTTTGAGCGTGATGCGCTAAGAACACAATTTGATAAATTGATTCCGCGTTTTAATGAAATACGAAGCAACTATGTTCAGCATATTCGCCAGAGTATTAATGAAGGTGCGCAGCAGGCAATTGCCCATCAAGAATTAGCGGTGATGGATGTTTATTTAGATGCGTTGAACCGCGCTAGAGCATTTCAAGATCAGTTGTCTACTGAAATTGAAACGGGTAACTTATTAGAAATTGGTGAGAAATGGGCAAAAATTGCCATACCACAACAGAATGAAGCGATGCGTATTTTAAGCGAATTAAAAGACCTTAATACGCAGGATCGCAAGGCTGTGGAAGCGCTATTTGAGCGCCAATTACTGGTTGGTAATCAAATGTTACGAAGTAGCAGCTTAATTTATTTAATTGCTTGGCTAATTATTGGTGCGGTTAGTTTGCGTTTGTTAACAAATGCACGTAATGCTCAGGAGTTATTTGAGAATCAGCTAGAAAATGAAGTATTGCAACGCACTAAAGCTTATGAGGAGGTTAATCAAGTATTAGAGCGCACGGCTAATTATGATGCGGTAACTGGGCTATTAAATCGTCATTCCTTCCAGTTGTATTTGCAACGACTGGTTAGTCAGCAAGATCAAGCGTTTTCGTTGTTTTTTATCGATTTAGATAATTTCAAATGGTTTAATGATACCTTGGGGCATGAAGCAGGCGATGCGTTATTGCGGCATCTCTCGGAAGCGTTTTTAGGGATGTTATCGCATATTCCTCATACCTATTTGGCGCGTATTGGTGGCGATGAGTTTGTGGTTATTTGCCCGTGCCAAGATGCTGGTGCCGAGCGACTTATAGCACAGCAATTAATTGATATTGTTAATGAGCATAATAAAGTGGGGGCGTCGACGAAAGCCTTAGGATGTAGTATTGGCATTGCGCGCTTTCCAGATCATGGTACAACTAAGACGGAGTTGTTGCGTTTTGCCGATTTCGCTATGTATTGCGCTAAAGCGGCGGGGAAAAATCAAGTCTGCGTATTTAGCGATGTGATGAAACAGGATATGCAATCAAGGTTGATGTTAGAAGAAGCATTAAGTGCCGCCATTAAGAATAAAGCATTGACTGTGCATTACCAAGCACAGTTCGATATGAAAACATTAGAGGTGATTGGTGCTGAAGCATTAACACGTTGGCAGCATGAAGGACAGCTCATTTCGCCAGCGATTTTTGTTCCTCTGGCAGAGAAAATGGGTTTTATTTACGATTTGGGTTTGTTTGTTTTTGAAGCGAGTGTGCGCCAGTTAGCGATTTGGCGGGACCAAGGTCACAGCATTTCACGTATGGCAATTAATTTGTCGCAGTTGCAATTGCGCTGTCCAAGTCTTATTTCAGACTTTATGTCTATTATTCGTGCTTACGATGTTGATGCGAAACAATTGGATTTAGAAATTACTGAAAGCACGTTTATGGAAGAATGCGGCACGTCATTGCATGTGTTGAATTTATTACAAGCATCGGGCATTGAAATTTCGATTGACGACTTTGGTACTGGTTATTCCTCTTTATCACAAATTAAGCGATTAAATGTTGATCGCATCAAAATTGACAAGAGTTTTGTTGACGATATTGCTACCGATGGTCAGTCGCAAACTTTAGTGAAAGCGATTATTACTATGGCGCATAGTTTGGGGTTGCGTGTTTTGGCCGAAGGGATTGAAACAGAAGCACAATATCAATTATTAAAAGCGCTGGGTTGTGATGAAGGACAAGGTTATTGGTTTGCACGGCCTGTGCCAGCCGAACAATTTTCATTTGCTACCAAAACGATTACACCTGAGCAAACAACAATCGCGTACTAAACCAACGCTGAATCAGCGGTTGTACGCAGTTTGGCTGTGTGGATAAGTGGTGTTGTTCAGGGGCGACTATTTAGTCGATCTTTGCACAATGACAGCTCTCGCCACGTCGTGCCAGGCGCTCTGAACAAAACGCCTGGAATTTATTTCCAGCATGCTACTTTTATTGTATCGATCTCATTTGCAGACCCTGCGCCTGCAGCTTGATTAATACATCCCGAATTTGCAAATAAGCTAACAGGTATTCAAACATCATACGCCAGATGATTTCAGCGCACAGAAAAGTCAGGATAAACAGCGCAAGCAGTAACATGCGCTGGCGTAAACTGGTCAGATTCAGCAACCACGACTTGCCCTGTTCATAAGCAGTATTGACAATCATGTAGCGGCGTTTGACCCAGATCACAAACCCCCAGCTGGCTATCGGCATGAGTATGGCACCAAGAAAATAACATACACGCATAACGTCAAGACTGATGAAGGTTTTGAATGTGAAGAAATCAATCAGTGCTTGCATCACTTACACCCGCAAATCCAGTCGATAGTAGTCATCTCAAAACACCTTCTCAGCGGTAAGTTGTGCCATTTTTAATACTTCGTCCTTGCCACCAAACCAAGTATTGGATCGCACGTAGAATGCCTTGCCTTCGCCCATGTAACCAATGCAGAAAGTGACAGGCTGTAAGGTCTGGTTGGCTTCATCCGCATCCATGTACCCTATGTCCAGCGCGAAATTTTCCGGATGTTCGCACTTGCGCATCAGTAGATTGGTTTTGATAAAGGCCATGCCGTCGGTTTTGATGTTGGCAACAAATAGCAGGTAGTCTTTACGGTCTATAACGGTGATATCGACACTGTCACCTGCGTATTCACGAATTTTTTGTGCGCTAGCGCGTCCGGCAAAGTTGCCACCGAGTACCAGGACATGGGGCTTAGCTGTGGTTTGCACCATTTATCCTTTCAGATTTTATTGCAATTAGCGTTGTGCGCAACGCTGAAAAGCGGGCAGGTGGCGGTCTTGTGATGCGGATCTTAGCGACTGAAACACATTGAGAATGTCGGTGCGTTGGGTGCTAAGAAATAGCCGGTCATACAGCGCGACATTTTCGATCTCGCCTTGTACGCCAGCGACACAAGCTTCATGTAAATTGGTATATCGGGGTGTTTGGCCTAGCCATTTGTTTGCCGGGGCAGTGACGTTATAGTGTTCAAATAACCCCAGTAGTGCCATTATATGTCGGGCTTCGGCTTCGACTATATTGATGAATGGACGAACTTCACCAAAATCACGGATCACCTGTGTATAGGTTTCGTGTGACTTGTATTCATCATCCAATGCATCGGCCAGTGCTTGTTGCTCTTGTGCGGTTAGTTTGCTTGTTGTACTCATTTGCATGTCTCCTGAAGGGTGGCAATCAGCTGCTATCGCATGTGATATGCAGATAGCAGCCAGTTGTTGGTTACAGTGATTTTTTACAGAAATACCAGTCAGCGCATTCATAACCTTCAGCCATGCGCTTTTCGGCATCTTGCGTAGTCTGTGGAGGTGGCACGATGACTTTATCACCAGGTTGCCAGCCTTCGGGCGTGGCTACACTGTGCTTGTCAGAGGTTTGCATTGCCGTCACCAGGCGTAAAAACTCGGGAATCGAGCGGCCATTGCTCATGGGGTAATAAATCATGGCGCGCAGAAAACCCTTGTCATCAATCACAAAGGTGGAGCGTACGGCAGACGTATCGGAAGCCCCTGGCTGGATCATGCCGTAAGCATGGGCGACGCGCATTGACAGGTCTTCAATGATGGGGAAAGGAATGTCAACGCCGAATTTTTCCTTGATATTGCGTACCCATGCCATGTGCGCATAGTTGCTGTCTATGGACAGCCCGAGTAATTCACAATTGAGCTGCTGGAATGCTGGATAGGCTTTGGCAAAGGCCATGAACTCGGTGGTACACACTGGGGTGAAGTCAGCAGGATGGGAAAACAGGATCAACCATTTACCCTTGTAGTCAGCCAGTGTTCGAGTGCCGTGGGTGGTCTTGGCATCAAAGTCAGGTGCGGGTTCATTCAAACGTGGCAAAGCTGTTATTGAAGTTTCTTCCATTTCATTCTCCTAAAAGATTACAAGTACGCTAAATGACGTTGGCGCTGTGTCAGCGTAACGAAGTCTGTCGTGATGACTGCAATACCCAAATTTTTCACTGCGTCACTCGCTGGCTTGCTTGTGCTGCAAAAGACTTAATCCTGCCATGATATTGTGACACCATAGTTATGTTGTGGCCTGTGGCAATCAATGCCTGTGCATGGCATATTCAATCAGACTCCAGATCAGTAAACCTGCAGCTATTGCAATTACAGTCTCAGTGCTGAAGGACGCAAAATGCACAAGCAATGAGGTTAGCAGCAAGATGAGCGTTAGATAGACGACAAAATCCATAAAATAGACTATTTTTGAATGTTCAATTGAGAAAACTTTCATTTGCAAATCTTCCCTGTTTCTTCTATGGATAATGTCGTTTCTATTGTTCGGTTTAAGCGTGGTTAACAGTGGTGATCCGTGCTTGATAAAATGGTTCTACAGGTCCGATTATCACCGCGCCACCAACAGGACCGACAGCTGCCTGGAAGCGTGCGTCCAGATGGGAGTTTTCATGATCCCACACTGATTGCCATACGCCATGGAATAAATAGGCTCGCAAGTCACCGTCGGCGAATGCGTTGCGCAGTATCTCGGTGGATACGGCTTTGCGATAGTAGCTGTTATCTTTAGCGCCTGCTAACCCCATACCGGCTGGATCATTCATTGGTTGATAAGTTTGTTGTGCGACA
Organism: Thiotrichales bacterium; assembly: GCA_022759035.1. Lineage (GTDB taxonomy): Bacteria > Pseudomonadota > Gammaproteobacteria > Thiomicrospirales > Thiomicrospiraceae. The sequence continues at coordinate 12,512 of JAEMQD010000008.1, forward strand.
GTTAGTAATGCAACGACCTGATCTTCCAATCCTTCATGACCCGCATCCGCAATCATGACGTGATTGGCTACAGAGACCAAGCTATTGTCATTTACTTCTACGGGTTGTCTAAGAAAAGCGATGATGTCCTTGGGTTGGGTCATGATGCTGCTACGATTACCTGCAGCGATGGTTTGGAATACGCCGCGATAGTGTGCAGTAGCCTGTGGGGCTTTGACCATGCCTTGGTCAGTCATTTTATAGGCATGTAGGTGGGGAATGATGGTGCGATCAAACCACGCTTCGGCTTCAGATTTAAGCAAATCCCGGTAGTTTTCAAAACGTAAGTAAAGTGCATAGAAATAGGGTTGGGTGTGGTTAGCGACACCATCCAGATAAGCTTCTGCCAATACGCCCTTATAAGTGTCTGGATAATTTTTAACCATGGTGGAGTCGCCCGTCATTTGTTTACACGACAGGCTTAGAAAGCCAGGTTTTTGTTGCAATGCGTCACCTTGTGCCTGAATTGCCTTGAGTACGGCCTCGTTTTCTGGGGGGGCAACACGGAATTCATAGTACAGGGTCACGGGTCCCTGGGGCAGCTTTCCTGATTTTGGTAGTGGTGTCGCCATGACTTGGGCGGCAAATCCAGTTGCAGTTAACGCGGTTGCTGTAGTGAGAAATTGACGACGATTCATGATGCAAGCCCCTTTGAATATCGGTTGATATTGCGTTTGTTTAAAACTATCAAGTCGCTGATGACATCATTCAGTTAACTGGATAGGTTTACCTATAATATGCCCGATTTAATATATTTGCAATTTCATATATAAAGAAAATTATATATAATGATTTCATGAATCCATTATTTGATGTTTTATCTGACGCTACGCGGCGTCATTTGTTATTGCTACTCGCAGTCGAGCGGGAGTTGTGTGTGTGTGAATTAGTTGCAGCGCTGGAAGAGGTGCAGCCCAAAATTTCGCGCCATCTTGCGTTGTTACGTGAATCTGGCTGGGTGAAGTCGCGGCGCGATGGAACATGGGTATATTATAGTTTATGTGATTTACCGATATGGGCGCAGTCAGTTATCACTGCGTTGCAGCAAGGAGCAGTACCTGCTGAAGAATTGTTAGCGTCGCGGTTAAGACTTATCCAGTTTACTGGGCGGCCTGTGCGTGTGGCGGTGGAGTCTGTATCAGTGTAATCAGTGGTTACGGTGTGTTTTTGAATTAATCAGGAGAAATAACATGTCACAAAATCCAGAAGTTGAAGTTATGCTGAATAAAATGCGCGCAGGCATGGGGGAAATCCCGACTGCAATTGAAAAAGTAGCAGAAGTGGATGAATCGCTGTTATTTGAGCATATGCGTTCCAGTGGCTATGCCATGCCGCCCGATGGGGCTTTGGATACGCAAACACGTACTTTAGTCTATTTGGCCGCAGCGTTGGCCGCGGGCAGTCAGCCATGCATACAAGCCATGGCGAATAAGGCAGTCATGCAAAAAATCCCCCATGACAAGCTAATGGAAACGGTAAAAATTGTTCGCTATGCCATGGCTACTCGCATTATTGGTGAAGCAGAACCTATTTTTAATGCGATGCGTTAAGTAATTTTATGATGATATTTCGTACTATAGCAGCTGCTGTCATCGGGCTGGGTTTGTCGAGCGCGGCAGGCGCTTGAAAACGTCGCTAACCTATTCTATAAAAACAATCTAAGAAAGCAAGTTGATATGCTTTTAGGTGTAGTAGTTTCGATCTAATCTGACAGATACCCTACAAAAACGGTAAGTGTCAGATCAGGTCTGTACTACTACAAGTATGCAAAGCCTATAGCATCGAACATCGACTAACCAAACCACGTCATTCGCAAACCAAAGGTATGGTAGAACACGTTAATGGTAGGATATCAGCACTCTTGGCAACAACGCGATTTATCAGCCAAGAGCAGTTAGAAGACAAACTACACAAGTATCTTAACCTGCACAATCATCACGTTGTACAAAAAAATATTGGGCATATTACCCCAATAAACTCAAGGACTGGCAGAAAACTAATCCTGAGTTATTTGTTAAAAAGGTTTACAATCAATCGAAACCCGACACTGGAGGAGGTGCAAAACAATGAATGAACCGTCCCCTGTTGCCCTGCGCACGATCTTTATTGCCTTTCTGGAAATCGGCTTCACCGCTTATGGCATGGCTATCCTGCAGAAGCTGCGCGGACTAGTGGTCCAGCGCGGCTGGCTCACGGAGGAAGAAACCAGCGAGGGACTGGCGATGGTGCAGCTCTACCCAGGCCCGATTATGGTGGACTTTACCGCCTATGTGGGCTACCGCCTGCGCGGTGTACCGGGCGCACTCATGGCGACACTGGGCTTTGTGCTGCCAGCCTTTGTTTTGGTCACGGCACTTTCCGCAGCCTATTTCGCCGGGGGTGAGCTGCCCTGGGTACACAAGCTATTTCTCGGCCTCGAGGCACTGGTGATCGGCGTGCTTGCCAATGTCACGATGAGTCTCGGGCAGCAGGCGATCAAAGGGCGCATCGAGTTATTCATTGCTGTGGCGGCTTTCATCGCGCTGTTGTTCAAGGTCAGCGCGATTCTTATCCCGCTGGTGGCACTGGGTGTGGGTGCCCTGGCTATTTCCAGACCAGGTGTTGCTTCCCTCGCCCAGGAAGCGGCCCCGTCACGGCAGCGGCTGATTACCGTGATGACGCTGGTGATGGTTATTGTCGCCGGCGCAATCACAGCGGGTGTGTCTGGCACTTCGCTGGGCCAACTCATCGCCTCGCTGTTCAAGATCGGCTCCGTCGCTTTCGGCAACGGCATGGCCATCATCGGTGTGATGCAGGCCGAGGTGGTGCAGGCGCACAGCTGGGTCAGCCAGCGAGAATTTCTCGACGGTCTGGCGCTGGGGCAGATCACCCCTGGCCCCGTTCTGCTCACCGCTGCGTTTATCGGCTATAAGCTCGCTGGCGTGGCGGGTGCAGCGCTGGCCACCTTTGCCATCTTTGCGCCATCCATCGCCATGACGCTGGTATTCACCGAAATCTTTGGCCGCATCAAGCACCTGCAGTGGGTGCGCGGGGCGCTGGCTGGCGTGCTCGCCGCCTTCGTCGGTCTGCTGGCGGCAACGCTGTGGCAATTGGGGCATGTTGCGCTGGATAGCCCTTTATTATTGGCTTTTGCTGCTGCGGCATTTGTCGCCTCGCGCGGCTTCAAACTCGATATGGGCTGGGTATTTGGCGGCGGGCTGGCGTTGTGGGCGTTGTTAGTTGTGGCTGGGCTTACTGGATGAGTGTTGAATTTATTACAAGCATCGGGCATTGAAATTTCGATTGACGACTTTGGTACTGGTTATTCCTCTTTATCACAAATTAAGCGATTAAATGTTGATCGCATCAAAATTGACAAGAGTTTTGTTGACGATATTGCTACCGATGGTCAGTCGCAAACTTTAGTGAAAGCGATTATTACTATGGCGCATAGTTTGGGGTTGCGTGTTTTGGCCGAAGGGATTGAAACAGAAGCACAATATCAATTATTAAAAGCGCTGGGTTGTGATGAAGGACAAGGTTATTGGTTTGCACGGCCTGTGCCAGCCGAACAATTTTCATTTGCTACCAAAACGATTACACCTGAGCAAACAACAATCGCGTACTAAACCAACGCTGAATCAGCGGTTGTACGCAGTTTGGCTGTGTGGTGATGAGCAGCTGTGCATTATCTTGAGCGATTTTATGCAGCGCTGTGTCACGTAATAGATCGGCAACACGCCACGCTCCGACACCTGTTTGTCTCGTCCCTAATACCTCACCTGGACCACGTAGTTGTAGATCAAGTTCTGCCAGTTCAAAGCCATCTTGGCTCTGACGAATGGCAGATAATCTTGCTTGCCCGTTTTCGGATAAAGGTGCTTTGTAAAGTAATACGCAGCTACTTTTCCCTGTGCCGCGTCCGACACGGCCACGCAATTGGTGCAACTGCGCTAATCCATAGCGTTCACTATTATCGATAATAATGAGGGTGGCGTTCGGCACATTAACGCCCACTTCAATAACGGTTGTTGCGACCAGTAAATCGAGCATGCCAGCAGCAAAAGCATTCATTTGTTTTTCTTTTTCTTGGCTGGGTAGTTGTCCATGAATGATGCCGACGCGTAAAGCAGGAAAGCGTCCTTTCAGCCATTGTGCTGTGTCTTGTACATTTTGCGCATCAAGCGTTTCACTTTCCGAAATAAATGGACATACCCAATAGGCTTGTGCTCCCTGTTGGCAAGCAGAAGCTAAGCGTTCCGCTACGGCTTCTCGCCGTGTTTCTGGGATAACAACTGTTTCAATGGGTTGTCTACCAGGGGGGCGCTCGCTTAGGTTAGATACCGAGAGATCGCCATAAAAACTCATGGCAAGCGTTCTAGGAATTGGGGTTGCTGTCATTAATAATAAATGAGGAATGGTTTGTTCAATTGCGCCTTTATTCTTGAGTGCAAGACGCTGGGCGACACCAAAGCGATGCTGCTCGTCGACAATGACTAGGCCGAGATTGGCATAGCGCACTTGCTCTTGAAAAAGGGCGTGTGTACCAATAATGACCTGCAAACGTCCATCGGCAATAGCAACGAGTTGAGCACGTTTTTCGCTTGCTTTAAGGCGGGCAGTGATCAGCGCGCATTGGATAGATAATTTATTTAACCAAGGTGACAGTGTTGCATAAAGTTGCTCTGCCAGAATTTCGGTGGGCGCCATAATGGTGGTTTGATAGCCACTACTGGCAGTATGTGTCGCCGCTAACGCCGCCAATACCGTTTTTCCGCTACCGACATCGCCTTGCAGTAAGTGGTGCATCGGGTGTTGTTCGGTCAGAGCTTGTTGTATTTGTTGCCAGATGGTTTGCTGACCTGTTGTTAGGGTAAAAGGTAATAACTGTATCAGCCGTGTCGTTAAGTCTTGTGTCGGCGATAAGGCTGGCGCATTGCTGTCTGCGATAGCTTGCCTTGCGTTTGCAGCAAGGAGTTGTTGTGCCGTTAGTTCTTCTAATGCTAGCCGTTGTATTGCTGGGTGTTGCCCACTGGTGAGCGCCATTTGATCGCCAGGTTTTGCTAAATGAATGGCTTCGAGCGCTTGGTACAGTGTTAATGAGGTATGTGGTAGGCATGGCGCTAGGGTTGTGTTTTTGAGACGTTCTAAACCGTCAGCGATGGCTTTGCGTAATAGGTTTTGTTTGAGGGTGCCAATGCTAGGATAAACAGCCGTCAGTCTTGTTGGTAGCGGCGCTATTTTATGGTTATCTAGTCTGGTGATTGTCGGGTGAAGCAATTCCCCCTGTCCGTGTAGGTCAGTTCGCAATTGGCCATAAACCCGGATACGTTGTCCGACCTTAGGTAAGGTATGCGACCATTTTTGATAATTTAAAAATTTAAGCGATAGCGTAGCAATGTCGCTTTGTAAGGTGAGTAGGTGAATTGGGCGGCGCGCAGGTAATACCTGACTTCGCGTAACGAGCCCTTCTAGTTGAATGAGTTGGCCTGGTACATAGTCTGCTTTGGTGCTGAGCTGGGTACGATCTTCATAGCGCAAGGGCAAATGAAGGAGTAAGTCCCATAGGGTAAAAAAGCCCGCTTTATGCAGGCTATCTTCGGCGGCAGGGCCAATACCTGCTAATTGATTAACAGGTGTGTTAAGCATCAATAATTATCGAGCACCGCAATGCCATCTGCTTCTACCAACGCGCCGCGTGGCAGTGCAGAAACTTGAACTGCTGCGCGCGCAGGATAAGGCTGTGGGCAGTATTGCGCCATGATGTCGTTAATGAGTGCGAAATGACCTAAGTCGGTTAAGAAGATGTTGAGCTTAACCAGATCTTTCATATCACCACCTGCTTCGGTGATGACTGCACGTAGGTTTTTGAATACTTGATGTGCTTGTGCTTCGATGCCTTCTACTAACGTCATCGTAACTGGATCTAAACCAATTTGACCCGATAAGTATAAAGTACGCGCAGCGCGCACGGCTTGTGAGTAAGTACCAATAGCAGCTGGGGCATTGGGTGTTGCAATGACTTGGCGCATCGTTTATTCCTTTTACATTAAATGGTTGATTGCTTAAGCATAGCCTAGTTAACGATAAGCGACAAGTTTTTTACCGTTTGCGCCAGTAAGCGTAAGGCTTCTCTTCTGGGGTGTGTGGTGCGAGCAATCAGTACGACATCGCGCGCTGGTGCTGGTGCCTGAAAGGGAATGCTGACCAATCCTTGCCAGCTTTGTTGTGTCGCTAAACTGGGGAGAAGGGTAATACCAAGTCCGCTTGCTACCATTGCCCGTAGGGTTTCAAGCGAGCTTCCTTCAATTAACGATTGCCATGGGTGGCCGACATGTTGCGGAAAAGCAGACAAAGCATGATCACGAAAACAATGCCCTTCGCCTAAAATAAGCAATGGATCGTTTTGAATATCGGCGATGGCTAAGGTGCTATGTTGAGCCAAGGCATGATTTTCTGGCATGACGACAACAAAAGGTTCTCGATAAAGTTGCCAAGCTGTAAAATCGTCTGCACCCGCAAAAGGCAGGGCGATAATGGCGGCATCTAATTCGCCTGTATTGAGTTTGTGGATAAGATCGTGGGTAAAGCCTTCCGATAAACGTAACGGTGCTTTCGGTGCTAAGGTTAGCCAAGGTTGAATGAGCTTCGGTAGCAAATAAGGGGCAATGGTATAGATAATACCAAGCGACAATGTGCCCGCTAAAGGGTCTTGCGTTTTCACTAAGTGCACTAAATCGTCGGCACGAGAGAGAATGTCTTGCGCATGATTAACCACCGTTTCTCCTAGCGCAGTAAACTTCATAAATTGACGATTGCGCTCAACTAAGGTCACGCCCAAACTTTCTTCTAAGTGCTTAATGCCAGCAGATAATGTGGACTGCGTAACATGACAGCTATCTGCTGCGCGTGCAAAATGTTGCTGTTGATGTAGCGCAAGGAGATAGCGTAATTCTGTGAGCGTCATAGTCTTACCATGTTATGATTATTGGCATTTATTTTTACAGTATTGAGTCGCTATGTTATCAGCATTTTGGTTAAATTTTATCGGTTTATTGTTCGATACAGCGCCATACATTGTGCTGTGGTTATTATTAGAAAGTTTTTTGCATAGTCGACAGCCTTATTATGCTCCGCTACCGCTGAAACTTAAGTTGTGGGTTGGTTTGCGCTATAGCTTAGGACCTTTATGGGATAAAAGCTGGTATTGGCAAATCATTGGCGTTACGGGTTTTGCCGCGCTGGCGCTGATATTACCCAAGAATATTAATGCGATGCTCGACTTGGCATATGATGCGAATTATCACATTGAATGGGGTGGCATTGCGGCAGTTGCCTTTTTAGGCGTGTTAACCTTGGCGCGGCTGCTTAAACGTGCTTTTCCCAATGGTGGCGGCGGGTGTGAGGATGGTCAGTGTTCGGTGGATGGGCATAAATGAAACAGTTAGAAGTTATTGCGAAAGGGAAAAAATCATGACGCTTGCTGCGACGCAGTCTATTCACTTAATCATTATCGGCGATGAAATTTTGTCTGGGCGTCGCGCAGACAAGCATTTCGAGTTTGCACGTGGCTTATTAGCTGAGCGTAACCTAACGCTTGCGGGCGTGCGTTATGTGGGCGATGATATTCACGAACTGCTCAGTGTCTTGAAAGAAAGCTTTGCGCGTTCCAACAGTATTACCTTTTCGTTTGGCGGCATTGGTGCAACGCCCGATGATAAAACACGCCAAGCGGTGGCAGCAGCGTTAAATTTACCGATGGTGCGCCATGCGGGCGCAGTTAGCGAGATCGAAGCACAATTTGGTGCCGAAGCCTATCCTATCCGTGTCCGTATGGCCGACTTGCCACAAGGTGCATCGTTGATTCCGAATCCTGTCAATCGTGTGCCAGGGTTTGCAATTGCACAGCATTATTTTATGCCTGGCTTTCCACAAATGAGCTGGCCAATGATGCGTTGGGTGTTCGATACGCATTACCCAGCCTTGCAAGCCGCACCGCAGCAGGTGTGCCGCATTATTATCGAAGGTCAATCGGAATCCTTGTGGGTCGATTGGATGGAATCTTTTGAACAGCAATTTCCTACGTTGAAGCTTTACAGCTTGCCACATTTAGGTGAAGACGGCAGTCGACATATCGAATTAGGCTGTGTTGGTATTGCTAGCCAAGCAGAAGCTGGCTATAGGGTAATGACGGCTGAAGCAGTAAAACGGGGCGTGCAATGGTATACTGTCGATTAATCGTAAATTATTTTTATTTAAAATAAGTTAATCGTATTTTTCGATTAAATTATCATAAAACATTCATTAGCCTTGGCGATGTTATCGGGGTAAGATAATCCCATCGACAACAACGGAGGAGATCAGCGCCATGCGTACCGATATTCAACATGGTTTGCAGCAAGTAGTGGCAGATACCTATAGCCTAATGGTTAAAACGCATCTGTATCATTGGAATGTAACTGGGGCGAATTTTATGTCGCTGCACACGCAGTTTCAGGCTCAGTATGAAGCGCTTTTTGCTGCAGTCGATGAAATCGCCGAACGTCTTCGTCAACTCGATGTGCCCGTAGAAGGGGGTATTGCTACCTTTGCGCAAAATAGTAACATTGCTGCGCCAACAGCAAAAACCGGCGAAGCGATGGTTAAAGAGCTGGCAGAAGACCATAAAGTGATGGCAACGTCACTGGTTAGTTTTGCTAATTTGGCCGATGAAGCAGGAGACCGCATTACTGCTGATATGCTGACCACGCGTGCGGCAGACCACGATAAAACTGCGTGGATGTTGTCTGCGCAAATTTCTTCTCACCGTTAATTTTTTCACAACCAATTAGGAGTAGCACAATGCAACTTAAAGATATGACTGGTAAAAAAGTCCCACAGGTTACTTTTCATACACGTTCTGGTCATGAATGGGTGGATGTAACTACTGACGATATTTTTAAAGATAAAACGGTCATCGTTTTCTCTTTACCTGGTGCTTACACACCAACTTGTTCTTCTACACACCTACCGCGTTATGAAGAACTAGCCATGGAGTTTTTCGAGCGTGGCGTTGATGACATTTACTGCATTAGTGTTAATGACACCTTTGTTATGAATGCTTGGGCGGAAGATCAAGAGTTGGATTATGTACAGGTTCTTCCTGATGGTAACGGTGAATTTACAGAAGCAATGGGTTTATTGGTAGACAAAGATAACCTAGGCTTTGGTAAGCGTTCATGGCGCTATTCAATGCTGGTTAAAAATGGCGTTATCGAAAAAATGTTTATTGAACCAGTAAAAGATGGCGATCCATTTGAAGTGTCTGATGCGGTAACCATGTTGCGTTATATTGATCCAAAAGCAAAATTACCAGATGATGTGGTAGTTATTTCTCGTGATGGTTGCCCTTTCTGCTTTAAAGCGAAAGCTATGCTAGAGGACAATGGCATCGACTTTATTGAGCTGTCATTGGAAGCCATTGGTTTAACTGCGTTGCGCGCCTTGTCTGGTCGCGAAACTGTGCCGCAAGTGTTTATTAATGGTAAGCATATTGGCGGTAGCGACGACTTAGAAGCTTATATGGCGGCTAAATAATCGCCTTGTCTGTCAGGGTAAATGCTACGAGCAGATTGGGTTAGCCTTTCTGCTCACGCTTTGAGGCGTCGTTTGCCCATTTTTATTGATAACCTTACTTTTTGATTACGCTTAACGCTGATGGCATTAGGCAAGTAAGCTTATCGATAGCGTTTATAAGGCATCAGCCGAAGTGAAGGAGAATAGCATGCAACAGTTTGATGTAATTGTCGTTGGTGGTGGTTCTGGTGGCCTTTCTGTTGCCGAGCGTGCTGCTGAGTATGGTGCGAAGGTATTGCTTATTGAACGTGATCGTATTGGCGGTGCGTGCGTTAATCGCGGTTGTGTGCCTAAAAAAGTTTGGTGGTACGCGGCAGGGCATGCTCAAGCCTTAAAAGATGCGCCGGGCTGGGGGTTTTCGCCCAAAGTCGGTAACGACTTCGACTTTACCTTTGATTATGCTGACTTTGCCAAGCGCCGTTTAGACTACACTAATGGTATCGGTGACTGGTATGCTGGTTACTTGGCAGAAAAAGGGATTACCCGTGTTGTTGGTGATGCGGTTATGGCAAGTTCGGATAGTGTTAAGGTGGGTGACCAGTTATATCAAGCAGAGCGTATTGTCTTATCCCCTGGTAGCACGCCCATTGTGCCCCCTGTGCCAGGTGCAGAATTGGGCGGGACTTCGGATGATGTTTTCAAATGGACGCAGATGCCAAAGTCGGTCATTCTCATTGGTAGTGGTTATATTGGTGTCGAACTCGCTAGCGCAATGAAAGCTTTTGGTGTTGATGTTACTTTGGTTGATATGGTGGACAAACCCCTTCCCGCGTTTGATGAGGATATTCGTAATACCTTTGTTGAAGTATTAGCCAAGGAAAACATTGTCTTTAAGGGCGGCGTTAAAGTGACGAGCTTGTCGCAATCTGAACACGGTGTTACGGTAACTGCTGCTGATGGTCAGTCGTGGACTGCTGAGAAGGTTGTTTGGGCTGTGGGACGAAAACCAGCTACTGCAAGCTTGAATTTGGCGGCGGCTGGCGTTGCCACCGAGCGTGGTTTTATTACCATTGATGAATGGCAACAGACCAGCGTTGCAGGTATTTATGCCATAGGCGATGCAACAGGGCAACTCGCGTTGACGCCTGTGGCGATTGCGGCGGGTCGTCGTTTAGCCGATCGTATTTGGGGTAAAAAGCCAGGTAGAAAGCTAGACAACAAATATGTGGCGACGGTTGTTTTCACGCATCCGCCTTTGGCAATGATTGGCTTTACTGAGGCTGCTGCCCGCGCCGAGCACGGTGATGCGGTGAAAGTATACAGCAGTAAATTTACACCGATGCGCCATCTCATGTCACCGCATCCTATGCCAGTTCACGTAAAACTGGTATGTGTAGGCGCTAAAGAAGAGGTGGTTGGTGTGCATTGGCTTGGCGAAGGGGCTGATGAGGGGATTCAAGCTTTTGCCATCCCGATGGGTATGGGTGCAACAAAAGCCGACTTTGACAATACCATCGCTGTTCATCCGAGTATTGCCGAAGAGTTGGTTACCTTGCGCTAAATCCGCTGTATTAGTAGCCGATTAAACCACCTTCGGGTGGTTTAATCGTCGTCATTTAGTCTAAATTGAAGCGATTATGCACCCATAAATATTGCGCTGGCGCTTTGGCAATGTCGGCTTCAAGTAAGTGCATTAAGCGTGTCAAAGCGATCGCATCATCATCGCCTGGGAAATCGTTAAGCGGCGGTAGTATTTCAATTTCAAATTGGCCTGCCGGCGTTAAACGACAAAATAGCGGGATAAGTTGTGCTTTTGTGAGGCGGGCAATGCGCGCAATAGAAGGATGTGTTAGCGTGTCGTGACCAAAAAATGGCACAATAATGCCATCGCCTCGATTGCGCTGGTCTGGCGAAAGCCACACCATTTTGCCTTGATGCAAGCTCGATAAAATGACTTTGATTTGGCGATTCGAAATAGCCCCCGCAGTATGCCGAGAGCGATTACGTTCTGTGAACCATTGTAATAGTGCATTTTCATGTGGACGATAGACAGGATGAATGGGAGCGAGACGACCAGCTAATAACCCCATGGCTTCCATGTGTACGGTATGAAAAACACAAATAATGGTGCCTTGCTGCTGATTAGCCGCTTGCTGTAAGTACTCAATACCCGTTACCTGACAGCGTGAAGTTAATGCTGTAGCACGACCAAACCAAACAACCAGCATTTCCATTAACCCCATGCCCAACTGTGCAAAGTGTTCTCGTACTAGGGTTGCTTGTGCGGCTTTATCTATGTTCGGGAAGCATAGCGCGATATTTTGAGTGGCGAAGTAACGGCGTCTATGGGCAAACTTAAAAAATAGCCAACCAAGTCCGCGCCCCATTTTCCATAGTAGCGTTAATGGGAGTTGTGCAATGAACCAAGCGATTGCTAGCCCAAACCAAGTCAGCCAATAACGCGGGTGCCATAAGACTAGGGGAGCAAGGGTCATTGCAGTTCGCTGTGGGCAACCAAGCTGGCATAGCAGCCGCCCTGTGTCAGTAAGCTGTGATGAGTACCAAGCTCGCGAATTTTACCTTGGTCTAAAACCACAATGGCGTCGCTATGCTGTACGGTAGCAAGACGATGGGCGATGATAATAATCGTTTTATGTCCATGCAGTTCAGCTAGTGCTTGGCTAATAAGACGTTCAGATTCGCTATCTAGCGCAGAGGTTGCCTCATCTAAAATTAAAATTGGTGCGTTTTTATAGAAAGCGCGTGCGAGTGCTAAACGTTGGCGTTGTCCACCAGAAAGACGAGCGCCGCCTTCTCCGACAGGGGTGGCAAACTGTTGCGGCAATTGGCTGATGAACTCCCAAGCATGTGCGGCTTTGGCAGCAGCTTCAATGCGCGGTGCATTGTCGGCAGTCAAGGCTTCACCATAAGCAATATTCGCCGCAATACTATCGTCGAATAGCACAATATGCTGACTGACTAAAGCAATATGACTACGCCAGTTGGCTAGGGATAAGTCGGCAATGGCGATGCCATCACAACAAATTTCGCCTGTGCTGGGCTCGTTGAAACGACACAATAAACTGACTAAGGTGCTTTTACCACTACCTGAAGCCCCGACGAGGGCAACCGTTTGACCTGCATTAATGGTAAGTTCAATATTGTCTAGCGCTGGTGTGATTTGTTCTGGGTAAGTAAAGCTGAGCTGTTTTAAGCTAAGTTGACCATTGACTTGGTTAACCTGTTTTAATCCAGTGTCTGCCTCATTAGCTTCATCAAGTAAGGCAAAGATGCTGCTTGCCGCTGCTAAGCCTTTTTGTAGTGGCTCGTTAATGCCTGTTAGACGACGAATCGGTTCAAACAGCATACTCATGCCAGTAATAAAAGCGATTAGCTGACCAGGAGAAAGCAGTTGCTGCGCCGAAAGCTGAGTCGCGACAAAAATAACACACGAGACAGCAACGGCAGCAATGACTTGTACCAAAGGCACATTGGCGCTGGCTACTTTAACGATGCTCATCGTTTGTTGGCGTAGTGTGTCTACGGCATGATCGAAACGGCTTTGTTCGTGCGTTTGACCAGCATAAATGCTAATCTCGCGACGTCCAGTTAAGGCTTCATCCAAAATTTGGGTGACGCGCCCCATGCTTGCTTGCACCTCACTGCTTGAAGTGCGCATCAAGCCGCTTGCCTTGCGAATAATCCAAGAAGCGACTGGCGCAATGGCGATGATAAATAACGTCAATTGCCAACTGGTATAGAGCAGGAAGGCAAGTAAGCCAATAATAATGAGGGTGTCACGGATAATAACAATCCACACTTCAGATAACGCATTAGCCACCTGCGTTACATCAAAGGTGACACGGGATAGGAGGTTAGCGCTACCAATTTGCTGCTGACGATCAATTGGCAGTAGCATCATTTTAGAAAACATAGCGCTACGCAAGTCGGCCATGGTGCGCTGCGCAACACCTTGGCTAATGACGGTTGCCAGATATTCAGCAAGTCCTTTAGCGATAAACACAGCCAACAAAGCTAACGGCACCCAAAGCATAGCCGCTTTGTCTTTGGCAATGAGGCTATCATCAACCAAAGGTTGCATCAGCGCGGGCAGCATTGGCTCTAAGCCCGCAATAACCCCCATTGCAACCAGTGCGATAAGGACGTTTCGCCAGTAGGGTTTAAGATAGGAGAGCAAGCGACGATAAAGGTGTAGGCTATCGTTCATAGCTTACTCGCGACGTAAAATTTTGTCGGTGATGATGCTGCCCCACCAAGAAGCATCGAACTGTGCTTCTAATGCGGTTTGGTCGTAGACATTATCCACCCACGATAAGAAGTCGAGTGCTTGTACGTTATCACGTTGATATTGCAAGTACGCATTAAAGAAGAAGTCGATCATTCCTGTTCGAGAAAAGGTGAAATGGCCATAATACCAGTCGAGCTCTTCCATTGCTTTGGCAACAGGTTCGTTGCCGATAAAAATGCGACAAAGAGTCGCCATTAAGCCAGCTCTATCTGCGCCAGATTTACAATGAAACAGGATAGGATATTCCACCCTTGCTAATAAGTCTTTTGTGTCATGAATGGCTTCTTTGCTAGGTAAATCACGTGAAAACAAGCGATGATCGATGAAAGCAATGCCAAGCTGATCACAAGCCTCTTTTTCAAATTGCCAAAAACCCATGTCGCTATTATCGCCGCGTAAGTTAATCACCGTTTTAATGCCATAATCTCGATGGTAGCGTTTAATTTGGCTAGGAGAAGGTTGGCTACACCGATAAACGCCAGGTAACACTTGATAAAAGTTGTTATATAACAAACGAATAATGCCATGATCTTGTAGATGCATGTGCAACCAAGCGTAGAGGCGATGCCAGGGTTTATCAATGCGCATGAGAAGCCTTAAAATGGAAATACAGCCCAAAATAGGCCGATAAAAATAAAGCTTATGATAGCATATTGCGCATTGAACGAATAAAAGGAATTGTCCGATGACCATCCGTGCTTTCAAGGGTGTTTTGCCTAGTATTTCTCATAGCGCTTATGTTGATCCTCAAGCGGTGGTGATAGGCGATGTCGTGTTGGGTGAGCAAACGAACGTTTGGCCTTGTGCGGTGCTACGCGGCGATGTGAATAATATCGTGGTAGGTGATCGCACCAATATTCAAGATGGCGCTGTACTACATGTTGCTCATGAAAGTCAGTTTGCTTCTGGACACGGTTTGTTTATTGGTAACGATGTTACTATCGGACATAATGCCACCGTGCATGCTTGCACGATTGAAGACGAGGTGTTGATTGGTATGAACGCAACCGTGTTAGACGGCGCGCTCGTACCGAAACATTGTATTGTGGGCGCGAATGCCTTAGTACCACCTGGTAAACAGTTAGAAAGCGGCTGGTTGTATATGGGGATTCCTGTTAAACCAATACGACAGTTGACCGAACAAGATATTGCTTTTTTTAAGTATTCAGCCGCACATTATGTGCAGCTGATGCAGGTATATCAAGCAGACGCGCAGGACTAAAACTCAGCCCATTCGTTGCTTGATGTCGACGTTGTTGGCGCCGTTAGTGCTTTTGGTTTTGCATTTTGCGGCGCAGGTGCGTGTGCTAAGCTTGCGCTAGTGCGCGCTGGTTTGTTGGTCAAAACGCGAGTTTCTTCCGCAGTAATGGCATCGGTAACGGCTTTAGTGGCCGCGTGTAGCTGCGCAATTTTTTCAAATAAATCGGGCGATTTTTTGAGTTGCTGCAACTGTTTTGCTGTCTGAATGAGTTGTTGCAATGCTTGCTCAATTGCACCCAAATTCGCTTCTGATACGCGCGGACGCCAGGGCGCTAATGGGTCTTGCGTAATGGCTTGATTACTTTCTAGTCCTAACAGGTCGGCTGCAACTTGCATACTCCATAAGCGAATGGCACGACGTCCTGCAGCGAAGCGGAAATCGTCGGTATTGCGCGCGTTGGCAAGGAGCTGTGTCATTAATCCAGTCGAAAATACAGAGACAGATTGTCCTAAGGCTTCTGTGGTGTGTGCCGTTTCTTCTGAAGCAGCAGCGGTTTCTTCAATTAGGGCAGCAATTTGTTGTAAGCTGTCATCGAGTAACGAAATACCCTGATTAATTTCTTCAACGCCTTTTGCGGTGTCGCCGACACCGATACGCATGCCGCCAATAGCACTGGTTAATCCTGCGACCGAGTGATTCATATGGTCAATTGATGCACTTGCAGAATGGAAAACCTCACCACCTTGGCGGATTTCATTGATGGTTTCGTTAATTAAGCCTTTAATATTCTTGGCAGCATCGGCAGATTTGCCTGCAAGCGCACGTACTTCGCCAGCAACCACCGCAAAACCGCGACCATGTTCGCCAGCACGTGCGGCTTCTACTGCGGCGTTAAGCGCCAGTAAGTTGGTTTGGAAGGCAATGCCATCGATAATGGAAACAATTTCTTCAATTTGGCGACTTTTTTCTTGAATTGCTTCCATAGCAACGCTTGCTTTAGTGATGGCGTTACTCGCATCGGTAAGTTGGTGGCCTGCGGCATCGGCATCATGTGTCATGCGCGCCATTTGTTCATCTAAATCACTACTGCGCGCGCTAATGTTCTGTGTGGCGCTAGCGATTTGGGCAACAGCAGCAGCTTGTTCCTGTACACGATCAGAGACATTGTGAATGCCTTGATCAACGGTAACCATTGCGTTGGCAATGCGCTTTGTTTTAGTGCTGACTTCGGTAACGAAAGAAGCCATGTTACTGAGCGAGAGATTTTGTGCGAACTGTAGATGGCCTAAAGCGCCCTTTAACTGTACCTGTGGCGCTTCATCTAAATTGGCACTGGCTTGTTGGCTTAAATAGCGCACACTGTCTTTAATGAGGTTTTCGATAGTTAATAGTGCATCATTAACATGTTCTGCCAGTGCAAGATGTTGTTCGGTGAGTTCGCTCGTGTCGATAATTGCCCCAGCAAGATTACCTTGTTTAAGTTCGTCTAAGGCAGTCACAATGGCATCACCCATGGCGGCTTTTTTACTGACGTCTTGTAATACAACAACACATGCATTGCCATTGCTGCTGTGTTCGATTTTAAAATTGCATTTGTCGATACGCACTTGTTTTTCGTTAATTTTGCTAAACGCAGCGATTGAAGAACCAATTTGCGGTGTAATGGTTTCACCTAATAATTGAGAAACTTCCGTTTGACGCTGTGATAATAATTTATTTGCCATGGCATTGATAAAAACGATGCGACGATCTGAGTCACCAATTAGAATTGGTTTCGGGACGATATTTAGCGCATCTTCGAGTAGGGCATAACGTTTAGTTAGTGCGGTTATTTCTGCTTGTGCTTCATTCAGTTGCTGTTGTGTGCCTGCTAGGTGTGCAGCGGTATATTTTTCTTGTCCGCGGCTACGAATATAGGCAAAAATAAAGACAGCAGAAACAACCGCGAGCAGAATGCTCACAATGATACTAATATCCATGAATGCTCCCCAATTTACGAGTTAATCGATACTTATATAATTGTTATCGGCTAAGAGTGTGCCACATTTAGCCCTTTTTGCCAAGTGGTAAGACGACAACCGTAATTTCTTCACGATCATGATAGAGTTGCTGGGCGCGAACACTATGTGTTTCGCGCAGTCCATTAAGGGCAGCTAAGCATTCTTGAACCATTAAATAGCGCTTTTTCATAGGCAGTTTTAAGTTGAATAATGCCGCTTGTGCCCAACCTTCCTTTAACCACATGGCCATGAGCGGTGCAACACGTTGTGGTTGCTCGACCATGTCACAGCAAATCCAATGTACAGGATGACGCGGATGCCAATTAAAGCCGTCGGTGCGAATATGCTCAACTTGCCCTGTTTGCATAACCGCATCGGACATGTTGGCATTATCAATGGCAGTGACGACTAGCCCTTGCTGTAATAGCCACCAAGTCCAGCCTCCAGGTGCAGCACCCAAGTCGACTGCGCTCATGCCAGAGCGCAACCATTGGTCACGTTCGCTTGGCGAAAGTAGACTGATTGCGGCTTCTTCCAATTTTAAAATGGCGCGACTTGGCGCATCTTTTGGTAGTTTTAAGTGCATGATGCCACCAGCATAAGGACTTGCTTCACCACGAGATGCTAAACCAACCATAATGTGGTCGCCGTCTAAAATAAGTAAGTGCAGGGCAGGTAAACGTTTGTCGCCTTCGTGGTATTGCCCTTGTTTTTTAAGGACTTGTCTGGCAGCATTAGTTAAACTACGTGCGAGACCACTTAACGATTTGCCATTGTTTGTGTCGGGTGTTTCAGCAATAATGTTATTAACCGACTGTGTGCCAAGTAAGGCAAATACCGCACTTAGTCGATCGTCTGCGGGTAGGTTGGTGCATTCGCCCAGCATGGGGACAATTTGCCGAGCAAAAATCCAATGGGCTAAACACAAATCGTCTGGCAAACGATTGAAAGGTTCAAAGGCATTGAAAAGAGCAAAAGCGCTATTGGGCGTTGTTTGAACGTAGCCGTTAACGTTTGTTTGTGCCGTTAAATCGTTGCATTCGCTAGCGAGTTCGGCCTCAAAACCACTTCGAGTGAGTAGATAAAAACCAGTAAAGCGGGCATTGGGTGTGTTCATGGTGTCTTTGTCTCGTGTTATTCGACGGAGGGTTATGCTAAGCGCGCTAATAACGCGGGACTAATAATATCTTTCCCTTGTAGTGGGATAAGGTAGCTATATTCAATGCCCAAGTTGTGCGCCATGGTTTGCCAGTTTTCTGGGCCAGCGATTAATTGTGTTAGCGCGCCGACTTCAGCAATGAGGGCATCATGATGGATGGCGGTGCTGTGCAAAACATGGGTAACAGTTTGTCCTGTTAGGGGGTGAATGATATGGCTCACTTTTTTACCCTGATCGGTATAAAAGCGCTCGTAAGTGCCCGATGAACAGGCGACCTCGCCAGCCGCTAATGCTAGCTGTGCTTTTGCTTTACCAGGGTGGCTCGGGTCATTAATACCAATTTGCCAAGGCCCTTCTGGTTTCGTACCCAATACCTGAATATCACCACCGATGACGATAGTCGCATTTTCTATCCCTTGTGTTTTCAGTGTTTCTGTCGCAGCATTAAGGGCATAAGCTTTGCCGCTAGCACCAAAATCGAGGGCAACGCTCGGGTTAGCACAAAACAAGCGATCATCTTGCCAAGTAATGTCCATAATACTTGGTTTTTGGGACAATAGCGCTTGTATGGCATCTTGACTGGGTGCGTGGTTGTTTTCGTAGCTATTTTGTTGAAAGCCCCATAGCTTGATCAGTTTACCAATACCTGGGTCGAATAAGCCTTGCGTTTGTTGGCACAGCAGTTGATTGCGTTGAATAAAATGGGCAACCTCGGCACCAACCTCAATAGCACGTCCTTGAGCAATTGCGTCGTTAATTTTGCTGACGAGTCCACCTTTTTCCCAAGCGTGCCATTCCTTGTGTATTTGTTGAAATCGGCTATTGACGGCAGAAAAAGCCTGTGTCGCTTGCGTTTGCGTTTGCGCATAGACGGTCAGGTTAACGAGTGTGCCAAACACAGCAATCGTTTCATTAAAAGCCTGTTGCGGACGATGGCAGGCTATAAGCGGCGTGACGCTGGTTGCTAAAAACAGGCGGAAAAGGGTGCGACGATTCATAGCACATTAATGTCCACGGGCTATGACGCTTTGTTCTAAACTTAGCATAAGCTTTTCGGCGATATTCAGATCGGTTGCAGCATCAATTTCACGAATACAGGTGGGACTGGTGACATTAATTTCGGTGATATAGTCACCAATGACATCCAGCCCGACAAAACGCAATCCCATTTGTTGGCAACGCGGCGCGATTTGTTGTGCCAACCAATAATCGCGTGCCGATAAGGCCTGAACGACTCCGCGCCCGCCAGCAGCTAAGTTGGCACGCGTTTCGCCTTGTTGTGCCAACCGCGCAAGACAAAAAGGGACTGGTTCACCATCAATAAGCAAAATGCGTTTGTCACCCTGCGCAATTTCGGGCAGGTAACGCTGCGCCATAATTAAGTATTGACCATGATTGGTGAGTGTTTCTATTACCACGCCGACGTTCGGATCGTTGGCCGATAAGCGAAAAATCCCCGCGCCGCCCATGGCATGTAAAGGCTTAAGAATAATATCGCCTTGTTCCATCCAGAATTGGCGAATAGCAGATGCATTCGCCGTCACTAGTGTTGGTGCAATACACTGCGGGAATTGCAAAATAAAGAGCTTTTCGTTGACATCACGTAACGCTTGCGGATCGTTGACAACGCATACGCCAGCCGCTTTAGCATGGTCTAATAAATGCGTAGCATATAAATAGCTGTTATCGAAAGGTGGGTCTTTGCGCATCAGAATAATATCAAAATCGCTTAATGCACAAGCTTGTTGCGTGCCGAGTTGATAGTAATCATCGTGCTGATCGACCACTTGCACAGGAAAAGCATGGGCGCTGGCGATTCCCTGCGCAAAGTACATGTCAGCCAATGTACAGTAATATAGCGCATGACCCCGTGCTTGTGCAGCGAGCATCATGGCAAAACTGCTGTCTTTGTAAGGCTTAATGTTCGCAATGGGGTCCATAATGACCAGCGTTTTCATGGATAACTTCCTACCGACGAATAACAGTTTTTAAGAAGGCGTAACCGACAACGCCAGCAATGAGCGAGGCAAGGAAAATGCCGATTTTTGCTTCTATAATAAGTGTCGGTTGACCTTGAAAACCAATTTCAGCAATAAAAATCGCCATGGTAAAGCCAATACCGCCAAGGAGTGCAACACCAATAATGTGGGTGAACGTTACGTCTTGCGGTAATTTAGCCAATCCTAATTTAATTGCGATGATACTCACTAGGGCAATACCAATCAGTTTGCCGAACAATAAACCAAAGAGCACTCCTTGGGTAACAGGGTGGTTAAGGCTGGCGACCAACTGGTCAAAATCGATAGTAATACCCGCGTTCGCGAAGGCGAAAATAGGCAATACTAAAAAAGCTACGGGTAGATTAAGGCTGTGTTCTAGGCGTTGTAGCGGCGTGGCAACGCCTTGCACCTTGTGTTCTAAGCGCTGCAATATTTCAAATTGCGCGTGATTACGCAATAAATTGCCGCTACTATCTTTTGCTGCCCGATCGAAGGAGTCGAGCGCACTACGCATTTGTTGGCTAAATGCTCGGGTGTTGTAGCGTGGTAGCGCGGGGATGGTAAAGGCGGTAATGACACCCGCAATGGTGGCATGAACGCCCGAGTTGAGTAATGTCAGCCATAAGGCGATTGCTACGATAAAATAAGCAATGGGATGACGAATGCCTGATCGGTTCATGAGGATGAGTAGTAGGGTGATGATACCAGCCAACATCAATAAGGGCGCGGAAAGTTGCTCTGTATAAAAGACAGCAATGACGAGTACCGCACCTAAGTCATCGACAATCGCCAGCGCAACAAGAAAAGCGATCAGCGCTTTGGGGATACGTCCTGCCAACAGCGAAATAACGCCTAATGCAAAAGCAATATCGGTAGCCATTGGCACACCCCAGCCAGCGGTCGCTTCACCACTCGGATTAAAATACCAGTAAATGAGCGCGGGGAAAATCATGCCGCCTATCGCGGCAAGAATCGGTAACATTGCTTGCTTGGGTTCAGCAAGTTCACCAACGAGCAATTCTCGTTTTAGTTCAAGGCCAACCACAAAAAAGAACAGAGTCATCAAACCATCGTTAATCCAATGGTGCAGCGTGTAATCTAGTCCCCACGCACCCAGTTGAATGCTTAAATGGATATGAAACACTTCGCTATACCATTGCGAGAGTAAGCTGTTAGCACAGATTAACGCTAAAATGGCTGTTAGCATAAGCAACAAACCGCCTGCTATTGTGTTATGCACAAAAGCATCGAAAGGCGAGCGTAAGCGATTAAAAACAGGCTCAAAAGGTGCAATAAAGCGCGCGCTGTCTTTGTTTAATGGATGTTGTTGCAACATAAATTATTCACTCAGGTTTTGCGTATCGTGCAATTCGCGCGCTGCGGCAATGAGTGCCAGTCGTGCAACCACCCCATAAGCATAAAAACGGTTAGGGGCTGCATCAGGATTCAATCGCGCATCTGGCTGAATACAAGCATCGGCAAAAGCTAAAGGCTCAAAGTGCATCCCCACCGCATTCAGATTATCGGTTGCCGTTTTGCCTGTATGGACACGATAAAAACCGCCAATAACGGCATGATCAATCATATACACGACTGGTTCAGCAACAGCGTCGCTAACGGTTTCAAAGGTATAAACCCCTTCTTGAATAATCACTTTTTCCGTGCTTAACCCTTCTTTGCCACTTGTCATTTTTTTACGGGCATTTTTGTTCAGTGCGGCGAGCGCTTGTGGGTCTTGAATGGACATTACTCCCATGCCATAAGTACCCGCATCGGCCTTAACAATTAAATAGGGTTTGTGTTCAATACCATGGGCATCGTAAGCAGTTTGAATATCAACGAGCAGCTTTTCACATTCGTTAATTAATTTGTCGATACCAACACCTTCTTTGAAGTCGACACCAACGCTTGTGCTGAATAGGGGGTCGAAAAACCAGGGGTCACAGTCGATCATTTCGGCAAATTCTTGTGCAACATTGCGATAGTGTGTGAAGTGGGCGCTTTTAGTACGGCTATGCCAACCAAGGCTAGGTGGTGGTAGCAAGACCTGTTCGATACCTTGTAAACAATCTGGTATGCCAGAAGCTAAGTCGTTATTGAGTAGCACAGCACAGGGAAAAAACTGATCAACACCAACGCGGTTGCCCGAGCGAACGATCGGTTCTAGTGTTAGGGGGCGTCCAGAAGGTAAATCGATGTTGGTTGCTGTTTGAATTTCTGGATTCAGACTGCCAATACGTACCGCATAGCCAGCATCGGTAATGAGGCCAGCTAAGGTACACAGATTTTCAAGGTAGTAAAGATTGCGTGTATGGTTTTCTGGAATAATTAACACGCCATCGGTAATGGGACAATGGCGTTCAATGCCATTTTGTACGGCTTTAATGGCTAAAGGGCGTAAATCTGGGTGCAAATTATTGAACCCTGCAGGAAATAAATTGGTATCGACTGGCGCTAATTTAAAGCCAGCATTACGTAAGTCGACAGATGCATAAAATGGTGCGGGCGTGTTGCGGAATTGGCAACGGAACCAAGACTCGATAACTGCTTTATTCGCTAATAACTTTTTTTCGATGTTGAGTAATGGGCCTTTTAATGCAGTTTCAAGATGAGGAACAGCAGGTAGAAGCATAGAAATATCCATAAAGCAGACGAAAATGAAGAGCGCTAGTCTAGCATAAGTATTCGTTTACTGTGTAAAGCGTCCATGAAAAATAACAGCGCTAAGAATGTCATCTCTTTGTCATTAATCTTATATAAGATGCTCAGGTTGCATGCCTAACAAAAATACACGAATAGCACGTTGCATCTTTCAGCTTATTAGTTGCCAATATGAATCATTTTTATTGACACCTGATATGTTAGTTGACCCACATGATATTGCGGTTGCGGTTGCCTGACACGCCGATTATCTGTTAAACAAGTTTAAAGCGGATAATGAGCTGCTTTAAGCTTTCTGCTGAATAAGATAATTGCTCTACCGATTTGCCCGCATTATGCGCGACAGCAGCACTTTGTTCTGCTAGAGTACGAATATGATCTACGCTCTCAGCGAGTTCTTTGCTGGCTACTGCCTGTTCTTCTGTGCTTGCAGCAATGTGTTGCACCATGTCGGACACATCGGCACTAGATTGCGTGATGTGTTGCATATTGTCTCGGCTAACATGAATAACGGCAACGCTATGATCGACCTCTGCTACCGATTGTTGCATGTCTTCTGTTGCTGTTTCGATGATAGATTGAAACTCGCTAACCGTGTGATTAATAATATTTGTACTTTGTGCTGTTTTTTCTGCCAAGGTACGAACCTCATCGGCAACGACAGCAAAGCCTCGACCATGTTCCCCAGCGCGAGCAGCTTCAATAGCGGCATTTAATGCGAGCAGATTGGTTTGTTCGGCAATTTCGCTAATGGTGTTGGTGATGGCAGAAATTTTCCCAATTTCTAAATGTAGTTTGTTCATGTGTTGGCCAGTTAACTGCACGCGTTCAGCAACGTGATGTGTCGCTTCGATGCCTTTTTCTAACCCGTTAATGCCTTCTTTTGCTTGATGGTAAGCGTCGTGCGCGTCTTGTGCGACTTTGGTAACACTTTGTGCAATGTCATTAATTGATAGGCTAAATTGCTCACCAAGGTTCGCCATAAGGGTGACGCGCTGTTGTTGATCTTTGGCATTGTGATCAACTTGGTGCATTTCGTTGTTGATGTGTTGACTGTGCTCAGATACAGCAAATGCGTTCTGGCGTATTTCGTCTAGCATGACACGCAAATGCGTTTGTAATCCAGCAATATGATTTAATAACAGTGCTGGCTCGTCACAGCCAGTTAAGGGAATTTTTTGTGATAAGTCGCCGTTACCCATAGCACTAAATTGTTTTAAGGCTTCATCTAATGGAGTCACAATACCATTAGCTAAATAGCGGCTAAAAATAATGGCAAATAGGATGCCAGCTAATGTGAGCAAAATAGAAACAATAAATACGAGCTGATAGCGCTGTTGAGCATAATGCATGGCGTTTAAGCTGTCGGTATCAATTTGTGTGAGTATAGGTGTAGCTAGCGTGTCTAGATTTTTGATCAACGGGTTAACCTGATGCAAGAACGTAGCGTTTGCTTCGGTAAACTGACCACTTTGTTGTAGCTTAACCGTAGGTAGAACGCCTTGGGTAATGAGTTTATTTTCCAATTCACGCATTACATTAAGTTGTTCAGTATTGCTGCTGCTACTGTTGATGGCTTGTGCAAGTTCTGTTTGCGCACGTAGTATTTGCTGCTCAACTTGTTGATGATGAAAGCTTAATGGGTGATCATGCTCTTTGGCAAAGAGTTGGTTGGGATCGTGCTGCAAGGCTAACAGCAACTGCGCGCGGATTTCGGATAGTGCTGCTAGACTTTGTTTAAGGTGCGTTGCGGGAATAATATGTGTGTTGATCAATGATTCGTACTGAGCATTCGATGTTGCCTGTCCAATAATGCCAACACTTCCCACAAGTGCAGAGAGCATAGCAAGCACAAAAGCAAAGAGGGTTAGTCTTGGACGCAAGGTTAAGTGACGCAGTTGGAAACTGGTTCTGGGTTGGTGATAAGTGTGGTGTCGCATTGCTTGGTAGGTTTGCTCTGCTTCGTTAATTTGCTTTTGTGTCGGTGCGGAGCGGACAGAGGCATAGCCAATAATATTGCCTTGTTGCTTGATGGGTGAAACTTGAGATTCTACCCAGTAGTAATCGCCATTTTTAGCTAAATTTTTGATTACTCCTCGCCATGTTTGACCAGCGCTGATGGTTGCCCATAGCTCAGCAAAAACCTGTGCTGGCATGTCTGGGTGGCGAATAATACTTTGTGGTTTGCCAATAAGCTCTTCTCGGCTATAGCCAGAGGTAGTGATAAAGGTTTCATTAACATAGGTGATATTGCCATGCAAGTCGGTTTTAGAAATGATTGCTTCCGAATCGGGAAGGAGAATTGCTTTTTGTGTTGGTTTAATCGTATTTTTCATTGTTATCTCTTTAATTAAGCGTTACTTTTGCTAATGAATAAGAAAATATAAGCAATTACTGTGCCTGTGTTGTCGATTTGTTTGTTTTTTTATTGGCAATGTATTTGTATAGCCGTCGCGTATAATGACAAAAGTTATCGTATTTTGAATAGGGTTTGTCTAAATGAATTCGTCGTCATTGGTCATAAGCTATCCTAAGTTTGGTTTGCAGGCACGAGACGAATTAGCGTTTCGCCAGCAGTTGCGCGATTATTTTGAGCAGACGTGGGCGCTATATGAATTACTGTTTGAAGTGATTAAAACAGAGGCGGCATATTATCAAAAGCCTTGCTCTCTTCGTCATCCGCTCATTTTTTATTTTGGTCATACCGCCACTTTTTTTGTGAATAAGTTGGTGTTGGCCAACTTATTAGATCGGATTAATCCTGTTTTTGAATCGATGTTTGCCATTGGCGTAGATGAAATGTCGTGGGACGATTTAAATGACGCACATTACGATTGGCCAAGCGTTGAGGCGGTACGTCACTACCGCCAGCAGGTTAAAAGTGCTATCTTGGCCTTGATTGAGCGCATTCCTATTCGTTTTCCAATCAATTGGCAAAATCCAGTGTGGCCGATTTTAATGGGCATTGAACATGAGCGTATTCACTTAGAGACCTCTTCGGTGCTGATTAGGCAGTTGCCTATACACGCGGTAGGTTCACACCCCTGTTTTCCGCTCTGTCCCGATCAACAACGAATTGCACCAGAAAATAAATGGGTTACTGTGCCCACTGGTACTGTCAGCATTCGTCATCACGACCCGGCCAATTTGTACGGTTGGGATAATGAGTATGGCGAGCACCATGCAACCATAGCCGCGTTTAAAGCAGCAGCCATGTTAGTGTCTAATGGGGAGTTTCTGGTTTTTGTCGAAGCAGGGGGATACCAACAGCCAACCTACTGGACAGAAGAGGGACGAGATTGGCTCGCGTTTAGTCAAGCCGAATATCCGTCTTTTTGGTTAAAACGCCATGATGGTTATTATTTGCGGACATTGACAGATGAAATTATGATGCCTTGGTCTTGGCCAGTAGAGGTGAATTATTTAGAGGCAAAAGCATTTTGTAATTGGAAAGCAGCGCAAACTGGGGAGCCGATTCGTTTACCCAGTGAAGATGAGTATTTGCGTTTGCGCGCACAATGTAGTTTGCCAGACACCGACTCGGCTATTGGCATTGGTGCAAATTTGAATTTAGAGCAGTACGCATCTTCTACGCCCGTCGATGCCAATTTGTTTGGTGAGGTTTACGATATCGTTGGCAATGTTTGGCAATGGACAGAAACACCCATTTATCCTTTTGATGGCTTTAAGGTGCATCCTTTATACGACGACTTCACGACACCAACTTTCGATAATAAACACAATATTTTTAAAGGTGGCTCGTGGATTTCGAGCGGTAATGAAGCAAATTTACATTCTCGTTATGCTTTTAGACGGCACTTTTTTCAGCACGCGGGCTTTCGTTATATTGCCAGTGATGCGCCAGTGATTACCGAATTTAGCACCATAGAAACGGATGCAGATGTGGTGCAAGCCTGTGCTGCGCATTATGCGAGTAGCGCCTTACCTATTCCGAACTATCCGCAAGCCTTAGCAGAGGCGGTGTTGCATGTTGCACCGCAGCTTGGCAAGGCATTGCTAATCGGTTGTTCTGTTGGTCGTAGCGTGTTTGCCTTGGCGCCGCATGCCCAATCGCTTACAGGGATCGATTTTTCGGCACGTTTTATTCGTGTCGCCAATCAATTGCAAACAGCCGGCCGCATTCGTTACCAGCTTTCGGAAGAGGGTGATATTCCAGCATTTGTTGAAACAAGTTTGCAAGATGTTGGCTTAACCCTTGCCGACAATATTCAGTTTCTACAGCAAGACCCGAATAATTTAAAAGCGATTTTTACTGGTTATGATACGTTGATATTGAATGAAGTTCTAGCTGGTTTGGCACAACCACGGGCATTCTTAGCCAAAATTCATGAACGTTTAGCGCCTGGTGGTTTATTGGTGATTAGTAGCCATTATGATTCAAGTCGCGTAGCGCCATCGGAACGTTTGGGCGGCTTTAAGCAAGATGGTGAGAATGTGAGTAGCTTCGATACCCTTAGCCGTTTATTGTCAACGCATTTTGAGGCGGTTTCAGTACCAATAGACTTGCCGAGTTTGTTGCGAGACGACGCACGCCATTATCAGCTTAACCTTTGTCAGGTGAGTTTTTGGCGTTATTGTCGATGAAGCCATCGTTTGATCGCCAAATAGATAGGCAGGGGACTTGGGCAGAAAAGTATGATGCGCGCGAGACGCTGTTTGGTCGTGCCGATGTGATTCCTATGTGGGTAGCCGATATGGATTTGGCGACACCCGATTTTGTGTTGGCAGCCATTCAATCGCGTTTAAATCACCCTATTCTGGGCTATACGCAAGTTCCCTTATCGGTAGCGCAAAGTGTAAGTGACTGGCAGCAGCGTCAACATCAATGGGCACCCGCGGCTGAATCCGTCGTGTGGTTATCAGGTGTCGTTAGTGGTATTTATCTTTCGATACAAGCGGTGACACAGCCAGGTGATGCAGTGATGGTGTTTACCCCTGTTTATCCGCCTTTTATGCGTTCGGTGACGCATTTGGAGCGGCGATTAGTGGAAGTGCCTTTATCGGTATCACAAGAGCAAACACCGCGTTATGAATTAGACTGGCAAGCCATTGAAACAGCGATGCGCACACAGCAGATTAAATTGTTGTTACTGTCTAATCCGCATAACCCATCAGGGCGTGTTTGGTCGCGTGTGTCTTTATTACGATTGGCCGAATTGTGTCTGCGCTATCAGATCACCGTGGTTGCTGACGAGGTGTGGAGTGATTTGCTGCTCGATACACAAAGTAAGCACCATCCCTTTGCGTCTTTGTCGCCAGAAATTTCGGCGCAAACGATTACGCTAAATGCGCCGAGTAAAACCTTTAATTTGGCAGCAATGCAAACTGCTTACGCCATTATTGAAAATGAGCAATTGCGCCGACAGTTTTTGCACATACAGCAGCGAACGCGGGCGGGAGAGGCTGGACTATTGGGTTTGCATGCGCTTCAAGCGGCTTATAGCGATGCTGGTGCTGCGTGGTTGGCGAGTTTGCTGGTGTATTTGCGTGATAATGTCGCACGCGCTACCAAGGCACTAGCATCGTGTCTGCCTGAGTTGGTCATCATGCGCCCACAAGCCAGCTATTTGTTATGGCTAGATGCCTCTGCTTATTTTTCCGAGCAACAGCATCAGGTCGACTGGTGGATAAATCAGGCGGGTCTGGGATTAAGCAATGGAACGCATTTTGGTGCGATTGCTCAAGGTTTTATGCGCATGAATGTGGGTTGTTGTCAGCAACAGCTTCAACAAGCACTGTTACAGGTGCAGCAAGTGAGTAGTCAATTGACCAAACAAGAGAATAGCCATGTATTCGATTAGTCGTGTTGAACGAGAAACCGGCATTTCTAAAGATGTCTTACGCATGTGGGAAAGACGATACCAATTTCCTAAACCGAGTCGTGTTGCTACGGGTGAGCGTACTTATGTTGAGTGAGCTATTGCAGAATAAACTGCGAATTAGTTTAGATAGATTGCCGCAACCGTCATCAGATAAACCGAAGTTGCTGCTGACGACCCTACCAGGGGAGCAGCATGGTTTGGTGCTATTGATGCTCGAAAATATTGCACGTTTACTGAGTTTCCCTGCCATTAATTTAGGTGTGCAAACCCCTGTATCAACGATAATGCAAGCTGTCGAGGCGCATCAAGTCGATATACTTTGTTTGTCTGTTGCTGAGTCTACGAATGTGTCAATATTAGACGAGCAACTGCAACGTCTTATGCAACAACTGCCGCCACAGGTAAGGTTATACGTTGGAGGCGAGGGTATAAAGCGGTTATCTTTACCGTCGATAAACGAGCGTTTGCGCTTATTGCAGAGTTTGACGGAATTTATGCACAGTTTAGAAAACGATACTGGCTTAGTGACGGCTTAAAGCCTAAGCTAAGCATCACCAAATAAACTTTGTAATGCGGCAATAACGGCAGGTCCAGCGGTCTCGGTGCGTAAAATGCGTTTACCAAGTTGAACGGCGATCATGCCTATCGCTGTTGCCTGCGTTACTTCTGCTTCGGATAATCCGCCTTCTGGACCGATTAATAAAGACTGCGGTTGTGCAAATAAATCCGCCTCAAGTGTGTTCAAACGTTGCGTAACATAAGGATGCAATACAAGCCCGCTGGGGCGCGTAGCTAACCAATCATTTAGTGACATGGGTGCGTGAAGGGTAGGGACACAGCTGCGTCCTGATTGCTCACAAGCACTAATAATGACCTGCTGCCAGTGTGCCATACGTTTAGCTACTTTTTCTTGGTCTTCCAGTTTTACTTCACAATACTGCGTAAATAAAGGCTGAATAGCGGTTATGCCCAATTCGGTCGCTTTTTGCAGACTGGTATCCATGCGTTCGCCGCGCGAGATGCCTTGCGCCAAGGTCAAGTGTAGCGGTGACTCCATGCTGGTGTCTGCTACAACAGATTCGATGCAGACTGATGCGTCCTTTTTGCCCAATTGTAAGCGTGCTTGGGCTAGGGTTCCTGCGCCATTAAATAGCGAAATCGAGAAACCATCACGTGCACGCAACACATTGACTAAATAATGTCTGGCTTCATCTGGCAGGGCAAGTGACGTGCCTGCGTTCGGATAATTGCCTGATAGGTAAAGACGAATTGTGCGCATGGCGTGAATTAAGGTGCTAAATTACGCGCACGCGCCATTAGTGTCCGTGTTGGTTCTAATGCATTCATTGCGTAAAAATGTAGTCCTGGAGCGCCGCCTTTAATGACGCGTTCGCACAGGTCGCCAATGACTTCTAAACCGAGTTCGGCAATCCCAGTCTTATCGTCACCAAATGCTTCTAAGCGCTTGCGCAACCAACGTGGAATTTCTGATCCACAGGCATCAGAAAAGCGTGCAAGCTGTTCATAGTTAGTAATCGGCATAATGCCAGGAATAATCGGTCCGTTGATTTGCTGTGCGCGTGCCGCATTCACAAAACGGCAGTAAGCATCGGGATTGAAGAAATACTGCGTAATCGCGGCATTAGCACCCGCTGCCATTTTTTCACCAAAGTGCTGCATATCGGTTTGCCAGCTTTTGGCTTGCGGGTGTACTTCAGGATAGGCAGCAACTTCAATATGAAAATGATCTCCCGTTGTTTCACGAATAAAAGCAACAAGGTCTGACGCATAATTAAAATCACCTAAATCACGCATGCCAGAAGGGATATCACCACGTAAAGCAACAATACGGTGCACACCTAAGTCCATATAGGTTTTAAGTAGTTCAGTAATTTTGTTACGCTCGGAGTCCACGCAGGTGAGATGCGGAGCCACATCCCAATCGCGCGCGCGTAGTGCTTTTACCGTTGCTAAAGTACGCTCTTGTGTACTGCCACCAGCACCATAGGTGACCGATAAATAGTCTAGGTTAAAAGGGCGAAAACCTTCTGCAACCTCAACTAACTTATCTAGTCCTTCTTGGGTGCGGGGTGGAAAAAATTCTGCAGAGAGTTTCATGCTAGTCCAGCCTCAGCACGGAGTAATGCTGCTTTGTCTGTACGCTCCCAAGTAAAGTCAGCTAATTCGCGACCAAAGTGACCATAACTTGCTGTTTGGCGGTAAATAGGGCGTAACAGGTCTAGCATTTCAATAATGCCGCGAGGGCGCAAATCGAAGTGTTCTGCGACAAGCTTTTCAATCAATGCTGGTGCGACCTTGGCTGTGCCAAAAGTTTCGATGCTAATCGAGGTTGGCTTGGCCACGCCAATGGCATAAGAAACCTGAATTTCACATTTGTCTGCTAAGCCAGCGGCAACAATGTTTTTGGCAACATAGCGACCAGCATAGGCGGCTGAACGGTCGACTTTAGAAGGGTCTTTACCAGAAAAAGCGCCACCACCGTGACGTGCCATACCACCATAACTATCGACGATAATTTTACGCCCTGTTAGGCCAGCGTCACCAACTGGACCACCAATAACGAAGCGTCCTGTCGGGTTGATGTGAAATAACGTCTCTTTGTGTAACCAGTTTGCAGGGATAACGGGCTTAATAATTTCTTCCATGACTGCTTCGCGTAAGTCTTTGGTCGAAATATCTGGGTCGTGTTGTGTCGATAACACCACGGCATCAACCCCAACAGGAATACCATTTTCATAGCGTAATGTGACTTGGCTTTTCGCATCTGGGCGTAACCAAGGTAGGACTTTTTGTTTGCGCATTGCCGCTTGTCGCTCTACTAAACGGTGCGCATAATAAATTGGCGCAGGCATGAGTGTTTCAGTTTCGTTACTGGCGTAACCGAACATCAGCCCTTGGTCACCTGCCCCCATTTCTTTAGCGGCTTCTGGATCTTCGTCAACCCCTACGGCAATATCTGCAGATTGCTTACCAATGGCCGATAGTACTGCGCAGTCATCACCATTAAAGCCTAATTCGCCACGATCATAGCCAATATCCTTAACAACCTTCCGCACTAGGTCTTCAATATCTACCCATGCCGAAGTCGTAATTTCTCCACCGACGAGTACCATACCTGTTTTAACAAAAGTCTCACAAGCGACACGTGCTTTAGGGTCTTGTGCCAAAATAGCATCCAGAATAGCATCTGAAATTTGGTCAGCAATTTTATCTGGATGACCTTCTGATACCGATTCTGATGTAAAAATATGGTTGCTCATATGTAAGTTAACTCCATTTCGTTGCACAATAGGGTGCAATCTTAAAAGATAAAGATGATCTCTAAATGAAATTTGCTGTGACTATTCACCAAATTCCAAGGTTTTTCGACCCGAATCATCAAAAATAATGGTGAGCTGCTTGTCTGGATAATGCCAGCGTTTCAAGCCATCTGCACCAATAGTGTCTTCTTCAGGGGTGCCAAAGCGCTGTGTTAAGGTCGCTTCATCTAGCTTAGGATAGGGAATGTAGGTTAAAGCCCGAATCGGTAAATCAAGTATGTTACCAATATCAGCTCCAGAAATCGTGATTTCATGTGCGCCAGATTCGCTGCTTTTTACCCGTCCACCGCGCAAAAAAATGCTTTGTAGTTGATCAGCATCAGTGGCTAACGTGAGTATTAATCGTCCACGTAAACTATAACCAATGTACATATCTTCAAAAAAGCTTTCGATACTGACCGGTTGATTTTCCTTGTCTGTAAATAGTTTAATCTCTACCTCTTTGCCATAAAGCGCCATCGCATCACGCGTGGTGCTTTTTCCTAGCGTTAATCCAAGCACGTTCAGGTTGTTGGCTTCATCCATGTGGGCATTCCAAGGCAAGGCATCGGCAGTTTGATTGTTGCTAGGCGGTGCAACTAAATAATTACTGATTGACCACACGATCGCAGCCAGTAGTAACGTCAGCCAACCCCAGAAAAAAGGGATGCGTTTTTTGTTTGCAGGAAGCTGTGTCATTTTGATTAGTGATCCTGTGGTGTGGTATTGGCACCTTCAGCGCCGGCACCTTCAGCCTGGCTAATAACGACTATGTCTTGGGGGGCAGGAAATTGATCGACAATTTTTTGTGCCACCATGCCGCGTTGTGCATCAAAAATAGAGCCACCAGAAAGTACAAATGTCACCAATACGCCTAAAAATACAGGAACGGCACCCATTCGTAGTGCAATAGTCGTTACGTCGCCGCCTTTCAGTGGGCTCATACCAACCATAAAGTAGGTGAAGCCGCCCATGAGTACGCCGACTAAATAAAAAATAATTAACAGCTTGGCACGTTTTGTCATCAGTAGCCAATGTGCCGCAACAAACCAATCACCAGCCTGTTGTTTCTGTTTAGCAACCCACCAAAGTATTGCTAATATAACCATGGAAAACAAAGGGATAAACATGACATCACTCGCATAACCAATTTCCAGCATGGTGTAAGAAGCGAATAAATGCACAAGAATTAGGTTGAGAATAAACCAGCTATGTGGATAAGTAGCACTTCTGCTAGTGTTAGGCGAAATTTTGTATTGCATAATACTCCATTGAGCGTAATCGCTACTGAATAACTTTAGGGTTAAATGTTACCATTATATAGTTCAGGATAGGCAGATTCAAAGTCATTTACTGTCATTGGTCGTCCAAAATAATAACCTTGTAGCGTGTTACAGCCTTGTTGGCGTAAAAAGTCTGCTTGATAACGCGTTTCTACACCTTCAGCAACGACGTTAAGTTGTAGGCTATTCGCCATAGCGATAATTGAAGTAACAATTTTTTCATCGGCTGTTGTTGCTGTGTCTGTGCCAATAGACATAACAAAAGAACGATCAATTTTGATGCTGTCGACAGGGAAGCGTTGTAAATATGCCAAGCTAGAATAACCCGTACCAAAGTCATCAATCGATAAATTGACGCCAAGCGCCTTGAGTTGGTTGAGTATGGCTGTCGTGTGTTGTACATCAATCATAGCTAAGCTTTCGGTAATTTCTAAATCGAGTTGCTTTGCATTTAGCTGACTGTTTTGCAAGGCGATGGCGACTTGTGTGGGTAAATTGTGTTGTAAAAACTGGCGTGATGACAAATTAATGCCCATGTGAAAGTGCGCGACTTGCTTTTGCCAGATAGCGCATTGCAAACAGGCTTGTTGCAATATCCAATCGCCAATGGCAACGATCATGCCCGTCTCTTCTGCAATCGGGATGAAATCATCGGGAGACAAGAGCCCTAACCTAGGGTGTTGCCAAGTTACGAGTGCTTCTGCCCCAGCAAGCTGGTAGTTTTCTGCATTGATTTTTGGTTGGAAACGTAGTTGTAATTGTCCTAGTGCAATCGCTTGGCGTAAATCGTTTTCTAATTGAAAACGTTTACTTGCCTGCGCATTCATATCGGCAGTATAAAACTGTAGTTGATTACCGCCCGCTTTCTTAGCCCTTGTTTTGGCAGTGTTGGCGCACGCAAGTAAGGTTTCAGCTTCTTGGCTATCTGCTGGCGCTAAAGCAATGCCAAGCGAGATGGTAATGAAGCGCTGTTCGCCAGTAATGTCATAAGCATCAATTAGGCTGCGAAAATAGCGCGCAGCAATTACATCAATCGCATCCTTGGCATGAATTTCAACCAAGATAATAAACTCATCCGAACCGAGACGTGCGATCACATCGCCCTCGCGGGCAATGGTGCGCAATCTGTGCGCGATCGCTTGTAATAATACATCACCCGCTTGGGTGCCGAGCGATTGGTTAACATATTTGAAGCGATCAACATCAAAAGCGAGCACCGCAAATTGGGTTGCTTTATTAGGGTCTGTTAATTTGTGCGTCCATTGATTCATTACCTCAATAAAAAAATCTCGATTGGGTAGATCGGTTAATTTATCGTGCAACGTTAAACGCGTCAGCTGTGATGCGGTTGAGACAGCACGTAAAGCAAATTGGATCCGACGCGATAACAACGGCCAATGAATTGGCTTGGTAATAAAGTCGGTAGCACCAGCACCAAAAGCGTCATCAATCACTTGCGTGTTGTCGGCATTAACTAAGACGATAATAGGAATGTTGGGTTGTTGACTCAGTGTTCTAAGGCATTCGCAAGCTTGACAGCCTTTAACGTCAGGAATATCGGTATCGAGCAAAATTAAATCGGTGCTGTGCTGTGCCATAAAGCTAATAGCATCTTGCGGATGTTGATGCAGGCTAACCTCGTAGCCGTTAATACTTAATACATGGCCGAGTGCCATGCCAATAAGATGATTCTCGATAACAACAAGAATATGTGGTTTTGTTGAAGGCGTTGGTGTACTCATAGCTTAACGACCTTGATAAGATGGATCGATTATAAAGCGAAGGCGCGTTTTTGTACGCTTTTTATTCATGAAATCGCGATAAAAATAACCCCGCATAGCGGGGTTATATTGACAGGTTAAACAGAACCTTAACTTATTCCTTACGACCAAAGCGCTTGCGGTCGAGTTCAGTTAAGTATTTTTTGCGAATACGTACGCTTTTTGGTGTGACTTCGACCAACTCGTCATCGTCGATAAATTCGAGCGCTTGTTCTAGCGTCATACGAATTGGTGGTGTTAACACCACGTTTTCGTCTGTACCAGAAGCGCGCATGTTGGTTAACTTTTTGCCTTTTAACGGGTTGACAACCAAATCATTGTCACGGCTGTGAATGCCGATAATCAAGCCTTCGTATACTTCATCACCATGACCAATCATTAAGCGACCACGTTCTTGCAAGTTGTCTAACGAGTAAGCTAAAGCCTTGCCCGTATCCATCGAAATGAGCACGCCGTTATGACGTTGTCCCATGGTGCCAGGAATACGAGGGCCATAATGCGAGAAAGTCGAGTAAAGCAAGCCAGAACCTTGCGTTAAGGTTAAAAACTCGCCACGGAAACCAATTAAGCCACGAGAAGGAATAATGAAGTCTAAACGTACACGACCATGACCATCTTGAATCATGTCTTTCATTTCTGCTTTACGTTTTCCGAGTTGTTCCATAACAGCGCCTTGATGCACTTCTTCGACGTCAATCGTTAAGGTTTCATAAGGTTCTTGCACCTCACCGTCGACTTCGCGGAAGATAACTTCTGGACGAGAAACGCCTAGTTCGAATCCTTCGCGGCGCATGTTTTCAATTAAAACAGACAAGTGCAATTCACCACGACCAGATACGCGGAACTTCTCCGCATCTTCCGTATCTTCGACACGCAAAGCGACGTTAGTCATCAGTTCTTTGTTTAAGCGATCACGAATTTGACGGCTCGTTAATAACTTGCCTTCTTTACCAACGAACGGGCTTGTGTTGACCTGGAAGGTCATCGATACGGTTGGTTCTTCAACGCTCAAAGCAGGAATCGCTTCTACGCAACTTGGATCACAAATCGTATCCGAAATAAAGAGTGGATCTAACCCAGTGAAAGAAATGATTTCGCCCGCTTGCGCTTCGGCAACTTGTTCGCGATCTAGGCCATTTGAACGCAATACTTCCAAAATACGACCATTACGTTTATTGCCTTGACGATCGATAACCGTGACTTGGGTATTGGTTTTAACTGTACCACGTTGAATGCGACCTGTACCGATAATGCCTTTGTAGGTGTCATAGTCCAACTGAGTCACTTGCATTTGGAAAGGTGCATCCATATCGACTTTAGGATGTTCAACCACGTCAATAATGGTTTGGAATAGTGGTGTCATGTCACCTGAACGCACCGTTTCTTCCATGCCAGCAAAGCCATTTAAGCCAGATGCATAAACCACAGTGAAGTCCAATTGTTCATCCGTTGCACCTAAGCGAACGAAGAGGTCAAAGGTTTCATCTAATGCGGCGGCTGTACGTGCTTGTGGGCGGTCAACCTTGTTGACAACAACAATGGGTTTTAAGCCAAGCGCTAAGGCTTTTTGCGTTACGAAACGTGTTTGTGGCATTGGTCCTTCTACCGAGTCGACCAACAGTAATACTGAGTCTACCATAGATAATACGCGCTCTACTTCACCGCCGAAGTCAGCATGGCCTGGGGTGTCGACGATGTTAATGCGGTATTCTTGACCATCACGGGCATCGGTATAGTTAATGGCGGTATTTTTTGCCAAAATGGTGATACCACGTTCTTTTTCGATGTCGTTCGAGTCCATGACGCGCTCGCCTGTGTCCTTGCGGGCATCGAGTGTGCCAGATTGGCGAAGAAGTTGGTCAACAAGCGTTGTTTTGCCGTGGTCAACGTGGGCGATGATGGCGATGTTGCGGATGCGTTCAATAGGCGTCATGGTGTGTGCTCAAAATGGAATAGAAACAAAGCCCACTATTATACTAGATAATGTGGGCTTTGTTTGACGTTTTTGTGAAAATGCGTTGATAACACTGTGGATTAAAAGTCTTCCCACTCAGTATTGCTAAGCGATGCAGCGGCTGGATTTGGTGTCGTTTTTGGTGCAGGTAAGCCAGTCGCAGGGCGCTTATTTGCTGTTACTGCTCTGGGTGGAGCGCTGACAGTACCTGCAGGCAAGCGGAATTGCGCTAATAACTGCGCCACTTCACTGGCTTGCTGGCTCATATTGTCCGACATAGCCGCCAGTTCTCCTGCTTGTGCCGCACTTTGCTGTGTCATTTCGTCAATGCTTTCAATGGTGCGATGGATTTCGTTCATTGTCGTAGCTTGTTCGCCTGAGGTTGAAGCGATGCTTTCGACTAGCTGCTCTACTTGTGCTGCTTGCGTTTCAATTTCTTTTAGTACCATTGCCGTTGATTGTACTTTACCAGATCCCGCACGAATTTTACCAACGGTTTCTTCAATTAAGCCCTTAATGTCGCGCGCGGCATCGGCAGACTTGCCTGCTAAGGCGCGCACTTCGCTAGCAACGACAGCAAAGCCGCGACCATGCTCACCTGCTCGTGCTGCCTCGACGGCAGCGTTCAGAGCCAATAGATTGGTTTGGAAGGCGATAGAATCAATTAGGCTGGTGATTTCTTCAATTTTACGGCTGTGTGCTTCAATTTCTGTCATCGCTGTCACACTTTCATTGACGACGATGACTCCTTTACCTGCAGATGCGCGTACTTGGTGGGCAAAATCGGTTGCTTGACGGGTGCTTTCGCTTGCGCGCTGAATAGAGGTTGTGATTTGCTCAACAGCGGCAGCCGTCTCTTGTAAGGATGCTGCTGTTTCTTGCGTGCGGTGCGAGCTTTCCTGACTGGCTACATTGAGTTGGTCGATGTTATGTGTGATTTGTGACATATTGTGACTGATGGTAGCAAATGTCCTGGCTAGGGTAGAAAGCGATGCATTCATATCGCTATTAACGCGACCACGTAATCCTTCAAAATCAGCATTAACACGCTCAGTTAAATCGTTCTGAGCCAGTGCATGCATTACTTTTCCATAGTTGGTTAACGCAATTTCTGTCGCAGCAAACATGTCGTTAAGCTGTTTAGCCAATGATTCATAGAAGCCTGTTAAGCCTTGTGTTTGTATGCGTGCTTCAACGTGTCCCTTAGCATTTTGAGAGAGTGTGTTCGCTAATTCAGATTGAATTTTTTGTTCCATAAACACATCTTGCCATTCGACTGCTGTACCGATGCGTTTTTTATTGTCGTCAAAAATCGGGTTGGTCACTAATTGTAAGGGGTGTCCTGCAATGTCGATTTTGGCTACGTAGGTATCGCGTAGATTGTCGAGCATGGTGATTTGATGCTGTGGGTTTTTATGGAAAATATCAATCGATTTGCCAACCAAGTTGTTCGCTTGGAAGTGGGGTAATACTGTTTGAATGTCTTTCTCTAGTCGAGATAACAAAGCAACAACCGAAGGGTTGACGTAAATAATGGTGCGATTTTGGTCAGCTACCATGACGTTAGCGTGCAAGGTTCCAAGTGCTTGCTCTAAGCGTTTCGATTTGAGCAACATCTCATTGTTGTCGTTAATGCTAGATCCTAAACGTACTTGCATCGATGACAAGCGTCGCGCCAGTACCCCTGCGATGTTTTCGCCAAAGGTATTGACGGGCGTATCGAACTTACCATTAGCCAGCGCATCAACCACTGTTAACGACTCTTTAATGCGACTGACAAAATACATGGCATGTGCTGCTGCTAATAAGGCGAGTAAGGTAACAAAGAGTTCGCCCCATACACCAATAACCACGCCCGATAAATGCAATAAAAAAGCAACCAAGGATGCAATGCCCGTCGGGATGATTGTCCACTGTGGATTCAGGTGAGCCAGTGTATTGATGTGGTTGCCAATCGTGTCCACTTGTCCGTGTTTAAGTTTGGCTTTTCCAGCGCTAATTGCGCGATAAGCCGCTTCTGCACCCGCGATTTGCTCGCGTGTGGCTGGTTGGCGCACGCTCATGTAACCCGTAATGCGTCCATTGTCATCGCGAATTGGGGTTGTATTGGCTAAGACCCAGTAGTGGTCGCCGTTTTTACGACGATTTTTAACAATTTGTGACCAAGGACGATCATCCTCAATGGTTGCCCATAAATCGGCAAATACTTGTTCGGGTACGTCTGGGTGGCGGAGCAGGTTGTGCGGCTGTCCCATGAGTTCTGACCAAGCGTAGCCACTAGCTTCCACAAAAGCCTCGTTAGCTTTAATGATATTGCCTTGTAGGTCGGTGTAAGAGACTAAGAGCGCACCAGCTGGTAGCTGGTATTCTTTTTGAGTAACAGGTTGGTTATTGCGCATCGTTGATTGTGCTCCAAGTGTTGTGGTCTATCGAGTTCACTATTTATGTGAGTTATCGCATAAATAGGTGCAGAATGCAATACCCACTTTTTTGTGCATCAACCTATCGATCGTAAAAAATTTATACGAACTATACGTGACCTTAGTGCGCAGCTTCTTGATCTGTATCAAGTAAGATGTCTTTGCTTGTTTTTTGTTGCCAATGAATAGCGTGCGTATTTTTTATCATATTGTTTGCTTTTAGCGGAGTGATTGTTCTATTTTTCCGTAAGCAATGGTACCGAGGATAATACCAAGAACAAGGAAAACACCTTCGATTTTACCTTCACCAATCATCGTTGGTGCTGTGCCTGGGCAAGCTGCAGACATGCCCCAGCCAATGCCAAACAGGATGGCTCCCATAATAAGGTTAGGTGTCATGCCTTTTGGGGTAAAGTCGATGGGGGTATGCGTGAGTAGTCCATTTGTGTTGGTTCGTTTGAGCAAATATACCCCTACCGCGCCAGTTGCGACAGCGCAACCGATAACAATTACTAACCAGCTATTTTCAAACAAAAAAAGCTGTGCGTGTAAGGTGAAATTGGTGGCACCAGCAAAAGAGAGCAGATAGCCAAAAATAACGCCTAAAACTAAAGAAATTAGGTTGTTTTTCATGTTGTTATCCTAAAAACAGCAATTGCGTAGTAATGAGTGCAGTAACAAAGAAAATGGCGCCAGTCATTAGACTGATCGGGTTTAATAATGCACCGCCAACTAATACATGGCCTGTCGTGCAGGCACCGGCTAAGCGTGCACCAAATCCAAGTAAAAACCCGGCAAGCATTAGCCATAAAGCTTTTGCAGGGACTGTGCTTGGCAATATGGCATCATAAATACCCATATTAAAACTTAAATGAAAGCCATCACCTAAGGTGCTAACATATAAAAAACCACCTAAAGGTAAGCCGAACAGCAGCCATAACCTTGGATGATTGCGCACCGCAAACTCGCCGCGATGAAAAAAAGGAATGTTACAAGTGTAGGCGCAAAAATTGCCATAGGCAGATGAACAGCCAACGGCACGACCAGTAACGTAAAAATGGAGTATCACAAACAGCCCGAGCATAACACCGCTTACGGCGGCCATATAGAGTGGTGCATTCATAAGTATTTTAAGTATCCTAACAGAGGGTATTTTCAAACATGACACGCATTAAACAGGTGTTCTTTGTGTTGGCTGTCATTCTACGAAGTTTATACAGTGGAAAACAGCTAACCTTTTCTATAGGATGATAAGTTTATTTTATATTAGTGATAACTTTATCTTATAAGTTCGCTTCTAGGTCGCTTAATTGCTCTGCTTGATACTCGTTGAGGAGCGCGGTAACAATATCATCTAGGTCGCCTTGCATAATGGCATCAAGTCGATAAAGTGTGAGGTTGATACGGTGATCTGTCATGCGTCCTTGCGGAAAGTTATAAGTACGAATGCGCTCTGAGCGATCACCGCTACCAACAAGGCTTTTCCGTGCTGCGGATATTTCTTGTGCTTGCTTGGCTTCGTTTGCGGCATTAATGCGCGAAGCCAACAGGGTAAGCGCTTTAGCGCGGTTTTTATGCTGTGAGCGTTCCGCCTGACACTCGACTACCACGCCTGTGGGGATGTGGGTTATGCGTACTGCTGAATCGGTTTTATTAATGTGCTGTCCGCCTGCGCCACTGGCACGAAAGGTGTCCATTTTTAAGTCTTCGCTGCGCAATTCTACCGCTTGCACTGCTTCAGATTCGGGCAAAATAGCGACCGTTGCTGCCGAGGTGTGAACCCTGCCTTGGGTTTCGGTGGTAGGCACGCGTTGTACCCGATGTGCACCCGACTCAAATTTCAGTTTGCGGTAAGTGCCTTCGCCCTCAATGCGGGCAATGATTTCTTTATAGCCGCCATGTTCGCCTTCTTGTTCGCTAATCACTTCGATACGCCAGCCTTGGCGTTCGGCATAGCGACTGTACATGCGGAAAAGATCGCCTGCAAAAATAGCAGCTTCGTCGCCGCCCGTGCCCGCGCGAATTTCGAGATAGACATTGGCATCATCATTGGGGTCTTGCGGGATAAGTAGTGTTCTCAAGCTCGTTTCTAGTGTTTCGAGTTGCGCTTTGAGTTGTGGCAATTCATCCTGTGCCATCGCTTTCAATTCGCTGTCGCCACTATTAATCCACTCAAAAGCGTCAGCTAAGTCTTGTTCGGCTTGTAAAAAAGCGCGCCATTGGCCAACGAGTGGCGTTAGATGTGCGTGCTCTTTACTTAGGGCGCGAAAGCGCTTGTTATCATTATGGATTTCTGGGTCAGATAACAAATGGTCTAGTTCTTGTAGTCGTTCGCTAGCTTGTTCTAATCTTAGGCGGATGCTTTGTTTCATGTAGACAGGTTCTCGGGTAGCAAAAGGCTGCGAGCATTTTGTAGCAGATGATCTCCACCATTGTTGCCTGCTTCGCGAATTGCCAAGCAGGGTGTATGGGTGAGTTTGTTGGTTAATTGATGTGCGAGCTTACGCAATACTGCTTCATTATCATGACCAGCGTGAAGTTCACGTAGTGCATGTGCAAGCACTTCATCGCGTTGTTGTTCGGCATAATGGCGGTAATCACGAATTAAAGGAGCGGCATCCGACAATAAGCGCCATTGTTGCATAAAGTGATCGGTTTTAAGTTGAACAATGTCTTCCGCTTCTTGTGCTGCTTGCGCGCGATTTCTGCGGTTTTCTTCAACAATACCAACCAAATCATCAACGGTATACAAATAAACATT
Source organism: Thiotrichales bacterium (assembly GCA_022759035.1). GTDB lineage: Bacteria > Pseudomonadota > Gammaproteobacteria > Thiomicrospirales > Thiomicrospiraceae. Next base: position 54,777 of record JAEMQD010000008.1, read on the forward strand.
ATCTAACTTGGCAACTTCCGCTTCAATATCGCGTGGTACGGCAATATCAACAAGTAGCATCGGTTTATTGCGTCGTTTTTTGAGTGCGCTTTCAACAGCGCCCTTGCCTAAAATAGGCAAGGTGCTCGCGGTTGAAGAGATGACAATGTCCGCTTCATGGAGATGATGCGGTAAATCTGCCAGATTAATCGCGTAGCCATTCACTTCTTGTGCTAATAAACTGGCATTTGCCAAGGTACGGTTAGCAATGGTGATTTGTTTAACGCCTTGCTCTCTTAGGTGGCGTGCTGCGAGCTCAATAGTTTGTCCAGCGCCTATCAATAATACGTTTTGTTCTTTTAAGTCGCCAAATATTTGTCTTGCTAAGGTGACGGCAGCAAAGGCAACGGATACTGGATTGCTGCCAATCGCTGTTTCTGTTCGCACTAGCTTTGCGGTATTAAACACGTGTTGAAATAAGCGATCGAGCAAACCGTTTAGTGTATTTGCTTCACGAGAAAAAGCATACGCATCTTTCATTTGGCCCAAAATTTGGGGTTCGCCCAGCACTAAAGAATTCAGTCCGCTTGCAACACGATTAATGTGTAATACGGCATCGCGACCATTATAGGCATAAATGTACGGCGTTAGCGTGCCATAAGTTAAATCGAAAAATTGGTGCAACCAGTTTTGTAGTGGCTGAATGTCGGCATGACGGTGCGTAAAGTAAATTTCCGAGCGGTTGCAGGTCGATAAAATTGCGCAGCCATGTGCGAGGCCTGTTTCACGTAGTCCTTTAAGTGCCTGTATTAAACGCTCAGGCGGAAACGCAACCTGCTCGCGTATGTCGACAGGGGCGGTTTGGTGATTAATCCCCAGCGTGGTCAAAGTTTGGCTATGAACGGTATGCGGCATGGACGATTTAATTCTTATTACTTGCGAGCTATTGTTGTGCTAACATCGTTTAAAATCTTGGTGTGAGATTTGTCATACAAGTATTAGCAATAAGTGAAACGGGTTAATTGTCTAAAAATAAGGTGGGCTTTGCAAGAATTATGCGCGAAAAGATGTTAATAAAAAAAACAAATCACTTGTTGCTGGCGGGTTTTTTATCTTGTTTATTGCCCATTTTAAGCGCGTGTAGTGCGTTAGAAATGAATGCACCAGCAGCAAAATCGCCTGTTGACCAGCCAGGGCAGGCCGCTGTCGCATCATCTGCTATGCCTGCGACAAAAATGCCTGCTACAAAGCTTAGTGCAGATCAAGTGTATCGCGTTTTGGCGGCAGAAACTTTAATTCATAAAGGCCAGTTAGCGACTGCAGCACAGGTGTATCTGGATTTAGCGGAAACCTATAAAGATCCTGCTTTGGCGCAGCGTGCTTACGAGTTGTCTTCTCGCGCTGGCAATGGCGCGTTATTGCGTGAGGCAAGTAACCTTAACACCAAGCTTAACCCTAACTTTATTGAGTCTTGGCAGGTGCAAGTGGTGTTGGCTTTGCGTGAGCGCAATGTTGATGCAGCACTAAAGGCATGGGAAGCTTTTTACCAGCACAGTATGGATAAAGGCGTTTCGTTAAAATCTATTTTCCTTTCAACGGCAACCCTAGCGCAAGAAGAGTTGGATGCGAACAGTCTGCTCGCTTTTAGTGAACGTATCCGCGTGGCACACCCAAGTGCTTATGCGGAGTTTTCTCATATTATGATGCTGGCATCTGTGGGTGATTTTTCTGCGGCTTTTGATCAAGCAATGCGCGCCAATGCGCAATATCCAGATCAGCCAGAATTGATTCAGGTGACCGTTTCTTTGATGCTTAAAATAAATGATGGGCGTGGTGTTGATTGGTTGCAAAGCTACTGTGATCGCCATCCAGAAGACTCAGTAACAGGGGAACAGTTAGGCAGAGTGTATGTTGGCTTGCAACAATTGGATGCGGCAAAAACACAATTTTATAAAGTGACTCAGGCACATCCTAATGTGTTATCTGCCAAGATGTCTTTAGCATTGTTGTTATTGGAATTGGGTGATGCAGAGCAGGCAGAAACTTTGCTAACGTCACTTATTGATAGCAAGCAATATGTGGATATGGCTAGGTATTATTTGGGTCAGTCTTATTATTTGCAACAAAAAACAGATGCCGCAATGCAGCAGTGGCAACAAATTAAGCAAGGCAACTATCGTTTAGACGCGGTGATTTGGCAAGCACAGGTGTTGAGTAAGCAACAACGTTACCAGCAAGCACAAACTTTGTTAAACGACTTTAAGCCAGAAGATGATAACGATCAGCTGCGTTGGATTGAGGCGAAGGTTAAGTTGTACGGGTTGCAAGGTCAATTTAAAGAAGCCTTAAAGTTGCTGGATCAGGCTTTGTTTTCGATGCCAGAAGTGGCAAGCTTGTGGCAAGATCGTGCTAATGTGAAATATGAATTGAGCGACTATAAAGGGTTTGAAAAAGACATGCGTCAGGCAGCGAGTTTATCGCCAGAAGATGCGGATATTTTGAATGCGCTTGGCTTTTACTTGGCAGATAGCAAGCAGTCTTTGGTGGAGGCAAGGCAACTGATTGAAAAAGCCAATGACTTGCAGCCAAACAAGTACTACATTATCGATAGCTTAGGTTGGTTGTCATATCAAGAAGGGAAATTGGATGCCGCAAAACAATTGCTGGATCAAGCTTACCAGTTAAAAGCGGATCCTGAAATTTTGCGTCATCGTTTAGCAACATTGCTCGCTTTAAAACAGCGCCAAGAAGCGCAACGCCTTGTTCAGCAAGAAGCTAAACGGTTTTCGGAAGATAAAGCTTTGCTAAAGTTCTTAAAGCAAATGTCGCTCATGCCTTGACCATTGAATAATTAATCTTTATAATGGTGCGTTCTTATCGAATTTTTTGATTTCCAGGAGTTTGGAAACATGTACGCCGTAATTAAAACTGGTGGCAAGCAGTACCGTGTTAGCGAAGGTGATCGCCTACGCATCGAGATGCTTGACGTAGAAGCTGGTAGCGAAATTTCTTTTGACGAAGTAATGTTGGTCGGTTCAGGCGACAGCGTTAAAGTGGGTACGCCACTGGTTGCTGGTGCTGTGGTTAAGGCAACGGTTGAAGATCATGGTCGTGGTGATAAAGTGATCATTATCAAATTCCGTCGTCGTAAGCACTACCGTAAGAAGCAAGGTCATCGTCAGTATTACACACAGGTTAAGATCACTGGTATCAGTGCTTAATCTTTATTAGGAGTATGAAACATGGCACATAAAAAGGCCGCGGGTTCCTCTCGCAACGGACGCGACTCAGAAAGTAAGCGTCTTGGTGTTAAAATGTACGGTGGTCAAGCTGCTGTTGCTGGTAACATCTTAGTTCGTCAACGTGGTACTAAATTCCACGCTGGTGAAAATGTTGGTTTGGGTGTGGATCATACCCTATTTGCAAAAGCAGACGGCTTTGTGAAGTTTGCTCGCAAAGGTCCAAATCAGCGTATGTACGTATCAATCGAAGCGGCGTAATTCGTCTTAATTTCGTTTGAGTATGAAAAACGCCTCGCGCATTCGTTTGCAGCGGGGCGTTTTTGTTTTTGTTGTTTGTCGTTGTTTTTAGCAGCAGGTTGCTGACGGACTATTTTGAAAAATTAGGGGATCACTATGAAATTTGTCGATGAAGTACGCATCGAAGTCAAGGCAGGAAAAGGCGGCAATGGTATTGCTAGTTTCCGTCGTGAAAAATATATCCCCTTTGGCGGTCCGAATGGCGGCGATGGCGGCGATGGCGGCGATGTCTATTTAGAAGGACATGCTAGCTTAAATACGCTAATTGACTTTCGTTTTGAGCGCATTTTTGAAGCGCAAAACGGAGAAAATGGTCAAACGAACAATAAAACAGGTCGTTGTGGCCAGCATCGTATTTTGCAGGTGCCTGTAGGCACGGTCGTTTGGGATGCGGATACAGAAGAATGTATTGGTGAAGTATTAGAGATCGGGCAGCGTTTATTGGTCGCTCGTGGTGGCGTTCATGGTATTGGTAATTTACATTTTAAAAGCAGTACGAATCGTGCACCTCGTCAATGTACGCCAGGTAAGCCAGGTGAAATACGCAACTTGATGCTCGAGTTGAAATTGTTGGCTGACGTTGGCTTGTTGGGTTTGCCGAATGCTGGTAAGTCGAGTCTGATTAGTGCCGTTTCAGCGGCGCGCCCTAAAGTGGCAGATTATCCATTTACTACCTTGTACCCTAACTTGGGTGTGGTTAAAGTAGCGAATCATAAAAGCTTTTGTATTGCTGATATTCCTGGATTAATTGAGGGTGCAGCGGAAGGCGCTGGCTTGGGAGTGCAGTTCTTGCGCCATTTGTCGCGAACAGGCTTGTTGTTGCATGTTGTTGACATGTTTCCACCAGATGAAGAGGCAGATCCAGCACATAGCGTGCGCGTGGTAGAAGCGGAACTCGCAAAATATTCCGAGGAACTGGTCGATAAACCTCGTTGGTTAGTCATGAATAAGCTAGATTTGGCATTAGAAGAGGATGCCCAAGCAGCCTGTGATCGTCTTGTTGCCGAATTAGATTGGCAAGCGCCTGCATTTCGTATTTCGACCGTAACAGGTGCTGGTTTGTCGGAACTGACGTGGGCGATTATGCATTATTTGGATGAGCAGCGTGCCGTACCAGAGACGAGTAATGACGCTAATGGCTATGCTGAGGTAGTGCCTGAAGCACGCGATGAGTGGGAGTGAATAGATAATGAGTCGTCAAGGATTAGTAACTGCTAAGCGTTGGGTAATTAAGATTGGTTCTGCGCTGTTAACCAATGACGGTCAAGGTTTGAACCGAGAAGCGATGGCGGGCTGGGTAAAGCAAATGGTTGCTTTACGTCAAGCTGGTGTTGAAGTGGTGTTGGTGTCTTCTGGTGCGGTAGCAGAAGGTATTAAGCGTCTTGGGTGGACGACTCGTCCAAAAGAACTGCATGCTTTGCAAGCAGCGGCAGCGGTGGGTCAAATGGGCTTGGCGCAAGCTTGGGAAAGTTTGTTTGCTGCCGATCAAATTATGACGGCGCAAGTGTTATTGACGCATGAAGACTTGTCGGATCGTCACCGTTATTTGAATGCGCGCAGTACGTTGAACTTTCTATTAGAACAAGGCGTTATTCCTGTTATTAATGAAAATGATACGGTAGCGACCGATGAAATTCGTTTGGGTGACAATGATACTTTGGGTGCGTTAGTGGCTAATCTTGTTGGCGCAGAAGTGTTAGCCATTTTAACGGATCAGCAAGGCTTATTTACGGCAGATCCACGGCATAATCCTGATGCCAAGCTGCTCCATAGTGTTAAGGTTTCTGATCCTGCGATTGTTGATATGGCGAGTCCGACGGGGGGCGCTTTAGGGCGTGGCGGTATGGCAACGAAAGTGCGTGCGGCACAACGTGCGGCACGTTCAGGTACGGTAACAATCATTGCAGCTGGTCGTGAGGCGAATGTGTTATTACGTCTGCGCTCAGCAGAAGTGTTGGGGACGCTTTTTGAACCAGATGTAGAACCCATGCCAGCGCGCAAACAATGGTTGGGTAGTCAGTTGCAGTCACGCGGCACGGTCACCTTGGATGGCGGTGCGGTTAAAGCCTTGCGAGAGCAAGGGAAGAGTTTATTGCCTGTTGGCATACTTAATGTGTCTGGTAGCTTTAACCGAGGTGATGTGGTGATTTGTGTCGATGCGCAAGGTATTGAAGTGGCACGTGGACTAGCAAATTATGCTGCTGATGAAGCAAAACAGCTTATGGGTCAGCCAACGCATGCCATTGAGCGCATTTTGGGTTATGTGGATGATGAGTGCTTTATTCATCGAGATAATTTAGTATTAAGCGAAAACTAAGCAAAATAATAGGGGTAAGTACACATGCTGCCACAAGAACATCACCTTGTGCATAGAACGGGTTGGTTACGTGCTGCCGTATTGGGTGCGAATGACGGACTTATTTCAACTGCGAGTTTACTTGTTGGTGTGGCCGCCGCTGGAGCGACGCAATCGTCTATTTTAGTTGCAGGTGTGGCGGGTTTGGTCGCTGGTGCCATGTCTATGGCTGCAGGAGAGTATGTGTCGGTGAGCTCTCAGGCGGATACCGAAAAAGCAGATATTGCACGTGAAGCGCATGAGTTGGCGCATAATTCAGAAGAAGAATTAAAAGAATTAGCGTTAATTTATGAAGCCAGAGGCTTAACACCAGAACTGGCGATGCAGGTAGCGCAACAATTGACCGAGCATGATGCCTTGGCCGCGCATGTTCGTGATGAGATTGGCATTACTGAAACCTTGACCGCTAAACCATTAGAGGCGGCTTTAACTTCAGCCATTACCTTTACGGTAGGTGCTGCATTACCGCTTTTTGTTGCCTGGTTTGCACCAGCCTCATTGCTTACTACGTGGATTGTTGGTACAACGCTCTTGTTTTTGGCCTTGCTAGGTGGGATTGGCGCACAAGCGGGCGGAGCCCCTGTTTTGGTTGGTGCTGCGCGCGTCACTTTTTGGGGTGTGGTCGCATTAAGCGCAACGATGCTTGTTGGTGCGCTGTTTGGGCGGGTGTTGGTGTAGCATTTGTTTACCGACTTTTTCTTCTCTTAAACCAAGCTGTTTTGCATAAATTGGTTTGTAGTCATTTTTAGGATGCTGCGGCTAAGGTTCAGCGCGCATAATCAATTTTACGAGCCGAGTAAATAGATCGCCAATTGTGCAATGAGTGATCTATTTCGCATGGTATTGACATGGAATATGTACTCTAGTATATTTTAAAAAACGAAGTTAAGTTAACTATATTTTGCTTTAGTGTCCATAGTAGAAAGCTCCGATCCTACCCCTCTGCACAAGCATTTAGTGGTACTTAATCGTGTCGACGCTAATCTGTTATGCAGTTTAGCGTTTTTTTATTTTATGTTGATTAAGGTGATTCGTAATACTTTGTGTGCGATTGCTTAATCGCTGCCGTTATAGCGGCTGTGTCTCTTTACCACAGGATATCAATACGATGACTGAAGTAGCAAATAACACTGCACATAAGCAAAATGAACCCGCTTTCTTTGCGCCTTGGCATGTCCGTTTAGGCGGTGGTGAAATTAGTCCGCGACGTTTGTCGCTGCTACAAGCAATTGATGCCACAGGAAGCATTAGCCAAGCGGCAAAACAGGTAGGGATTACCTATAAAGCAGCTTGGGATGCTGTTGATGCCATGAATAATTTAGCAGGCCAACCTTTAGTGATAAGTCAGCATGGCGGTAAAGGTGGGGGTGGTGCGCATTTAACGAATGCCGGCATGCAAATTGTTATGATGCATGAGCGTTTATCTGCGTTGCAGACCATGTGGACGGCAAGTCTTGATGGTGTCGATGCCGATGTATTACCCATGTTAAGGAGATTAACAATGCAAACAAGTGCGCGCAATGCTTTTTTCGGGAAGGTAAGTCAAATTAAAAGTGGTGCGGTCAATAGCGAAGTGGTTATGGCATTACAAGGTGGCGATCAACTGGTCGCAACGGTAACCAATGATAGTATTGATCGTATGCAGTTGCGCGTTGGTATTACCGCTTGGGGCTTAGTTAAAGCGAGCTGGGTGATTTTAGCGCATGAAAATGGCAGTACAAAAACAAGTGCACGTAACCGTTTGTGTGGCGAAGTAAAGCGCGTTGTCATGGGGCCTGTTAATGCCGAGGTTGTATTGCAGCTTGATGGTGGCAATACGTTAACGGCCGTGGTAACCCATGATAGCGCACAAGAAATGGCCATTGCCGAAGGTCAGCGTTTATGTGCGTTGATTAAGGCGAGTCATGTGTTGATTGGTGTCGATGATTAGTGTTTTGCTAGATGCGTTAATCGGTAACTGATTTGTTAAAAGTAGAAGATAACATGGTATTCACCAAATTAATAGCCGGTAGTGTGCTGGCTTGTGTTTCATTTGCAGCAATGGCGGGCGAGGCAACGATTGTGGCAGCGGCAGATCTAAAATTTGCCATGGACGAAATTGTTAAATCTTATAAACAAGCGCACGCAGATGATGCGCTTAAAGTTATTTATGGGTCCTCAGGTAAGTTTTTTACGCAAATTGAAAATGATGCACCTTACGACTTATTCTTTTCGGCAGATATTCGTTTTCCAGAAAAACTGGTGAGTGCAGGCAAAGCAGTAGGTATTCCTAAACTGTATGCAATTGGTCGTATTGTGTTATGGAGTAACAGCATGGACGCAAGTCAGCTCAATTTAAATAATGTTACTGACAGCGCCATTCGTAAATTTGCCATCGCATCTCCAGATCATGCACCTTATGGCGCACGTGCTAAAGAAGCGTTAATTTCTGCTGGCATATGGGATAACATGCGGCCCAAAATTGTCAATGGTGAAAATATCGGGCATACAACGCAAATGATTGAGTCTGGCGCAGCGGATGCGGGCATTATTGCGTTATCTTTGGCTTTATCACCTAAAATAAAAGGGAGCGCACATCCGCACTATACGTTAATTGACGATAGATTACACGAACCATTAGAGCAGGCTTATGTTCTTACTAAGCGAGCACAAGATAATGAAACAGCAAAACGATTTGCCCGCTATATGGAAAGTCAGCAGGTGCGTAGTATTATGGACGCTTATGGTTTTGTCTTGCCTAGTAATAATCGTTAATTGGGTAGAGATACTGCCTCTTTATTAGTTTATCTGCCAGGATGACAACATATGTTTGACATTACCAGCGACGATTTGAGTGCTATTATCCTTACCCTAAAGTTGGCTGGATTAACAACACTCATTTTGCTCAGTATCGCAGCACCCTTAGCATGGTGGTTGGCGAATGGTAAAAGCTTAGGGCGGGTTGTCGTGCAAGCTTTGGTTGCCTTACCGTTAGTGTTGCCGCCTACTGTGTTAGGTTTTTATATGCTCATGATGCTTGGCCCTAAGGGTGCTATTGGTGGGCAGCTTGAAAGTTGGGGATGGCATCATTTGGCCTTCACTTTTGAAGGGTTGGTGGTTAGCTCTGTGCTCTATTCTATGCCTTTTGCTGTACAGCCGTTACAAGAAACCTTTTCAAATTTAGGTCGGCGTCCTATTGAAGTAGCCGCTGCCATGGGTGCTAACGCAATAGATCGTTTTTTTACGGTCATTCTACCTTTGTGTAAAGGCGGTTTTGCTATTGCAGCCACCTTGACTTTTGCACATACCATTGGTGAGTTTGGCGTTATTTTAATGGTGGGCGGCAATATCCCAGGTGAAACGCATGTGCTGTCTACGGTGATTTATGATTATGCTGAGAGTATGAATTATGAAGCAGCACATCGATTGTCGTTTATTCTGTTAATTTTTGCTTTTGCTGTGCTGTTCACGGTTTATGCGTTGAATAAACGCTTCGAAACGGTGAAGTTATGACTTCCGAAAAAGTATTACAAGTTCAGGGTAATATCCGACATAAAGGTTTTCAATTTTCTGTTGATTGCACCTTGCCTATGCAAGGTGTGACGGCTATTTTTGGTCGTTCAGGCTGCGGAAAAACAACTTTATTGCGTTTAGTGGCTGGGTTAGAAAAAGTTAATCAAGCTAAGGTACATTTTGGTACGCAAGTCTGGCAAGATAAGGGTGTTTTTGTGCCATTGCATCAGCGACGTATTGGCTTAGTGTTTCAAGAACATAGTTTGTTTTCTCATTTAACTGTTCGAGACAATATGCTTTACGGCTATGTGCGAACCCCCCAGGTATTACGTCGATTCTCGCTTGAATCAATATCCATATTGCTTGGGCTTGAAACCATGTTAGATCGTCGTATTGATGCGCTCTCTGGCGGTCAACGCCAACGTGTTGCGATTGGGCGTGCACTACTAACTAGTCCGCAGCTGTTGTTGCTTGATGAGCCATTATCTGCGCTTGATTATCGTACTAAGTCTGAAATTATGCCTTTTTTGGAACATTTATCGCAACATCTTGGCGTGCCGATTCTCATGGTTTCTCACAGCGTAGAAGAAGTGGAACGTTTAGCTAACCAGATTGTTTTTATGGATCATGGCAAGATTGAACGCATTGAGCGTTTGCAACAAGCCTTGTCTAGGGTAGACTCGCCCTTATTTCGTCATGAAGGCGCCAGTAGTATATTAATGGCAGAACTGGCTAACCAAGATGCTGGCGATGGATTGAGTGAGCTTGTGTTAGCTGGTTGTCGTTCCATATTATGGATTCCAAAAATATCCTATCAGCAAGGGGAGCAAGTTCGAGTACGTGTGTTAGCGCGTGATGTGGCGCTTTCTCTCATAGCTGTCATTGATTCTAGCTTATTGAATGTTTTGCCGGCCAAGATTGTACAAATTACAATGCAAGATGAAGCTCGCGTGTTGATAAAGCTGTTGGTCGGTGTGCAGACATTGTTTGCACAGGTTACACAACGTTCGTTGCGTCAATTACAGCTAACTGAAGGTATGTCGGTTTATGCCTTAATTAAAGCAGTGGCATTGGTCGGTTAATAACCGACAGTGAATAGTTTATTTGGTAGGCGTTTTTATGATGCGAATGATTTTTTTATTATTAAACATGTCGGTCATGGCAATGAATAGTGGTTGCACGACGGATGCATGGCGAGCCTCAACACAAGAGGTTGTCAAACAGCAATGCGAGCAAGCACCCGCAACAGAACGAGATCGTTGTTTAGAAAGGCTCAGAGAAAATAAATAACGCGTAGCTAGGCTAGGAACCGTGCTCTGTACTGATACGCCGTAAGGATGGATCCTTGACTGTTTAAGGATAACTGTAGCGGCGTTCTTGTTCTAGCCAGGGGCTGACTTTCTCAGGTTGTTTGGCGGCAACTTTCTTCGTTACTTTTTTCTTATGGGGTTTTGCTGGAGGCGTTGGCGTAACTTGTTTTTGTTGTGCTTCTTCTGCTAGCTTGGCTGCTTTTTGTTTTTCAAGTGCTTCGGTCGCGGCTTTTTCAGCGGCGGCTTTCTCTTGTTGTGCTTTTTCAAGTGCTTCTGATTGCGCACGAATCGCTGCCTCTTGCTCTGCTGCTACTTTCTCGATGTCTTTTAACTCAGGAATGGGGTCGATAGCGTTGTTGCCATCTGCTAATGCGGTATGCGCATAAACGATACCTGCCAATGTTAAACCGATACTTGCTGCTGCTATTTTCATGTTTGTTTCCTTATGCTTTGCGCATGATCACTTGTGACCAATCTTCTTGCTGATTTACGCAAACAAGAACTGTGCCAAGTGGTAGGTAATGCGCGATTAAGGCATCCACTTGTTCGTTCAAAATGCCAGACATGACGAGTAAGCCATCAGGTGCTAACAAATTGAGTAATGTAGGTGCGAGCATTGTTAACGGATTGAAAAGAATATTAGCAACGACAATCTCCGCTTGAACAGCGGGCATCGCCTCTGGTAGATAAAGCTCGAGTTGTACTTGATTGCGTTCTGCGTTCTGTGCGCTTGCGCGCATTGCTTGTGGGTCAATATCCGTACCAATAACGCGTGCAGCACCGAGTTTTGCTGCTGCGCAAGCAAGAATGCCAGAGCCGCAGCCAAAATCGATCACTGTTTTTTGATCAAGCGCATGGTCGGATAACCATGTGAGACAAAGTGCTGTTGTCGGATGGTCACCCGTGCCGAAAGCTAAACCAGGATCAAGTAGTAGGTTAACTGCATTCGGCTCTGGTGGTGTACACCAGCTAGGAACAACCCATAATCGTTCGCCAAAGCGCACGGGTTGAAACTGATCCATCCACTCACGAATCCAGTCTTTATCCTCTAAGGCTTCAACTTTAACTGGGAATTGGTCGACTTGTGGCCAGCGCGCTTTAAGCTGTGCGAGCAACATGTTGGTATCGCGTTTGGCTTCGAATAATCCCGTAACACGAGTATCCGCCCAAATAGGCGTAGTACCAATAGGCGGTTCAAAAATAGGCGTATCGGCAGCATCAGTCAAGGTGACTGCAAGGCTGCCAATTGCTTCTAGCGCATCGGATAAGGCTTCAGCGTAGCGCTTAGGAACTTCGCTATAAACCTGAATCCAAGACACTTAGTGTAGGCCCAGTTTTTTCTCAAGATAATGGATATTCGCGCCACCTTTACGGAAGCCTTCATCAGCCATAATCTCACGTTGTAAGCCTACGTTCGTTTTAATGCCTTCAATGACCATTTCCGATAAAGCGCCTTGCATGCGTGCAATCGCACTTTCACGAGTGTCACCGTGAACAATCAGTTTTCCGATCATTGAATCATAATTAGGCGGTACGCTGTAACCACCATAGATATGCGAATCCCAACGTGTTCCAATGCCACCGGGCACATGTGCACGCGTAATTTTTCCAGGACTTGGCATAAAGTTATGTTCAGGATCTTCGGCATTAATACGACATTCGATAGCATGACCACGAAGCTGAATATCTGCTTGTGTAAAGGGTAAAGGAATGCCAGCAGCGATTTGAATTTGTGTACGCACTAAGTCAATGCCAGTAACCATTTCAGTTACTGGGTGTTCAACCTGAATACGGGTATTCATTTCGATAAAGTAAAACTGTCCCTTCTCATAGAGAAACTCGAATGTGCCCGCACCACGGTAACCGATTTCCAAGCAAGCATTGACACATTGCGCACCAATAAAATCGCGCTCTGCTTGTGTGATGCCTGGTGCAGGTGCTTCTTCAACGACTTTTTGGTGACGGCGTTGCATAGAACAATCACGTTCACCCAAATGAACAGCATTGCCTTGACCGTCAGAGAGTACCTGAATTTCAACGTGACGAGGTGTTTCTAAGAACTTCTCCATGTACACTTCAGGATTGTTAAAAGCAACGCCAGCTTCTGTTTGCGTTAAAACGATGGATGTTTGAAGTTCTTCTTTACTATAAACAACGCGCATACCGCGTCCACCGCCACCACCCGCTGCTTTAATAATAACAGGGTAGCCAATTTTATCGGCAATGGCATAGTTTTCGTCGTCATTTGCTATCAGCGGTTTGCCCGATCCAGGAACAGTGGGCACGCCAGATTTTACCATGGCACGAATGGCGGATACTTTGTCGCCCATTAAACGAATTGAGTCTGCTTTTGGGCCAACGAAAATAAAGCCACAAGCCTCAACACGTTCAGCAAAGTCAGCATTTTCAGATAAGAAACCATAGCCTGGATGGATTGCATCGGCACCCGTTATTTCAGCTGCAGATAAAATCGCTGTTGGGCTGAGGTAGCTTTTTGGTGAAGCAGCAGGACCAATACAAACCGATTCATCGGCTAGCGCTACGTGCTTTAGTGTGCGGTCTGCTTCTGAGTAGGCAGCAACCGTTCTAATGCCTAGCTCACGACAAGCGCGCAAAATGCGAAGCGCAATTTCGCCGCGGTTAGCAATTAATAATTTTTTGATCATGTTGACCTCTTACCCAATGATGAATAGCGGTTGACCGTATTCAACAGGGTCGCCGTTTTCAACCAAAATTTTTACGACAGTACCACTTACGTCCGACTTAATCGGATTCATAATTTTCATCGCTTCAAGAATACATACTGTATCGCCCGCTTTAATGCTTTGACCGACAGTTACGAAATCCTTTGCTCCTGGCGCTGGTGCAGCGTAAAAGGTTCCTACCATTGGAGATTTGATTTCTGTACCTGCTGGCATAGCTGGTGCCGCAGCAGGTGTTGCTGCATTGGCAGGCGCAGATGTTGCAGCAGGTGCAGCGACTGGCGCAGCAGACATTACAGGTGCTTGCATCATTACGCCACCTTCAATAGGATGTGAGCGCGTAATGCGTAAGGTAACTTCGTCGTTATTGAACTCAACTTCAGCGACTTGATATTTGTCAGCAAGTTCAAATAGTTTGCGGATGTCCTGCATGTCCATGGTGGCTCTCTCTTTTTAGTATGCGTTGGTTAAATTATTCGTCGAGTTGATCGAGTGCAGCTTGCAATGCCAGTGCATAGCCAATAGGGCCAAGACCAACAATGGTACCGACAGCAAGATCGGAAAAATAAGAATGATGGCGAAAGGGTTCGCGTTTGTGTACGTTAGATAGGTGCACTTCAATAAACGGGATAGCAACTGCAGCTAGTGCATCGCGTAGCGCGACACTTGTGTGTGTAAACGCAGCAGGATTGATGATAATAAATTGAATATCATCGGCGACGGCCTGATGAATGCGTTCAATCAGTGCGCTTTCGGAGTTGCTTTGAAAATGGTAAAGCCGCACTTCAAAATCATCGGCAAGTTGCTCTAACTCTTCAATGATTTCTGCTAAGGTGCGACGGCCGTAATGGCCTGGCTCACGACGACCGAGTAGATTCAAATTGGGACCGTTCAGTACCAGTATATTTGCCATCTTCTTGTTATTCACATCATTAATTGTGCAGATTATAACGCAGATTATCCCTTGCTTGCTATCAGGGTGCTAATGCTTTTGTTAATTGCTGTGCAAATGCTTCTGCTTTCATAAAGCCAATTACCCGCAAGCCGCGCTTTTCTTGAGCCTGTGGATCAAAAAATAATATAGCGGGCGGGCCAACTAAACCAAAACGTTTCAGTAGTGCTTGCTGTTCTGCGGTGTTATTGGTCATATTTACCTGTAATAGCATCATTTGACTCATTTGCGTTGAAACAGCGGTATTACCGAAAGTAAACTGTGCCATTTCTTTGCAAGAGACGCACCAATCAGCATAAAAATCGAGCATAACAACTTTCCCTTGCGATTTAGCATCAGCCAAGGCCTTGTCCAATTCTGCGCTGCTATTAATTTGTTTGAAGTTGGCGTGTGTCGTGACTGTATCGCTACTTCCGTTTGCTTGTGCTAAATGTGATAAGGGTTCAAGACTGCTTTTGCCGCCACTTGCTACGGCAATGAGCAAGAAAATGCCCCATGCGAGTAACGCGATGCCAACGCTTTTCCATAACTTTTGCCAACCTGTTTGTGCGATATCTAATGCGCCCAAGTAAATGGCAGAGGCGATAGCAAGCATCGCCCAAAGCAATAAGGTAATGGCATCAGGTAAAATACGCGCAAGCATCCAAATCGCCACGGCAAGTAGCGCAACGCCAAAAACGGCTTTAACATTATCCATCCAGCCGCCAGCGCGTGGCATATATTTACCTGCCGCAGTACCCACTGCTAATAAAGGTAGCCCCATGCCCATGCTGAGCGCAAACAGCGCAGCACCGCCAAGTACAGCATCACCCGTTTGACCAATGTAAATAAGTGCACCAGCTAGCGGTGGCGCAACGCATGGGCCAACAATTAATGCAGAGAGTAAACCCATAACGGCAACACCAGCTAAGGTGCCGCCTTGTTGCTTGTTAGAGACATCAGCAAGTTTTGCTTGAATACTGGCAGGGAGTTGCAGCTCGAAGAAGCCAAACATAGAAAGTGATAATACGATAAAAATACCGCTAAACGCTGCTAGAATCCAAGGGTTTTGGAAAGCAGCTTGAAGGTTGGCACCGAAAATGCCCGCTAATACGCCAGCGGCGGTATAAGTTAACGCCATAGCAAGGACATAAACAAGCGATAAGGTGAACGCGCGGCGAGTTGTTAGGTTGGCACCTTGCCCTACGATAATAGAAGACAAGATAGGAATCATCGGAAATACACAAGGGGTAAAGGCGAGCAGTAATCCAACACCAAAAAAGAACAGCAGTGTTAAAGCAACGTTACCACCAGAGAGCATACCAGCGATTTTGTCCGTTTCGGATAAACCTTGTTGTTCATTGGTGTCAAAAGACTGTTTAGGCGGTGTTGTTACTGCTACAGCGCTATTTTGCTGTTTAGCTTGGCTGATAAAATCGTTAACGCTATTGTTGTTATTCGCTGTTGTGGCTTGTGTTGATAACACAGTCGTTTTCTTTTGTGGTGGGTAGCATAGGCCAGCAGAAGCACAACCTTGGTATTTTGTTAATAGTTCAAATTCGCCTTGACCTGTTAGGGGAATGTCGACGCTAAAGTCGTGTTTGTAAATAGACACGTCGCCAAAATTTGGGTCGTTTTTAAGTGTCGCAGTTGGCATTTGTGGTTTGCCTAACTGAATATTGCCACTAGGGACGGCAAAGCTAATTCTGTCTTGATATAAATAATAACCATCGGCAACTTTAAAGGAAGCAGTAACGGTTGAAGCGTTTTTCATCGTGACGCTAACAGAAAAGGCTGCATCCGGGTCAAGGAACTCGTCTTCAGCATGCGTGACTGGAGCGATTAAGGCGGTGACTAATAACAATATCCAGGTGAAAAGCTGTTTCATGTTGGTTCCTCGTAGCGTCATGCGTTGTTTATTGGTATGATCAAGCAAAAGTAGGCATGATTATGCGGCGCTAAGTTTTGTTTTGCAACCGTAATGGAGTTGAGATGATTAAATTGTCTTTTGGTTGGTTATTTATTGCATTTATTGCAGACTTGTTTAGTTTGTTTCTTTTGGCAGATGCGATTGGTGCGTGGTGGACTTTGTTATGGGTGTTGGCTGGCATGCTCCTTGGCGTTATCGTCATACTAGATGCGGGTGATACGCTAAAAAGTTTGGGTGGTATTTTTGCAACGCCAACAGAGCGCGTTGAAGCGATTAAAGAAACCCCTTGGTTATTACTCGTTGGCGTGTTGTTTTTTCTGCCAGGCGTGTTAAGCGATATTTTTGCGCTTATTTTGTGGTTGCCAACATTGCGTAAACGGGTGTTGCGTTCTAATAAAGCGGAAGCGCGAGCGCCTTATTCAGGCGAGGTTTATGAGCATGAGTCAGCACCGACGAGCTGTTATGAGCAACAAGGCGTTACCCACGTGGTGATTGAAGGCGAGTTTATCGAAAAAAAGCCTAACAAATAGGCTGTATTGTTTAAGGGCGCCTCTAAAAATCCAATGGGTAGGAAGTCTGAAGAAAGGGGTTGTTAAAAATAGCATGTAACACAGTGATAACCCCCCTTCTTTCAGCTAAAAAATAAACTTGGGAAGTTAATCTTTTGGGAGTTGCCAGTCGATAGGTTGTTGATGATGTGCACTAAGTGCAGTATTAATTTGTGAAAAAGGTTTGCTGCCAAAAAAACCGCGATGTGCGGACAGTGGCGAAGGATGTACATTTCGAATGATGGTGTGTTTGCTGCTGTCGATGTGTGCGCCTTTTTTCTGTGCGTAACTGCCCCATAATACAAACACAATATGCGCTTGCCGTGCGTTGAGCGCTTTAATCGCCGCATCGGTAAACTGCTCCCATCCTTTTCCTTGATGACTGTTTGCTTGTCCTGCTTCGACGGTTAATACAGCGTTGAGTAGTAGCACGCCTTGCGTTGCCCAAGGCATTAAATATCCTGTATGACGATTATCTACACCGCAGTCGCTATAAAGCTCTTTATTAATATTTAATAAGGACTTAGGTAAAGGGTGCACCGTTGGCTGAACAGAAAAGCACAGGCCATGGGCATGACCAGGTGTTGGGTACGGGTCTTGGCCAAGAATGACAACCTTTACTTCATCAAAAGGTGTCGCATTGAAAGCAGCAAACCAATTTGACCCTTTGGGAAGGATAACTTTGCCTGCCGCTTTCTCTGCTTGCAAGAAAGCTTTAAGCTGTTGCATATAAGGCTGTTCAAACTCATGCGCTAATTGTGCTAGCCAGCAAGGTGCTAATGCGATATGGTTCATGGCGATAAGCGTTCCTGTTGCCATGCGTCATGCACTAAACGAAAAACAAGGCGATCATGTAAGCGGTTTGGTCTGCCTTGCCAAAATTCGAAGCGGGTAGGAGTCAGGCGATAGCCGCCCCAGTTTGCTGGTCTTGTAATCGTTTTATTAGCGAATTGTTGTGCTATTTTGTCGAAGTTGCTTTCCAGCTCTGCTCTGTCGGCAATGACTTTGCCTTGCGCAGAGGCGCATGCAGCGAGTTGACTGTCTTTAGGGCGAGAGCTGAAGTAAGTATCTGACAGGCTATCGCTTACTTTAGCAATTACCCCTTCGATACGTACTTGTCTTTCTAAATCGGGCCAAAAGAAGGTACAAGCGGCTTTGGGGTTGTGGGCGATTTCTTGTCCCTTTGGGCTGTCATAGTTAGTATAAAAGATAAATCCTGTATCAATACCTTTTAGCAGGACAATGCGTGCATGTGGCTGGTGGTTGTTATCTACCGTTGCGAGCGCCATAGCGGTGGGTTCGTAAAGTTTTGCGGCAATGGCCGCTTCCATCCATTGTTCGAAGGCAGTAAAAGGGTCAGACGGCAAATTGCTCCAGTCTAAAGCATCACGTTGGTAATGATTGCGAATATTGGCTAAATTACGATTTGGCATTATGCGCTTCCTATTGACAAAAAAAGATGCTAGTCATGGTACACTCACCCGTATAGAAAAACACGACATATCATGAAAAAATATAACCATTATTTTATATTGCTTATCTGCATATTGCTGCCGTCTTTCGTTTTCGCCCAAACGCCGCGATATTCCGTAGGTGTTGCTAATTTTCAAGCAAGTTTGAGTATGGCAGCGCAGCTTAATCCGATTCTTGAGTGGGTAGGGAATCGTGCGGGCGTTGTCTTGGATATGAAAACGGGCCTTAATTTTGATGAAACGCAACGCCATTTGATGCGTGGTCAGTACGATTTTTTTATTGGTTATCCTGCTTTTCAACCTGAGTTGCGTGACAGATTGGGATATCGTGTATTGGCGAAACTAAAAGGAAGTGCCTCGGCAGCGATTGTCGTGCAAGCAGATTCTCCGTATAAACAATTGTTAGATATTCAAGGTCAAGAGCTTGTGATGGCGCGTCGAGGCGTTTTTATTTCGAATCTATTGCCTGCTGCTATGTTAGCAAAACAGAATATTCAGGTTGTGCCCAAGTACATGAGTAACCAGACCGCGTTGGCCACTGAATTTAAGATAAAACGTATTAACGCGGCAGCGGTCAGTTGGTCAGTTTTTTCGGCATTGATGCGAGATCGCCCAGAGCAATATCGTGTGCTATGGCGATCTGGCGATGTGTTGAATTATCCCTTGTTGGTGCAAAATTCGGTGCCATTAGGGGTGGCTGAGCGCGTACAACAAGCTTTTGTTGATATGGCAAATGATGAAACAGGACGTGCTATTTTGGCGCAAGTGAATCAGCGTTCGGGAATAAAATGGTTGGGTTGGGATAAGGCAAGCGAGGCAGACTATGCCTCTGCGATAGCGGCTTATCGTCAACTTGGTGCACAAGATCAATAAGGTTTTAGATTAAATGGGATTAAAAAAACGTTTTTATTTGTTTTTAGCCAGCATGTTAGTCGTCATTATTGTTTCGAGCATGGCGTTGCTTGTATTTTTGGCGCGTGAACATGTTGCCCTAGAAGGGGATAGCCGTATTGCCGAATTGGCAGATTTAATTGCACAAGATATTGTCGTTGCTAATTTAACAGATGACTTTGCCCGTTTAGAGCAACGTCTGCAAATGTACAGCAAGCAAAGTATTATTCAAGAAATTTCATGGGTTAATGAAGGACAAGCGCCTTTAGTGGTTGTTTCACCTTCTGCTATCCATGCTCCCATTTGGTTTGTTAACTTATTTCATCTTAAGCCTTATGCGTTAAACCAAGAAGTGCAGTGGTTTGGCAAAAAATACGGTACTTTACGCTTGGTGGCCGATAATGCCAATATCATTAATAACATGTGGTTGTTGCTTTATTATTGGTTTTGGGTCTTGGGGGCGATTATCGTCATTGTAGTTTTGGGTGTCGAACTCATGACCAAGCCGATAATTAACCAAATTCAGCAATTAGCTAAATCGGCATCACATTTGGGTGAAGGGCAATTGACCTACGAAATTAAACCAACTGGTGCGGCAGAGGTGGCACAGTTGGCACACTCTATGGAAAAAATGCGTCAATCATTGCTGGCTAGTATGCAACAGCATAGTGAACAGCAGCGGATGCTGAAACAAGTAAGTGATGAAAATGCACAACGTTTGGCGTGGTTAAAAAACTTATTGAATACCATGCCCATTGCTGTTTTGTTAGAAGATACAATGGGTAATGTTGTTTTTGTGAATCAGCTGTACTGCGACTTTTTTGGTATCGTGTTATCGCCAAAAGAGTTAGTTGGCTATTCGAGCGAGCAAATTTTGCTTGATACCTGTTTGTTATATGCTGATCCAAACAAAATGATGACGCAAACTAAACAGCTTGTGGCTCAGAGTACACCAAAGCGCCAAGAGCTATTGGCGATGCAAGATGGCCGTTGGTTAATGCGCGACTTTATGCCCATGCGCGACGAGTTGTCTGATAATTTTGTCGGTCGCTTATGGTTGTATCAAAATATGACCGAACATCATCAGTTAGAGCAGATGCTACGTTGGCAGGCAACGCATGACACCTTAACAGGATTGGTTAACCGAACTGAGTTTGAAGCGCAACTCGAAGCATTGCCAAAAGATTCGATACAAATTTATGCACTTCTTTATATCGACTTAGATCAGTTTAAGCTAGTTAATGATACCGCGGGGCATGTTGCTGGCGATGAGTTGCTTAAACAGGTAGCGCAGCATATCGCTGGGCAGATTCCTACGGGCGCCTTGTTGGCAAGAATGGGCGGTGATGAGTTTGCGATTTTAATGATTGGCGATGCTACTCAGGCTATGCGTATAGCCGAATCGATTCGTGCCATGTTGGCTGAATTTCGTTTTGTTTATTTGGATCGCTATTATCAAATTGGTGCCAGTATTGGTGTTGTACCAAATATTGGTGCAGAGCAGGACGCAAAAATGTTAATGGCGATGGCGGATGCGGCTTGTTATGCCGCAAAAAATGCAGGTAGAAATCATGTTTGGTTATATCAAAGCAGCGATGCTTACTTACGCAGTCAACAAGAAGAAATGCGAATTGTTAGTGCCTTGCACGAAGCCTTATCGTTAAATCAATTTGAGCTTTATGCGCAAAAACTGGTGCCATTGCAAACGAGTGATCAAGGAAGTTTGCATATCGAGATATTATTACGCTGGCGTAATCAACAAGGTGAATGGATTCCACCCAGTGTTTTTATCGTGGCAGCAGAGCGTTATGGTTTGATGCATCTTATTGATCGTTGGGTAATTGAGCATACATTAACTTTGTTATCGCAACAACCAGCCTTGCTTGGTCGTATCGCTTCGTGTGCGATTAATTTATCGGGTGCTTCTTTTTCTCAACCAGATTTAGTGGATTTTGTGCGTAACTGTATTGCAAGAACTGGTGTACCTGGAAATAAGTTGTGTTTTGAAATTACCGAAACGGCTGCGGTAACACAGTTGTCTCAAGCGCATGACTTTATAAATGAAATGAAGCAATTGGGATGCTTGTTTGCTTTAGACGACTTTGGTTCTGGGCAATCTTCATTCCGCTACTTGAAGCAATTGCCAGTAGATTATTTGAAGATAGATGGTAGTTTTGTACAAACGATGTTGGATGATTTAACGAACTTAGCGCTCGTGCGCGGTATGCAAGAAATTGCAGAGGCCTTGTCGATACAAACGATTGCAGAGTTTGTTGAAAGTGAAGAAATTGCAACCATGTTGAGCAATATTGGCGTGAATTATGCTCAAGGTTGGCATTACCATAAAGCACAGCCTTTATTGGAGTTATTAACTTGAGGGTGTGGCTATGATTAGGCTAACGGTAGACAACATTAAATGCGGTGGCTGTGCTAATCGCATTCACCGCCAATTAAGTGCTATTGAGGGTGTTAAGTCGGTGGATGTGAATGTTGAGCAGCGTCAGGTTATCGTAGATGCAGATACGGCTTTAACGGATGTTATTCGCCAGCAATTGGCACGTTTAGGCTATCCTGAAGCGGGTACTACGGCAGGCATTGCTGCTGTAGGTGCCGATTTGCGCTCGGTCGTTTCTTGTGCGATTGGGCGCGTTCAGGGTGATAAAACGGAATGATTGTCTGTTTTCTTCTCGTTATTTAAAGGGTACATCTAAAAACCCAATGGTAGGCAGTCTGAAGGAAGGCGTCGCTAAAAATAGCATGTATTGCATTAATAAAAACGCCTTCTTTCAGCGAAAAAATAAACTAGGAAAGCCTAAAAACCAGCGAAGCGAGGTTTTTATAGGTTTCCTAAAGTTATGGCTGGCATG
>JAEMQD010000008.1:76893-80353 GCA_022759035.1 Thiotrichales bacterium
CTAAAAACCAGCGAAGCGAGGTTTTTATAGGTTTCCTAAAGTTATGGCTGGCATGGACGCTACCCTTATTAGATATTTTTAGGCAAGCGAAATTATGTGGTTAAAACCTCTCGGTTATCTTATTTTAGCGGCAGCCATTATTGGTGGCTTTGCCATTATGCATGGGCCATTGAGTGAGCTTTGGCATCCATCGGAATTGGTTGTTATTCTCGGTGCAGGCTTTGCTGCCTTTTTATTGGCGACGCCGTGGCCTGTTGTTACGCGCACTTTTGCGATGTCGTTGCGCTATTTTCAGAGCACGAAAGCGACGGTAAAGGTTTATGGGCAGCTTTTGCAATTGCTGGACGAAATTTTTAGATTGTCACGCGCGCAAGGAGTTGTGGCGCTGGACAAACACATTTCTGATCCGCGTTCGAGTAATGTTTTTTTGCGCTATCCGGCCGTGCTTAACCATGAAGAGTTGCTAAGCTTTGTAACAGATTGTTTTAACTATGTATTAATGAATCCACCAAAAGGCCACGAAATAGAAATTGTTGCTGAGAAGCGTATTTCGGTTTGGTTTCGTACGGCTTCTGAAGTGCCTAAAATTACGGGAAAGGTGGCAGATTGGTTGCCAGGTTTTGGTATTTTGGCAGCGATTTTGGGTGTTATTTTAACGATGACTACGGTAGGTGGTCCTGTAGAGTTGACGGCTAAATCGATTGGCGCTGCGTTGACAGGTACTTTTTACGGTATTTTATTTGCGTTTGCCGTAGTGGGTCCTTTTACCCACGCATTAGAAGTGATGTTGCGTCAAGATAAGATGTTGCTCGAAGCCGCTGCTGCTGCGATTTCTGCCTATGCCGATGGCGTATCACCAGCGCTTGCTATTGAAATTGGACGTCAACGCGTTCCGCCAGAATATCGTGATGCGCTACTGATTAATAATGAGCGCTAAGTTAGGGCAGTGGCATGAGTAGTTTAGATGATGAGGCAGAGACTGGTCATAGTGGTGGCGCGTGGAAAATCGCGCTAGCCGATTTAATGACGGTGCTCATGGTGTTCTTTTTAGTAATGTGGTTATCCTCGATTATGGATCCAGGTGATCGCAATGCCTTGGCAGACTCGTTTAAAGATGAAAAAGCAGCCAAAAAAGATGATTCTCCCGCTAGTAACCCTTTGCTGGCGCAGCGTGGTGATGTGCTCATTAATCCGCTCGATCTAAAGCCGTTGGCTAAGTCAGAAATCGAACAGTTGGTTTCTGGGTTGGATGCCACCGTAGAAGAGACACCAGAACAGTTTATTATTACCTTAAAGACAGACAAAGCATTTGAAAGTGGTCGTGCAAGCTTACAAGAAAACGCTAAAGCCAAGCTTGAAATGGTCGGCGAGCGTTTTGCTAATCATCGCAATCGCTTAACGATCACTGGACATACCGATAATGTTCCTATTCGTAATGTCACTTATCCTTCTAACTGGGAGTTATCTTCGGCACGTGCAGCCTCGGTGGCACGCTTGTTTGAAGATTTTGGTGTGGATAAGCAATTTATGACGGTCGCAGGGCGTGCCGATGCTGAACCTGTTTCAGCGAACGACACCAATATTGGTCGTGCCCAAAATCGACGTATTGTGATTAGTGTTGATAAAAACGAAGTGCCACCAGAGACGCCCAAAACAACTAAGATAAAAGCTAAGCCAGTTAACCAAGCTCAGTAATTGTCGTTAAGTGGTGTGCTGGCGCTTTCGTGCTTGACACACAGGGCAGTCTGGGTCTTGCATGAGTTTAAAGTGTCGCTGTTGCATGGTTAGTCCATCGAACACCAGCACCTCGCCAATTAAACTGGCATTGCCCAGTAGCACTTTTAGCGTCTCTAATGCTTGCATAACGCCTAGCGTGCCGACAACGGGAGCAACAATGCCTTGCGCATCGCAGGTTTCTCCGCCTTGATTTGCTTGCGGGTCGAAACATAAATAACAAGGTGCATTCAAATCTCGTCCATCAAAAACACTTAATTGTCCTTCCCAGCGGATGGCGGCTGCCGAAACCAAAGGTTTTTGCGCCATCATCGCCGCTTCATTAATCGCCGTGCGTGAAAAACCATTATCGGTGCAATCCACAATCACGTCAGCCTGTTGGCAATATTGCAATAATTGCTCGGGACTTAAAAAGGCGTTGATGGCGTTTATACTAATGTGCGGATTGACTTCGAGTAGGGTTTGTTTCGCCGATTCAACCTTGCTCATGCCCACGGTGGCTTCTCGATGCACAATTTGACGCTGTAAATTCGTTTCTTCTACGACATCAAAGTCGATTAAGGTGAGTGTTCCGATACCTGCGGCAGCGAGATATAAACTTGCAGGAGAACCTAATCCTCCCAAGCCAATAATGAGGGCATGGCTATTAACCAAGGTTGTCTGACCCGCTGTGCCTATTTGGTTTAAGCGAATTTGACGATCATAACGTGCAGCAAGTGCGGCACTTAGCGGGGCGTTATTCATGTGTTATCCATTGTCCCAGAGTAATGCGCTCATTATTACCATAATCACGATGGGTTGCAATGTTGCTAAAGCCAGCTTGCTGTAATAGTGCGTGCACTTGTGGGCCTTGATTGTAGCCGTGCTCTAATAACAGCCAGCCCGAGTTTGTTAGCCAACGAGGCGCTTGCTGAATAAGATGGCGAATGGCGTCTAATCCGTCAATGCCGCTGGTTAATGCGGTTATCGGTTCGTGCGGTAGGCTGGTTTGTGTTAAATGTGGGTCGTTATCGGCAATATAAGGCGGATTGCTAACAATTAAGTTAAAGCGAGTTTGCTCGGTTAATGCTTCAAACCAGTTGCTATGGAGGAAGCGAATGTGCGCTAAGCGTAGCGCGCATGCATTGTCTTGGGCGACAGCAAGGGCAGCAGTGCTAAAGTCTAATGCGGTGATTTGTACCAAAGGACGATGTTGCGCGATGGCTATAGCGATGGCGCCACTGCCTGTACCCATGTCGAGTATGTTCCATGGGGTGTTTTCTGGAATGCGTTCAAGCGCAGCGTCGACCAGTAATTCTGTGTCTTGGCGTGGAATGAGGGTGTCGGGTGTGACTGATAATTTCAGTCCGTAAAATTCCGTATCACCTAGAATGTAGGCTAGGGGTTCGCCTTGTTGGCGGCGCGATAACCAAGTCTGTAATTGTTTTTTTTGCGCATCGGTAAGTGTTTTTTCTGGATAAGTCCGTAACTGCGTGCGTGTCATGCCACAAGCGTGGCTGAGCATCAGCGTTGCCTCTTGTTTGGCTTCTTCTGGAGGGAGGTGTTTTTCTAACCATAGTCGAGTTTGTTCTAGTGTCATAGTCGCTATTATATCGGCTATTTTAGTCCCGTCCATAAAAAAACCGCCCGAAGGCGGTTCTTAATCACACGACTAAGTGTAATACAAATTAGAATTTGTATTTAGCTTGTAGTGTGTAAGCCATTTGAGAATGCTTAGTTGTGTTAG
>JAEMQD010000109.1 GCA_022759035.1 Thiotrichales bacterium
TGAATCTCAGATAAATAATGACGACAATCTCGGCTAAACAACCACCAACCCGATAGCTTTAATTTCTTATCAAAAGCCAAATTCGAACGCAAAACTTGCATTAATGCTCGCATGTTAAACTCCGCACTTGAGGTTGCCAGAACATAGCAAGCATTAACACAAACAAATACGAAAAGGCTTGAACGAGCAAGTAGCTATCCGTAAGCATAATCAACAACGTCAATATAGTAAACGCCCATCTTATATGTGTGTACATATCGTGTTGACGCATCGCTTGCACGATTATCGTTCTCCATAACCAAACAAACACGACAACGCCTAACAAACCAAAGCTCGCCAACTCAAACAAATATTGATTATGCGGTTGACTGTGCCCTCCACCCTCACCAAAAGTGCTCATATGTATCGGTGCCTCAGCACCCACTTGACGATTATAATCTTGCGGAAAGTCACCGATACCCGACCCCACAAAAGGGCGTTCCAAGCTCATTACTAACGTATTTTGCCAATAAATAAAGCGAGCATTAACCGATCCAGTTTTAGTGCTATCATGATGCAACGCCTCATACACAGCCAATGAAGCACGCTCATGAAATAAACTACTTGTGTTATAAGCTAATACAAAAACAGCAACCAGACCAACCGCTGACATACCTAAACCGCGCCATAATAAATTTCTACTGGCAAAGTATTGCCCGAACAAAAGCAACAACAACGCAAAGTAAGCAACTTGCCCAATACGGCCTCCAGTAATAAACATATTGATGCTCATCGTGATAATAAACACAATGAATAACCCGCGCTTCCAACCAGAAACCTGTCCAAAAAGCAAAGCATACCCCATTAAATAAGTTGCTAATGCCAAAAAGGGGTTATATTCCCAATGTCCCATAAAGCCCGCGGGGTCAAGCGGATCGATACCAGGGATTTGCAACAAATGAAACCATACAGAATACGAAGCGACTTCTGAAACAGTCATTGCAGCAATAAAAGCGGAGAGATAATAAGCCAGATGCTCTTTACGTACGACGGTCAATAATACTGGAAAAAGCAAATAGATAACATGACGAGCAACCATGTGCTCTCCCCATGCAACATCTTCGGTCCACCATAAAGAAAGCGGATACAAAAGTGCATAAGCCATCATCGGAAATAACAGCGGATGTGCTCGCATTTGTTGCCACTTACGCGCGAAATCGCCTTCAACTAGCCACAAAATCAAAATCAACAATAACAATAAGTTAGGCGCAGCTGACGAAATCGGCAAGAAAAACACAAAAGCAACCAACAACCACGACTGCCATATTCCAAGTTTTTCTTGCCATGCAACCGACATAGTTACAACCCCTGCTCGGTCAGCCATTGCAAATAAGCGCGTGTACCGGTAGCAACATCACTAAAGGGTCTGTCATAACCCGCCGCACGCAATCCTGACATATCGGCTTGCGTAAAACTTTGATAACGACCTTTAAGGTGTTCTGGGAAATCAACGTAGGTAATCTCACCCTTGCCATGATAAGCAATCACCGCTTCCGCTACCTCACGGAACGGCTGGGCTCGCCCTGTGCCCAAGTTAAAAATGCCACTCACGCCCGACTGCCATGCCCACAAGTTAACCGCAGCCACATCACCAACATAAATAAAATCACGCGACTGACCACCTGCCTCATAGCCATCATAAGCACCGAATAATTTCGGGTTTTCGCCCTTAAGAATTTGCTGATGCAAATGAAACGCCACGCTCGCCATACTGCCCTTGTGCTGTTCACGCGGGCCATAAACATTAAAATAACGGAAGCCTACAATGGGTGCTGTTGCTTTAGGCAACACACGACGCACATGCTGATCAAATAAAAACTTTGAATAGCCATAGACATTCAGGGGTTTTTCATTTTCCAGCCCTTCGCTGAACACAGGGCCATCGCCATATACTGACGCAGAAGAAGCATAAAGGAAGGGAATTTTAAGACGCTGACAAGCAGCCAACAGCTCTTGTGAATAAGTATAATTATTGTCCATCATGTACTTACCATTCCACTCGGTCGTTGCCGAGCAGGCGCCCTGATGAAATATTGCTTGTACGCCATCTAATGCATAAGGATCATGCAACACGCGCTGTCGGAAAACATCCTTATCTTGGTAATCTGCTATCTGCAAATCGGCTAAATTACGAAACTTAGTGCCATCCGTTAAGTCGTCAACAACCAAAATATTCGTAACGCCTTGCGCGTTTAATTGTTGCACGATATTACTGCCAATAAATCCAGCACCACCAGTTACAATAATCATTCTTTGTTATCCCTATGCATCATCTGCTGCTATTTTAATCGCTTTAGTAAGGTTAATAAATAAAAGGGCGCATGATGCGCCCTTTTATTTTTAATTTGCCGGTTAGAACGGAATATCATCATCCATGTCTGGGCCGAACGCAGGTGGTGCAGAAGCTGCAGCTGGACGGTTAGTTGCCGCAGCAGCGCGCGGTGCACTAGCGCCATAGCCAGCATCACCACCATAATTATCAGCCATATCCGCATGACCACCACGATTATCATTACGGCCACCCAGCATTTGCATTTGACCATTCACATCTAACACAACTTCTGTACTATAGCGCTCTTGACCGGACTGATCTTGCCATTTACGGGTTTGCAACTTACCTTCTAAGTAAACTTGACTACCCTTCTTTAAATACTGTCCTGCAATTTCAGCCAGTTTGCCAAAAATTACCACACGGTGCCATTCTGTACGCTCTTGACGATCACCACTTTGTTTGTCTGTCCATTGTTCCGATGTCGCTACATTCAAATTTGCAATTGCATTACCATTAGGGGTATAACGCACTTCAGGATCACGACCAAGGGTACCAACTAAAATAACTTTATTTACACCGCGCATATTTCACTCTCCAAAAACAACTTTACGTACTCAATAAAAATAAAACTCATCTATCAGCGGCGCACTTAGTTTGTCTGTGCCACTTACCTAAAGACACAATGAGTTAAGCAAGTGTACACCAATAGTCTTAAAAAGCGCTAGCACCACCCAGCATTTTATTATTTTCGTCTTATTAAAGCACTGCTAAGCGTGCTCACTTGCTGTAACCCAATGAATCAGTGCATCTTCTGTTACTTTTGTTTTATCTATTTTAAGATAAGCACGTAACCCCACCGCATCAACCCAAGCCTCTCTCACCCCATCAATGGCCATTAATGCCTGTTGCGTTAAGGCCAAATTTTCTATGTGAGCTGGCGTTAAAGGTAAAACAAAGCTAGACACGCTATCGGGGTTAATCATCCCCCAAGCAATCACTAACCACACAATAGTCAGCAAAACAGCAGCAGAAAAGACAGCATCAAAGCCACCCCAACCAAGCAAGGTGCCGCCGACAACACCACCAACAAAAGCACCCAAAAATTGACTGGTCGCATACACACCACTCGCAGTCCCTTTAAGATGCGCAGGTGAAAATTTGGCAATTAACGAAGGTAGCGATGCTTCCATAACATTAAAGCCAGTAAAGAAAATGACCAGCCCAAGCACCACTACCCACAAGTGCGCGTGACCGACCCACAAAAGCATCTCTGAGAAAGTCAGCAATAAAATAGACAACAAAAAAATGGGCCGCAGCTTCGCTTTCTTCTCGCCATAAATAATTAGCGGTGTCATTAACGCAAATGAAAGCAACATCACGGGCAGGTACACCTCCCAATGATGCATCGCATCCAGTCCTGCAGATTGCACTAACGCCAACGGCACCACAATAAATAGCGCCGTTAACAGCAAATGCAGCGCAAAAATACCAAAATTTAGTCGTAACAACCCCTTGTCTTTTAATACAACACCAAGCGATGACGTATCTGCCTGCACATCTCGGCTTAACGGCTTAATTTTCGGATCAGGAATCAAGGTATACAGGACAACCAAGCCAATAAGCGCCATTAAAGCGGTTAACCAAAAAATACCTCGAACACCAAATAAAGCATCAAGCGCTGGCCCAAGCACCAAAGAAACGGTAAATGAAAATCCAATGCTAATACCCACTAACGACATAGCGCGTAAACGTACCGTTTCACGCGTCAAATCGGCCAAAAGTGCCATTAACACAGCGGAAATGGCGCCAGCGCCCTGCAAAGCCCGACCAACGATCATCCACTCTAAAGTTGGCGCCAATGCACATAAAACTGATCCTAACGCAAACAAAACCAAACCAATGGCAATAAGCGGCTTGCGCCCGAAGCGATCTGACCACATACCAAAAGGCAACTGAAGCATCGCTTGGCTTAACCCATAAATCCCCATGGTTAACCCAATCATAAATGCACTTGCTTGCGGAAATTCACCCTGAGCAAACAAGGCAAACGTAGGGAGAATCATAAACATACCCAACATGCGACTGGCATAAAGCGCCGCCATTAATACAGCTGCACGTTTTTCATCTGGTCGCATTGCTAAATCATCAATAGGTGGTTTCGCTTTTGCCTGCATAATTGTCCCCACATTATCGCCTTAAAGTTATTCTTTTAAGTATAGCAAAGCTATCACCTTTTCACGCATCTTCCGCTATACTAATTGGTCATTTTTAAATAAAGCGACATCGGCACCATGGATAAATTTATTCGCATTCGCGGCGCACGGACACACAACTTAAAAAACATTGACCTCGATATTCCTAAAAATAAACTGGTGGTTATTACTGGCTTATCTGGCTCTGGCAAGTCCTCTTTAGCATTTGATACCTTGTATGCAGAAGGACAACGTCGTTATGTTGAAAGTCTCTCTGCCTATGCGCGTCAATTTTTATCTATGATGGAAAAACCCGATATAGACAGCATAGACGGGCTGTCTCCAGCCATTGCGATTGAGCAAAAAGCCACTAGCCATAATCCACGTTCAACCGTTGGTACGGTTACTGAAATTTACGATTATTTCCGTTTGCTCTATGCACGCGTCGGCACACCGCGCTGTCCAACCCATGGCTGCGATCTACACGCCCAAACGGTGAGTCAAATGGTCGATCACACGCTTGCTTTACCAGAAAATAGCCGTGCCATGATTCTTGCCCCTATCGTGCGCGATAAAAAAGGCGAACACAAAGCGTTATTGGGAGAGCTTGCCGCTCAAGGCTACATTCGCGCTCGTATTGACGGCGTCCTCGTGGAGCTTGATCATATTCCCGAATTAGATGGCAAAAAAAAGCACAGTATCGATGCCGTTATTGACCGATTCAAGGTGCGTGAAGACTTAAAACAACGACTCGCAGAGTCTTTTGAAACAGCGCTCAAGCTTGCCGATGGCTTAGCCAGCGTTGAACCGCTCAGCCAAGATGATGGCGATTTTAAGTTGCTCTTTTCTAGTAAGTTCGCTTGTCCACATTGTGGCTACTCGATTGCCGAACTGGAACCGCGTATGTTTTCATTCAACAGCCCCCATGGCGCTTGCAGTAGTTGCGATGGATTAGGTAGTGTAGAGCGCTTTGATATGGAGCGAATCATTGCCCATCCAGAACTCCCCGTTGGCAATGGCGCGATTCACGGCTGGGACAAACGCAATGCTTATACCAAATCACTCTTACTTGCATTGGCCGAGCACTATGCTTTCGATTTAGAAACCCCATGGCACGAATTACCAGAAAATATTCAAAAGAAACTATTGCACGGCAGCGGTAATGATCGCATTGCGCTACCAGGCGGACGTTACTCCGATGCACCACGCCCATGGGAGGGCATTATCCCTTGGTTTGAGCGTCGCTACCGTGACAGTGATGTCGAAGCAGTACGTAGCGAATTAGCTCAGCTACGTGTCATACAAGCCTGCACAAGTTGCGAAGGAACGCGATTAACTACCAGCGCACGTTATGTTTTCATCGCTGACAAATCGCTTCCTGAATTAACCTGCATGTCGCTAACCACGCTGCATCAATGGATCAACAGCTTATCCTTAACAGGCAATAAAGCACAAATTGCCGATAAAATTTTAAAAGAAATCGGCAATCGCCTTGGCTTCCTGATCCAAGTCGGCTTATCTTACTTAACCTTAGAACGTAGTGCCGAAACCTTATCTGGTGGTGAAGCACAACGCATCCGATTAGCCAGTCAAATTGGTTCGGGATTAACAGGGGTCATGTATGTGTTAGATGAACCCTCTATCGGACTACACCAACGGGACAATGATCGATTATTACAATCATTACGCCGTTTACGTGACCTAGGAAATAGCGTTATTGTTGTTGAACATGATGAAGACGCGATTCGCCAAGCAGACTATCTGATTGATATAGGCCCAGGTGCAGGTGTACATGGTGGACAAATCATCGCCCAAGGCACGCCCGAACAAGTCGCTCAATCGCCTGCTTCGCTAACAGGACAATACCTACTGGGCACTAGGCGAATCTCAACACCTAAAAAACGCACACCAAACGACAAAAAACTGGTGTTAACTGGTGCCAGTGCACATAACTTAAAAAACGTTACCCTAACCATTCCTGCGGGTTTATTTACGTGCATCACTGGTGTTTCTGGTTCTGGCAAATCTACCTTGATTAACGATACGCTTTATCGAATCGCCGCCAATACCCTCAATGGTGCAAGCTTACACCCAGAAGCTTATAACAGCATTAGCGGCCTAGAACATTTCGACAAAGTTATTAATATCGATCAAAGCCCGATAGGACGAACCCCACGCTCTAACCCTGCTACTTACACGGGGCTGTTCACAACCATCCGCGAACTACTAGCAGGTGTACCTGAAGCGCGTACTCGTGGTTACACCCCTGGGCGATTCAGCTTTAACGTTGCGGGCGGGCGCTGTGAAGCCTGCCAAGGTGACGGCGTCATTAAAGTAGAAATGCATTTCTTGCCCGATATTTATGTGCCCTGCGACCTATGTCATGGCAGTCGTTATAATCGCGAAACGCTCGATATCCAATATAAGGGCAAAACAATTGCCGATATTTTAGATATGACAATTGAAGATGCTTTAGTGTTCTTCGACGCCGTACCCAGCTTAAAACGTAAACTCAGCACCCTAATGGATGTTGGCTTGTCCTATATTAAACTCGGACAAAGTGCAACCACCCTTTCTGGTGGTGAAGCGCAACGTATTAAGCTCGCTAAAGAGCTATCTAAACGAGACACAGGCAATACCTTGTATATTTTGGATGAACCCACTACTGGATTACACTTCCACGATATTGAACTGCTACTTACTGTGCTGCACCGCTTACGCGATCATGGCAATACCATTGTCGTCATCGAGCATAATTTAGATGTGATTAAAACAGCTGACTGGCTCGTTGATTTAGGCCCAGAAGGTGGTAGCGGCGGCGGTCAAATTATTGCAGAAGGCACTCCAGAAACGATTGCTGCCTGTGCGCATAGCTGGACAGGGAAGTACCTAAAACCATTATTAGCAAATAAGGAATAACCATGTCACCCGAAATGTTTACGCTAGCATTAGCGTCTAATCAGTCGATTGACTTTGAAGATACAATTGCCGTCATTAACGCGCATTTTACTTATAGCCCTACCCAGTTTAAGAATGGACTATCGCATACCGCCGTCATTAATGAAGCAGGTAAAAACGAAGGCTCTTGTAAAATTTTTTATTTCGCTAAATTAATGCAACTCGACGAAATCAGCACATTAAAATGTTTTGGGCGCTTCTATCAAGATGTACTTAACACACCCAATGGTACAGACCACATGAATATTCGCAATTTTATGAAAGACGGCTGGAAAGGCATCGCTTTCGCAGGACAAGCACTCACCCCTAACAGCTAAAACCAATTGATGTGTTGAACAACAATGTTCAACACATCCGACAAAACCGCAAACGGCTTAATACCCTCATTACAACTTTTGTAATTTACGTTTAATCCGTGCCGCATTACCAATCACCAGCAAAGAAGACAACGGCATACCAATTGCTGCCATTAAAGGCGTCAATTTCGCTGCCACCGCGAGCGGCACCATAATCATGTTATACAGCAAACTCATCGCAATATTTTGACGAATTGTCCGCAAGGTAACACGAGACAAATCAATCGCAATTAATACCGATGCCAAACGATTATTTAAGAGCACAACTTGTGCACTATCGACCGACACCTCGGTGCCCGAACCCAAGGCGATACCGACATCCGCTCGTACCAGCGCAGGCGCATCATTAATACCATCGCCAACAAAAACAACGACACGACCATCGCCCTGCAAGGCGCGTACAGCAGCTTCTTTGTCTGCTGGCAGAATTTCAGCTTGAACATCCATCCCACCCAACTGTCGCGCAAACACTTGTGCTACTGCCAAGCGATCACCTGTAATCATACCAACAGTAATACCACGTTCTTTCAATGCCTGCACAACAACAAGCGCATCCTCGCGTAAAACATCAGAAACGGCAATGGTTGCGACTAAAACCTTATCACAAAGGATGCACACGCTTGTTGCACCAACAGCAGCTTGTTCCGCCAACCACAAACTAACCGCTTCAGGCAAAGCAACGCCTAATTCCTCTACCCAACCAATACTGCCCGCTTGCCAAAGCGCACCATCTATCTCCGCTTGTACACCGCGACCAGACAAATCCAAAAATCCCGATACCTGCACCTCGCTTGTCTGTTTTTCTTTAGCATAGTGCATCAGCGCTTTTGCTAAGGCATGCGACGAGCGCCCTTCTAACCCAGCAATACAAGACCACAGCTTAGGCTCTGCAATATCAACCCAAGTATGATGCGCCACTACCGACATCTCGCCTTTAGTCAGCGTACCCGTTTTATCGAATAGCACATGGGTTGTATTCGATAACTGCTCCAACACAGCACCATGTTTAATTAAGACACCTAAACGCGCCCCAACACCAGAAGCAACAGCGATTGCCATAGGCGTTGCCAAACCAAACGCGCAAGGACAAGTCACAATTAAGACCGCCGTAGCAGCCATAACTGCAGTATCCAAGCCCGCGGTAATTGACCAATAAATTAACGCAAACGTTGCGAGGGACAAAGTAATCGAAACAAACCAAGGAATAACCGCATCTGCGGTACGCGCGATGGGCGCTTTGGTTGCTTGCGCCTCCTCAACTAAGCTAATGATGCGCCCCAACGCCGAATTAGCCAGAATATGCTGCACTTGAATCAACAATGCACCATCCTGATTATGTGTTCCAGCTGAAACACTATCTCCAACCCGCTTATGTATTGGCAAAGATTCGCCAGTCAACATCGACTCATCAATATGCCCCTCTCCCTCAACAACCACACCATCAACAGCAACGCGCTCACCTGGATGCACCCACACCAAATCACCCGCTTTTAATAAACGAACGGGCACCAGTTTTTCTTGGCCATCATCAAAACGTTGACGCACAATTTTAGGTTGCAAAGCCATCAATCGATGGGTTGCATCTACCGCTTTACTCTTAGAAATCGACTCCAAATAACGACCTAACAAAAGGAAAAACATGAAATCAACCAGCGTATCAAAATACACCGAACCACCATATTCTGGAAAAAGCGTTGAAAACAGCGAGTAAAAATAGGTCGTTAAAATGCCCAGCGAGATCGAAACATCCATTCCAAGTCTCCGCCCTTTAAGGGCTTGCCAAGCACCAATAAAAAAAGGCTGACCAGAATAAGCGATCGTGGGTGTTGCCAATGCTAATGCAACCCAATGAAAAAACTGTTTATATTCAGAGTCGTCGGCACCAAAGTACAACGAAATAGAAATCCACATAATGTTCATCATCGCAAATGAAGCAAATGCGAACCGATATAATAAACCGCGGTTATAATCATCTAGCGCTTTTTGACTAAGCTGAGCATCATATGGCTGACTGGGATAACCTAGTTCGGCTAAAACGTGCAAAATGCTCGACAGCAGCACTTCGCGATTATCCCAACGCAAGCGAATACGCCGCGTTGTAAAGTTAACATGGGCAGATCGCACGCCTTGTATTTTGGCTAAACGATGTTCGATCAGCCAAACACAAGCCGCACAATGAATACCTTCGGCCATTAACACAATTTCTCTGACTGGCTGGCTAACATCAACAAACTGCCCCTGCACTTCATCAAAGTCATACATGGCCAAATCTTTAGGCGCGATGGGAACAGGTTGCCATTGTGTATCTTTTTGCGCATTATCGTAAAACGCGCTCAAGCCAGCGTCATAAATGGCTTCACACGCCCCAGCACAACCATTACAACAAAACTCGCGCTGCTCGTTAGCAATCTCTCGCACCACACGATTATTTTGTGTAACTATCTGACCACAATGGTAACAACTATCCGACATACAACTATCCCATTAAGGTGCAGGATCAGCTACAAATAAATCCCCGCCAACGCTACTCTTATCTTTACCTTGCTGTATCTCAGCAACCCATACCCATTTTCCTTTCTTGGGAAAAGCAATATCCGCAACATAACTACCTGCGGTCTGAGTCGGCATCAGCTTCAAAACAAAATCTTCATTTGGACTCGATGGACGATACACATAAACTTCTGCATGATCGCTTACAATCGGCTTTCCTTCACGGTCTAGCGCAGTTAACGCAACCTGTACCGTTTTACCTTCCACCGCTTCAGGCCAATGCATATTGAGCTGCCATCCTAACAATGCTTCAGCCTTGCGTTGCTCAATAATCTGCTCGTAATTAACACCGTGCTTGTAAGGATTGTCATTAACCAAGCCTGGATTAGTGACAATCGCCATACTAACCATGAAAAAATTAACCGCCAAAACGGTAACCAGAATAAACAACCAAAATAAAATAAATGGATTCTTCCACGGCTTATGCCACGTTTTGACTGGCTTAATAACAGCTTGTTGATCGCTCATGACACACTCCTTTGTGCATTGCATAAAACAACGACACCCAGTAAAAACTGGGTGTCTGTTTTCCCATCTGGGAATTATAAACTACTTAGGTAATTTATTTCGGTCCAATAAACATACTATCGTAAGTTTGATAAATTTCAGGATGCGCCGAATCAACCGCTTTAATAACAAGTGGTGTATTGGCGCCTTTTAACGCAGCCCTAGGCGCCCTAACCAATAATGTTGTTGAACCAACGTTACCTGGCTCAACATGCAATAACTGATCATCCCCTTCAACTTGCAAACCCTCTATACCCTGCGCAGACAATTTAACCAACATAGGTGAGTCCGTTTTATTAACCACTTTAACGGTTAATTTATTTTGAATACCACCATCAGAAAGCATCACAAACAAGGGCGAACGCTCATGCAATACGTTCAATTTTAATGGAGCAATTGTCAGCAAGCCATAAACAAGCACCGACGCAGCAAGCGCCATAATACCTGTATAAACAATAACGCGTGGTCGTTTATATAACGGCGGCAAAGTTTTGCCCTCGAACTCTTCTAATGAAGCATAACGAATCAAGCCCAAAGGTTTTTCTAATTTTTCCATGACAGAATTACATGCATCAATACACAGACCGCAAGTAATACAGCCAATTTGCTGCCCTTTACGAATATCCACGCCTGTTGGACAAACGGCAACACACAGGTTACAGTCAATACAGTCACCTAATACAGGCGCTTCTTCTCCAGGACGAACACGCTTCATTCGACCACGAGGTTCGCCACGATCAGCATCATAGGTTGGCAAGATCGTTTGCTTATCAATCATTGCTCCTTGGATACGCGCATAAGGGCAAAACAAAGAACAGGTTTGCTCACGCAATTGAGCCGCAAAAAAATAGGTCGTAGCTGTCAGCGCCAAAATAACCGTTAAAGCCGTACCTCCAATATTACCTGTCAACAAATCCTGCCATAGCTGTATGGCATCTGTAAAATATGCGACAAAAGTAAAACCTGTTAAAAAAGATAGCAAAATAAAAATAAGATTTGTTGCACCTTTCAACCGCAATTTCTCAAAAGTCCATGGCGCCTTATCTAACGCCATTCGTTTATTTGGATTACCTTGGATTTTTTCTTCAATTAAGGTGAAAACATCCATCCAAACCGTTTGAAAGCAAAAATAACCGCACCATACACGTCCTGCAAGCGCAGAAGCTGCCGCAAGCGCCATTGCCGCAAATAATAAAATAGATGCCAACATCCAAATGTCTTGCGGCAAAATCGTGATACCAAAAATATGAAACTGACGATTGGGCAAATCAAACAATATCGCTTGATGACCATCCCAACGTAAATATGGAAAAGTAAAAAAGATAATCCACAAGGAGGTAGTGATATTTTTTATATGACGAAAAAAACCATCCATGCGCTTCGCATGCACTGTTTTCAAATCGGTTGATACCGTTAACAGCTCAACACCAATTTCATCTAAGGTGCGCGACGCACCTTTTTCAATGTTTTGGTGACGTGTTGGATCGTCAATCGCTAACTTTTGTTGCCCCATTATATTTTCTTCTGACATGTCATTACCTATTTTTATAGATTAACCCGCTTAAAACAGTAACGGCTCAGGTTAAACTGAGCCGCCACTTACCATACTGAAATCATTATTGATTTGCATCTTTCTCCATGCCTTCCATGCCTCTGAAAGTTTTCCAACCCCAGAAGATCAATGTCAAAGCTGTCGCTGCAAGCGCACCAAGCGTAATCCATAATACAAAATTACTATTTAAACCACCTAACATAATAATCACTCCTCAATGGTTATTAAGTTTATTATCTACCAAGTTCATCATACGCAATAAAAACAAAAAGGGAAGCAATGCTTCCCTTTTTTATTAAGCCTAAATTGACCTTGATCAATTATAGCCTTATTTACCACCACCTAAGCTATGCACATACACAGCTAAACGTTTCACTTCTTTATCGCCTAAACGTTCAGCAAATGCTGGCATAACCGCTGGGCGTGTGTCTTTCTCACCCATGGCATTCACACCGTGCGTAATTGTTCTGATAACTTCAGATTTCTCGCCAGAGAAACGCCAAACTTTATCATTCAATCTTGCCGCGCCAAGCATCGCCATACCAGAACCGTCTGGCATATGACAAGCTGCGCAACCAATGCTATTAAACACTTCGCGACCAGCAGCAACGCTCGCATCTTCACCTTGACCATTTGACATGGCAATAACAAAGTCAGCAACATTACTAATCTGCTCTGGTGTCAACATTGCACCA
The DNA here is from genome assembly GCA_022759035.1 of Thiotrichales bacterium. GTDB lineage: Bacteria > Pseudomonadota > Gammaproteobacteria > Thiomicrospirales > Thiomicrospiraceae. The sequence continues at coordinate 13,122 of JAEMQD010000109.1, forward strand.
TAAGCAGGCATGTTACCAACGCGACCACCAACAATCGTTTGATAGATCGTTGCAACTTCACCACCATACAACCAGTCATCATCTGCTAATACTGGATAGCCTTTGTTACCGGCACCACCAGCACCGTGACACGCCGCACAATAGTCACCGAATAATGCCTTAGACGTTGCTACCGCATAGTCAACTAAGTTTTTATCAGCCAAAATTTCATCTACCGACTTAGTGGCTAATGCTTGCTCTTGTGCCGCGAACTTCTCAGAGCGCCATTTGTTTAGCGTATCGAAGTCTTCGTGATATTCACCAATTGCCGTCCAGCCTGCCAATCCTTTTGTATGACCACCTGGTGTTGGCACTGCTGGATAGTACAACGCATAAAACACAATCATGACAAAACCAGCGTAGTAAGCCAACATCCACCACAACGGAGGCGGATTATCTAACTCGCGAATATCGTCATCCCAAAAATGTCCTGTATTGCCTTCATTTGGCCACGGATTTTCATGTGCCATAAATGGACTCCTCAAATTCTTTATCTATTCGTCATCACGCAATGGCAACATACGCTGTTCTTCCAGCGTCTTTGCGTTCTTAGGTCGCAAAGCATAGAAGAAGGTAATGGCCATTGCGATAAACACAGCAACCGTTAGTAACAATCCCACCCAATCTTGGGAAGTCAGCGCTGCCCAATCGGTATGAAAGTAACTTTCGATCTTACTCACGGTAAGCCTTACTGTCGTCTAATTTAACCATGGTACCCAATACTTGCATATAAGCGATAACCGCATCCATTTCAGTGTGACCTTTAATGTACTCATCAGCATTATCGATATCTTCTTGAGTATAAGGAACACCCATCAATTTCATGACTTCTAAACGCTTTTTCATATCACGATGTGTACCAAAAAAGTCATTTTCAATTGAGTTTTCCGCCAACCAAGGATAAGCGGGCATTACCGACTCTGGCACTAACGCTTGTGGACGCATCAAATGCATAGTATGCCATTCATTTGAATACTTACCACCAACACGCGCCAAATCAGGCCCTGTACGCTTAGAACCCCATTGGAATGGATGGTCATATATAGACTCAGTACCTAACGAATAGTGTCCATAACGTTCACGTTCATCACGGAATGGACGAATCATCTGACTATGACAGTACATGCAATGTTCACGCATATAAATATCTTTACCTGCCAATTCTAAAGGCGTGTAAGGACGAACACCATCACCTGGTTTCCAATCAGATGCCCAGTTACCTGATTCATCCTTATAATACAAACGCTTACCTTCATGGTTCCAAACCAAATCAGGGAACTTAACATTACCAGCGTCATCTGTCGCAGTATGCTCGTAGGTATCATTGAGATAAAACAACGGCACGATTTCAACGATGGTTGCAACGGAAACAGCCAACGCTGTAGCAAACATCAACGCGAAGACGTTTTGTTCCAACCATTCTTGTATATTTCTTGGCTTTTGAGCTGCCATTTATAAACTCCTCAGTACGTTAAAGGGAATCGGCATGCGCATGCGCACGCCAATCACGCCTTTAAACCTTTTTATATCAAGCGTGAGCCAAATTGGTTTGGCGTGCATTTGCCATGCGAATTGTCATCAACATGTTGTACAACATGATTGCCGCACCCGTAGTGAACAATACACCACCCGTCGCACGCATCACATAATAAGGATGCATCGCCGCAACAGACTCTGCGAAGGTATATGCCAACGTACCGTATTCGTCATACGCACGCCACATCAAACCTTGCATAATGCCTGATACCCACATACCTACGATGTAGAAAACAGTACCAATCGTTGCCAACCAGAAATGGAAGTTAATCAACGACATTGAGTACATTTCTGTTTTCCACAACTTCATTGTCATGTGATAGACCGCACCAATAGAAACCATTGCCACCCAACCTAAGGCACCAGCATGTACGTGACCTACTGTCCAGTCTGTATAGTGAGATAAGGCATTAACTGTCTTAGCTGACATAACAGGACCTTCAAATGTCGACATCGCATAGAAAGCCAATGACATAATTAGGAAACGCAAAATGTAGTCGGTACGTAAACGATCCCATGCACCAGAAAGCGTCAACATGCCGTTCAATGCACCACCCCAAGAAGGAATAATCATTGCTAACGAAATCATTGCGCCCAATGAACCAACCCAATCAGGCAATGCTGTGTACTGTAAATGGTGCGCACCTAGCCATACATAACCGAACATCAACGCCCAGAAGTGGACTACTGATAAACGGTATGAGTAAATTGGACGTTGCGCTTGCTTTGGCACGAAGTAATACATAATTGCCAAGAAACCAGCTGTCAGGAAGAAGCCTACTGCATTATGTCCCCACCACCATTGGATCATGGCATCTTGCACGCCAGAAAACATTGAGTAAGAGCGGAACAAACTAACAGGAACAGCTAAACCATTCAATACCCACAAATAGGTAACCATAATCAGCAAGCCGAAAAAGAACCAGTTAGCAACATAAATATGCGGCACTTTTTCCTTATCACGCTCTGCGATCGTCATGGTGAAATTGAATGTGAACAATATCCACACAAGCGCAACCGCAATATCTAATGGCCACTCAAGCTCATGATATTCTTTTGCTTCTGACATACCTAACGCCAAACTGATTACTGCTAACAGCAGACCTACTTGGAAGGCAACAAACTGTATCCACGCTAACGTATTACTATACAGCGGACGACCATTGGTACGCTGCACAATATAAAACGCTGTTGCCATCAATACGTTACCGCCAAAGGCATAAATAACCGTATTAGTGTGGATAACACGTAAACGACCGAAAGTAATTTCGGCAGTATCAAAGTTCAAAAACGGCCAAGCAAGCTCAGACGCCGCATAAGTACCCATAAAAGTACCTAGCACCAAGAATATGATGGCAGCCAAAGTGAAAGCTTTAACAACGCCATCGTTATATTGCGGTTTTACTACCGTGTCCATATACGATTTCCTCTCTAATTGAACACACCTATTTAGTCTGCCGTCGTTGCATGAAACATGCACAACAACACAATTGTAAGTATAAGACTCGCAGACTTCCTTTATTGAACCAACTCGACACAAAATTAATTAAAACTTAACTAGGATCAAGTTAGTTTAACTCAACAGCAGACTTTTAGCGTTCTACCTAAGTATCGTGTATTCTAACCATTCAGAAACAAGCAACCAACAAAAAAATGTTTATCGCCCTCATTAGAATTTATTATGACCAACAAAGTTTTCTTTATTCCATCTAGAATATCCCACAGCACGGAATGACATGAACAGGCAAGCAATGCTAGAATAATGCCATTTTCAATGCTCTAAAATGACGAGAAACCTTATGCGCCAAGCTCTAATCGAACGCAAAACACTCGAGACACAAATTAAAATCGACATCAACTTAGATGGAACAGGTAAAGCGAGGCTAACAACGGGCGTTCCTTTTTTAGAGCATATGCTTGACCAAATCGCACGGCACGGCATGATTGACATAACAATTGAAGCCATTGGTGATAACCATATTGATGATCATCATACGGTTGAAGACATCGGCATTGCATTTGGCGCCGCTTTGGCTAAGTCCGTTGGAGACAAGAAAGGTATCGCACGTTATGGTCATGCTTATGTACCGCTCGACGAAGCGTTATCTCGTGTCGTCATTGATTTATCGGGTCGCGCTGGATTGCAATTTCATTGCGCCTTTACCGCAGAACGCATCGGCAACTTCGACACCCAATTAGTGCAAGAATTTTTTCAGGGCTTCGTTAACCACGCACATGCAAGTCTACACATTGACAATATTCGAGGCATTAATGCCCACCACCAAGCAGAAACGGTTTTTAAAGCCTTTGGTCGCGCATTACGCATGGCATTAACAGCCGATGAGCGCATGGCGGGCATGTTACCCTCGACAAAAGGTGCACTTTGACATGACCTTGCGTGAAATTGTCGTTGTTGACTATGGCATGGGCAATTTGCGCTCAGTAAAACAAGCCTTATTACACGTCGCACCCAGCAATACCCGAATTAGCGTCAGTGAAAACCCAGAACAAATTATCGACGCTGATGCGATCGTATTTCCTGGTCAAGGCGCAGCAAAGGCGTGTATGGCTGCATTGAACAACATAGAGGGACTGAAAGACGCCGTTATCAATGCCGCGCAAAACAAACCGTTCTTGGGAATATGCATGGGTATGCAAGTACTCATGACGCATTCAGCCGAAAATGGTGGTGTTGACTGTTTAAAGCTATTCGACGGTGAAGTGTTACCATTCGCAGACCAACCCAACTGGAAACCAGAGCATAAAATCCCACAAATGGGCTGGAATCAAATTATGCAACAACAATCACACCCTTTGTGGCACGGCATTAGCAACAACAGTCGCTTTTATTTTGTGCATAGCTATTTTGTGAAACCTGCAAACGATGCCATCAGCACAGGCAAAACTGAGTTCGGTCTAAACTATACTTCAGCCATTGCGCAAGGAAAAGTATTTGCGATTCAAGCGCATCCAGAAAAAAGTGCCGATGCTGGCCTACAACTACTGCGCAACTTCTGTGCGTGGAACGGAGCATAATTATGTTATTAATCCCTGCTATTGATTTAAAAGACGGTCAATGTGTTCGCTTAAAACAAGGGCGCATGGAAGACGCCGATGTTTTTTCGGGCGATGTACTGGCCACAGCAACACGTTGGGTAGAAGCTGGCTGCCGCCGCTTGCATATGGTCGACCTCAATGGCGCCTTTGCTGGCGAACCTGTTAATGCAAAAGCCGTGCTTGCAGTAACGAAAGCCTTTCCAAACTTGCCCGTACAAATTGGCGGTGGTATTCGTGATTTTGACACCATTCAGCGTTATCTTGATGCAGGAGTAAGCTATGTCATTATTGGTACAAAAGCAGCAAAAGAACCTGAATTTGTTGCGGCAGCATGCAATCGTTTCCCTGGAAAAATCATTGTTGGCTTAGATGCTCAAAATGGCTTAGTCGCTATTAATGGTTGGGCAGAAATTACGAATCATCATGTCATTGATTTAGCAAAACGCTTTGAGCACGACGGTGTAAACGAAATTATTTATACTGACATTGGCCGTGATGGCATGATGCAAGGCGTCAATATCGAAGCAACTAAAGCTTTAGCAGAAGCGGTTAATATCCCCATTATTGCTAGCGGTGGCATCACCAACCTAGACGATATTCGAGGCTTATGTGCCGTTGCAGCTAGTGGCATTTCTGGTGCCATTACCGGCAGAGCTATTTACGAAGGCAGTTTAGATTTTGCACAAGGCCAACAACTCGCTGATCAACTGATGAGGCAACAATAATGGCGCTCGCAAAACGCATTATTCCTTGTCTTGATGTCGATAATGGGCGTGTTGTTAAAGGCGTCAACTTTGTCGGCATTCGTGACGCAGGCGACCCTGTTGAAGTCGCTCGACGCTATAATCTACAAGGCGCAGACGAAATTACGTTTTTAGATATTACCGCGACCAGCGATGATCGAGAAACGCTCGTTCATGTAGTAGAGCAAGTGGCAAGTGAAGTTTTTATTCCACTTACTGTTGGCGGCGGCATTCGCACCTTAGACGACATTCGCAAAATGCTAAACGCTGGTGCCGATAAAGTTTCCATTAATAGTGCTGCGGTTTTTCGTCCCGAATTTGTGCAAGAAGCCAGTGATCATTTCGGTTCGCAATGCATTGTTGTCGCCATTGATGCCAAACGCGTCGATAATCACTGGGAAATTTTTACCCACGGTGGTCGCAAAGCCACGGGTATTGATGTCGTCGCGTGGGCTAAAAAAATGCAGGCCTTCGGTGCAGGAGAAATTTTACTGACCAGCATGGATGGTGACGGCACAAAAAAAGGGTATGATTTAGCCTTAACACGCGCTGTTGCCGATGCTGTTTCTATTCCCGTTATTGCCTCTGGTGGCGTAGGAAACTTGCAAGACCTCGCTGATGGTATTAGTCAAGGTGGTGCCGAAGCAGTACTTGCTGCTAGTATTTTTCACTTTGGCGAATATACCGTGCAACAAGCTAAAGAGCACATGCAAAGTCAAGGCATAGAGGTGCGGTTGTGAGCAAAGACGTTAATACTAATCTTCCTTGGTTAGAAGCGATCCAGTGGGACGAAAAAGGTTTACTCAACACCATCGCCCAAGATGCAGATACAGGTGATATTTTGATGGTGGCATGGATGAATCGTGAATCGCTACTGCTGACACTTGAAAAAGGCGAAGCGGTTTATTGGTCTCGTTCGCGAAATCGCTTATGGCACAAAGGCGAAGCGTCAGGTAATACGCAAAAAATTATAGAAATGCGCTTGGACTGTGATGGCGATGTACTGCTGCTAAAAGTACAACAAACAGGGGGTATCGCCTGTCATACTGGCAGAAAGAGCTGTTTTTATTTAGGGTTAAATCGAGAAACAGGGCATTGGCAAGCATTAGACCCGATCATCAAAGACCCCAAGGATTTATATGGAAAATAATCAAACAGACGTTCTCTCGGCTTTAGCCGCCATTATTGAAAGTCGCAAAAATCAAGACAGCAAAACCTCATACGTTGCTAGCTTATTCCATAAAGGAACCGACAAAATTTGTGGCAAGATGGCAGAAGAGTGTATGGAAACTGGCCTGGCTGCAAAAATCGATAATAAATCAGAAATCGTCTACGAAATGGCGGACTTATGGTTCCATTGCATGGTATTATTAGCGCACCATGAAATTGATCACCAACAAGTTCTACAAGAACTCGCTCGGCGCTTTGGCGTTTCTGGGCACGTTGAAAAAGCTAACCGCGATAGTACAAACTAACATTTGAGCTATTGCCAATTCCTTGGAAAACAAAACCATGAGTACTATTTTTGGTAAAATTATTCGCCGGGAAGTTCCTGCGGATATTGTGTATGAAGATGATCGTGTACTCGTCTTCAAAGATATTAATCCGCGTGCTCGCGTTCATTTGCTCGTCATTCCTAAGAAAGAAATTGCGAGCTTATTTGATGTAACGCCTGAAGACAAAGAGTTAATTGCGCATATGATGTTACTCTTGCCGCAACTTGCTAAGGCACATGGATTAGATGCTGGCTTTAAAACACAAATTCACACAGGTGAAGCAGGTGGACAAGAAGTATTTCACCTACATATTCACCTATTGGGCAACTAACTAACTGACTAAAAGGAAACAATGATGGGCTTAAGTATTTGGCATTTATTACTTGTTCTAGCAATTGTATTAGTGCTTTTTGGCGCAAAACGTTTACGCAACGTTGGTAGTGACTTGGGTGCTGCCATTAAAGGCTTCAAAGATGCCGTTACCGATGGTAAAAAAGAGACTGAAACACCTGCTACTGGCAATGTTTACGATGCGCAAGCAACACAGCCTCAGCCATTGACGCAGCAATCTGCAACGAATACCGCGACACAACAACCTACAGCAACACCAACAACAAGTAATACAACAACGCCACCACAGCATTAAGCTGGTGAGCGTTGTGCATTATTTAAACATAAAGGGTTAAAGGTGTTCGAGGTTGGCTTTTCAGAAGTTCTGCTAATACTCATCATCGGTTTGGTGGTGATTGGTCCTGAGCGTCTACCAGAAGTAGCGCGCGGACTAGGTAGTATGGTAGGCAAAGTGAAACGCTTTATTGAAAATGTGCGCAGTGAGACGAGCTTGCAAGATGAGCTTGCCGATTTACGACGTCAGCTTGATTTATCTAAAGAAGCTGCACAACTGCAAAACCTCAGCGAAACTTTACGCAGCGACATTCAGACCAGCATTAACGAAGTTGATTACGCATTTTACGAGCGGCCAAGTACAGAAGAAATCCGCCAACAACACCGCGCAGCTGAAGCCGAAAATGCACAACAGCATTTAACGAGCAGCACAAATGAGACAGATGAGCTTGCTAATATTCAACGACCCACCTTTGGTCGCGAGCAGTATGAAGCCCTACCTGAAGACTATCACCAGCAGGCTGACCGCGCATTAACGCCCAAAACACCAACTGCCCCCATACCAAAAGAAAATACAACTACCGCTAACACGCAAGATACAGTCAAAACCGCATGACAAGCAATACAAATAACGCCCAGACAGAACAAGAAATGTCACTTATTGGTCACTTACTCGAACTAAGAGACCGATTAGTTCGCGCTGTTATCGCGATTATTGTCGTTTTTTTGGCTTTATTTCCTTTCGCCAATGACTTATATAGCTTTATTGCCGAGCCGCTAACACGCTACCTACCCCAAGGTAGTAGCATGATGGCTATCGGTGTCATCTCTCCTTTTTTAACACCATTAAAATTGGCGTTGATTAGTTCGTTTTTTATATCTATGCCCTTTTTGCTTTATCAACTATGGGGATTCATCGCGCCAGCGTTATATCAAAATGAGAAGCGGCTCGCTGCACCCATGTTGTTTGCGAGTACTTTTTTGTTTTATGCGGGCGGTGCTTTCGTTTTTTATATCGTTTTTCCCCTCGTTTTTAAATTTTTGGCTGGAACAACACCTAGCGGCGTACAAATTGGTACAGATATTCAGTTATACCTTGATTTCGTTATTGGTATGTTTTTTGCCTTCGGACTCGCTTTTCAGGTGCCTGTCGTTACGGTCTTGCTTTTGGTGATTAATGCGGTCAGTCCAGAAAAAATGCGTCATGCACGCCCTTATGTTATTGTCGGCGCTTTTACCATCGCTGCATTTATTACACCGCCAGATGTCATTTCTCAAACCCTATTAGCAGTACCTATGTGGCTTATGTATGAAGCAGGCTTATGGTTTGGATCGCGCATGGTCAATCAACGTTTGGCTGAAACAGAAAATGAGCCCTCAACTGCAACCTACAGTCAACCTTTCCATCAACCCATTATGGCGAGCGTTAGCGGCTCTGTCGCACAAGATGCAAGTACAGAATCGTCGCAGTCAAATTTAGCGCTTGAACCAGCCAAGGATGCTGTTATTGAAAATGCATTAACAACAGATGAAGATTTCGAGCGCGCCTTTGCAGAAATGGATCAAACCTTTGCGCAACTGCAAAATGAACAACAACCCGTCGAACAGGTTGCCGAAGTGCCAACCAACACACCGTCGGAACCTGTTAAATCTTGAACGCAACGCACATTTCAGCATTATCCATAAGCAGTAAATCGGGGACTTGACCTTGTACATCGTTAGCCCTAAAATAAACGTTCAATCAAATCCTATATGGGAGGTTGCTACGCATGAAAAATAGCACTACCAATCAACTACCCAGCCTTGCCAAAAGCGTAGCGCTGGCCGATCCTAGTAATGATTTGAATGGCTACTTACGCCTCATTCGCTCGCTTCCTCTGCTAAGTGCTGAAGAAGAGATAGCCTTGGCGCGCCGTTATCATGAACATCAAGACTTACGCGCTGCAGAACAACTGGTTTTATTTAACCTTCGCTACGTCATTCCTATCGTACGCAGTTATAAAGGATACGGTCTACCTGAAGCTGACTTGCTGCAAGAAGGTAGCATTGGCTTAATGAAGGCAGTTAAACGCTTTGATGTTGGTGCAGGCGTTCGTCTTATGACCTTCGCTTCGCATTGGATTCGCGCTGAAATTAATGAATATATTCTAAAAAACTGGCGTATGGTAAAAATCGCAACAACAAAAGCGCAACGCAAGTTGTTTTTTAAATTGCGTAGTCATAAAAGCAGCTTAGAAGCAATAAATCATACCCAAGCTTTACGGATTGCCAACGAACTTGGTGTTAAACCAGAAGAAGTGCTGGCAATGGATGCTCGCTTGTCTCTGCCCGATGTTTCTGTAGCAACACCGCAAGAAAATGAAGATGACGATCAGCCAATACTTACCCTAAGTGATGATCGTTACATTCCTGAAACAATGGCCATTGAAGCCGAAACAGAGCGGTTAACACAACAGCGCGTACAAGATGCATTATCAACCCTGAACGAGCGTGAACAAGCAATCATTGAAGCGCGACTACTCCGCGAAGATAAAATGACACTCGCTGAACTTGCTGAAACCTTTGGAATTTCTTTAGAGCGCGTGCGCCAAATCGAAACAGCTGCACTCAAAAAACTAAAGAACCATTTATCGGTGCTCATTGCTTAAACGAATTAGCCTACAAGATGCAAGAAAGACGTCTCCAAGAGAACAAAAAGGAGATACCCTTTTAACGGCCTTGCCAACGTTTAATTGCATCGACTGGGATAACTGCGGTTATGGGTGATGCGTTATCGACCGTCTTTTTTTCTGCAATAAAGGCATGGGCGTAAACCACTTCAAAGGTTGCAGGAATGCGGCCATCAGCCATTGCTGATTGCTGATAAGCTTGCAAAAACTGCTGCCATTTTTGCTTACCCATTAATCCTTTAGTGCGCTGCTGGTTAGCGTTAGTTGCACCAATTGCTTTCAAGTCTTTTACCGCCGAAGCTGCATCTGCATAGGTCAAGGTAATATGCTCTACATCACATACGGGATCACTAAAGCCAGCATGACTTAATGCGTCCCCCAAATCATGCAAATCGGCAAAGTTAAGCAGATGGGTCGTCGCTTGCCCATCAACTACTTGCCAAGCCGAGCGCAACTCTTTTAGCGTATCTGGCCCTAATGTGGCAATAAAAAAAACGCCATCTTGACGCAAAACACGACGACACTCTGCCAACACCCTCGGCAAATCATCACACCATTGCAACATTAAGCTAGACACCAACATATCCACGCTATTATCTGCTAAAGGAAGTTGATAAGCATCTGCCGAAACTAAATGAACCGCTGGTCGAGCACTATAAAAAGGGTTAAATTTATGCCACCAACGCAGCTGTGCCAATAGCTTGTTCCGATATTCTGCTAGCATAACGGCAGACAAATCGACAGCAATTAATGTCGCTTGAGGATAATAGCTGCGGACTTGCTCAGACAAAAAGCCTGTACCAGCACCTAAATCGACGATGCATCCTGGTTGAATTTTAAGCAATGGCAAACGTTCTGATAGTCGCTCGGAAACTTCTTTTTGTAGCACCGCTGCCGCATCATAATGTTTTGCGGCTCGGCTAAAGTGACTCGCAACAGCGCGGCGATCAACCACCGACACCCCCTTCCAAAAACGCATTAATCATTCTTGCTGTTTCAACTGGCTGCGCCAAGAACGGCAAGTGACCGCTATGCTCAATCTGCATTACTTTCGCTTTAGGTTGTAGCTGTTTAATATGCTCAGATAAAGCAACGGGAACAATAGCATCCTGCTCAGCAAACAACCATAAGGTTTCTTGCTGAATCGCAACCAATTGCTCACGCAAATCAGTATCTTCTAAAATCGCCAATCCTTCCTTCAACGATTGCGTGTGCCCAAGCAACACTTGGTTTATTAGCGGTAGGAGTTGTTTAAGTAATTGCTTTGGCTGTGTGCTTCCTATCGTTTGTAAGGCAAAGAATGAACGCAACAAGGCCAAAGTTTGATGCTTTACTTCCTGAAAGTAACGCGAAAACAAGCTCACTTCCAGCGCGGGCAGCCAATCTGGCTTTTGCACAAAGCATGGACTACTGGCAACCAATACCAACTTATCAACACGCTGCGGATGGTAAAGCGCGATAGATTGTGCCAACAAACCACCTAAAGACCAACCAACTATGCTCGATTTTGCTGGTAAAACGGTCAATAATGCTTCTAACCATGCTCGCATATTATCTGCTTCATCAACTGCACTCAGCTGAGCGCTTTGACCATGCCCAGGCAAATCGATCAGGGTAACTTGGTAGCCTGAAAAATATTGCACAATCCAATCACGCCATAAAGCACTATTTGCGCCCCAACCATGGATAAAAACAAGCGGACGCCCTTGACCAAAAGTTTGATGTGCTAACATTGCCCCACCTCTTCTTGCTGGCAAATAGCCAAAGCTGCGAGTAGTCCATCTATTTGTGTTTTGGTATGTGCTGCCGATAATGAAATTCTTAATCTGGCTGTTCCTTCTGGCACTGTTGGAGGACGAATTGCTGGCACCCAATAACCTTGTTGCCATAATTTCGCTTGCCAAGCCAATGCACGCGCATTACTACCCAAAACTAAAGGCTGAATTGGGGTAAACGAAGACGCACAAGCCAAACCTAATGCTGCAATGCCCTGCTGAAAGTGCGCGATTAAATGCGCTAGCGATGCACGAGCAACATCGCCAGTATCGCCTTTCAATAAATGTAGCGCTGCGCGACTAAAGCTTGCCTGATAAGGTGGTTGCGCAGTGGTATAAATATAACTCCGCGCAAACTGGGCAATACTTTCAATTAATAATGCCGAACCGGCAATGAAGGCACCGCTACTTGCAAAAGCCTTGCCCAACGTACCAACACGTAATGTGTGCTGATCTGGCTGACAAGCAAAATGTGCGAACGTCCCTTTCCCCTGTTGGCCTAACACACCAAAAGCATGCGCTTCATCTACCACGAGCAATGCTTCTTGCTCCGCAAGCATCGGCAATAATTCTGGCAAATTAACACAATCCCCATCCATACTAAAAACACCATCCGTCACAACCATCGTCAACCCATTACAGTGGCTTGCCAACCGACGTGATAAGGCATTCATATCATTATGGGGATAACGTGTTAACTTAGCAGCAGACAACTGTGCGCCGTCAATAAGAGAGGCGTGGTTCAGTTTATCATGATACAAGCAATCATCTGCGTGGAGTAAAGCTGTTTGTGCCGCAAGATTGGCTAAATAGCCACTGGAAAATAACAAAGTGCGCTCAACACCCAACCAATCGGCAAGTTCATCTTCCAATAGGTGATGCGGCAAGTGGTGTCCAGCTAACACATGAGACGCAGTGCTACCCGCCATACCCGCCTGCTGATGCAACGCTTGCGCCAACTGGGGCAAGTCTGGCGATTCAGCCAACCCCAAATAATCGTTACTGGCAAAGTTGACCAGCCACTGACCATTGACCTGTACACATGCCCCAGGAGCACTGGTTAAGAGTGGACGAGTACGCCACAGCCCCCGATCTTGACGCTGCTGATGGCGTTCGACTAAGCGTTGTGTCCAAGCATGTGTCATTGTAATCGGCTAGCAACCAGAGGCTGCTTGAGTTAACCCTAAGCGCTTAAACAATAAGCGGTCATGTTGCGCATCTGGGTTGTCTGCAGTGAGCAACTTCTCACCATAAAAAATTGAATTTGCACCAGCAAGGAAACATAAAGCTTGCATTTCATCGGTCATCGAGCTACGTCCTGCCGATAGGCGCACATAAGAAGCTGGCATCATAATTCGTGCCGCAGCAATGACTCGAATAAAATCAAACGGATCTGTCTTACCGCGCATATCTGCTAATGGTGTGCCTTCAATCGGCACCAATAAGTTAATCGGTACAGAATGCGGATGTTCAGGCAAATTAGCAAAAGTACGTAATAATTGTGCTCGGTCACCCTGCCCTTCGCCTAGACCAATAATGCCGCCAGAGCATACTTTCATGCCTTGGTTGCGCACACGCTCTAAGGTATCTAGTCTATCCTGAAAGCTACGTGTCGTAATAACCTGAGGGTAATACGCCTCGGAAGTATCGAGATTATGGTTATAGTAATCCAATCCCGCTTCCTTCAAGCGAGCGGCTTGTTCATCATTCAGCATACCTAAGGTACAACAAGCTTCCATGCCCATATCTTTAACACCACGCACCATCGCCAAGACCATATCAAAATCTTTCGCATTCGGATTGCGCCATGCCGCGCCCATGCAAAAGCGCGTCGCACCTGTATCTTTTGCTGCTTTTGCCTTCGTTAAGACTTCTTCAAGCTGCATCATTTGTTCTTTTTCTAAGCCTGTATCATAACGCGCACTTTGCGAACAATAGGAGCAATCTTCCGCACAGCCACCTGTTTTAATATTCAACAGAGTAGAGGTTTGTACGCTATTTGGATCAAAATGCTGACGATGAACCGTTTGTGCTTGAAAAATTAAATCGTTAAACGGTTGATTTAATAAAGCAGCCACTTCATCTAACGTCCAATCATGACGAATATCGCCTAATGCCATGGTCATTCCTTTGTATAATGTCAGCAAATTTGGCTTATTTTAACATTAAAAGGCAATTCAAACACGAATGAACTGGCTAGAGCGCTTACTCTTCCCGCCATCCTGTCAACTCTGTGGCGTACCGACAACCAATGATACGCTATGTGCGCATTGTGCAAGCGACATACATGTCATCGATACGGCCTGCCCTTTATGCGCCCTACCCAATGACGATGGCAGTGTTTGCGCTTTATGTAGTCAGCAACCACCCTATTGGCAGTCAGCACATAGTTGCTTTGTTTATGATGGCAATCTAGCAGAACTCATACGACATTGGAAATATCGTAAACAACGTGTCGCACAAGCATTATTATGCAACGCAATGACAGCATGGTTAGTTGAAACACAATTCATAACCACAGCAACAGCGATTGTTCCCGTTCCACTACATCGCAATAAGTTACGACAACGTGGTTTTAATACAAGTTATCATCTCGCGCAAGCTGCTAGCAAAGCACTAAACTTACCCGTCATTACCCAAGCGTTAACCAGAAAACAACATACACAAAGCCAAGCTGGACTCAGTAAAATCGAGCGTCATCGTAATTTGCTCGGCGCTTTCGATTTGAATATTGATGCACTTAAGCAACACGAACATGTCTTGCTCATCGATGATGTCTATACAACAGGTGCAACGGCACAAATATGCACGCAGCTTTTTCAAGACAAACAGGTTAATGTTCATCTTCTTACCTTAGCTAGAGCATTACCACCCAACGAAGTAGCGCAATCGCTTGCTATCACAGCAACAAAGCCGTAAACTGCTCATCCATTATTTATTGCCAACCTAATATCGGGGAGTCTTCTTATGAGTGACGTGTTTAATAACGTTAGTGTCAACAAAACAGCCAATGTCTACTTCGATGGCAAATGTGTTAGCCACACGATTACACTCGCAGACGGCACGCGTAAAAGCGTTGGTGTTATTCTGCCATCAACACTAACATTTAATGTCGGTGTACCTGAAATCATGGAATTACTTGCAGGTAAAGGTCGTGTGCAAGTTAGTGGCGGCGAATGGCAAAATTTTGAAGGGGTTTTCACTTTCAATGTGCCAGAAAATGGCAGTTTCATCATAGAAGTTAGCGACACTGTTCACTATGTCTGCCATTTTGGTTAATGGCAACCATTAATAAAAAGCCACGTAAAAACGTGGCTTTTTATTGTTAAACACAACATTAAGGCAACGCTGCTAACCAGCCTTCTAAATCTTGCAACTCTTCTGGCACAATCGTATGCGCCATTGCATAACGATGTAAAACATGATCAGCATGCGATAAATCTGTTAATCGCGCCAGGGTACGCTCTGCAGCAGCAAGTGGAACAATCGCATCATCATGTCCGTGACCTAACCATATTGGCGTTTGCTTCTGCTCACTTGTAAGCTCAGTTAATTTATCATCGCTTGGCAACCAAGTCGATAAGCCGACGACGGCACCGAGACGAAAACGCGATGCCAATGCTGCATAAAGTGCGATTACACCACCTTGAGAGAAACCCAACAAAACAATTTTTTCTGGCAACACGCCTTGCTGAATTTGTTGTTCGATTAATTGTTGCACAACCGCTACGCTACGCATAATACCTGCATAATCAACAGGATCCTTTGGCGACAAACCAACAATATCAAACCATGCTGGCATACGCATACCCGCATTCCAAGTAATCGGCAATTCAGGCGCATCAGGGAACAGCCAGTTTGCTTCTGCCAGACCTAACATTTTGGGCAAAAAAACTAAATCATCTCCACTTGCGCCTAACCCATGTAAAGCAATCACACAGCTTGGCTTCATTCTTTAGGATTCTCATAAAAAACATACTCGGAAGTATACTCACCCACCTCAAAATACACTTTTTTCTCACCTGGGTCTTTATGAAAATTTAAATTCTCATCAAGCACACCATAACCAAAACGATAAGGTCTAACTTGATGATCATTTGTGCCATATGCGGTAGATAATTTATCGACATGAATAAATCGTTTTACAATCACACCACCTGAATAAATTTCCATGACACCATTCGTACCAGTCCAATTTTGAATGCTTCGACCCAATTGGTTTTGTGACTCTTGCGTACAGCCAGCCAAGCCCAAAAAGAGCATTAAAGATATGACAATACCACGCCCAACCATAACATCACTCCTATCCATATATTACTTTTAAAAGCACGAAAAACTGCATCTCGCTGCTCGTCGCGCGCCAACCAAAGTTGCCATACAAAATGTCCACTCACGAGTATCAAGGTCGCATACCAAACATACCCCAAGGAAAAAGCATTACCCAATTGAACCAACAACCACAACATGAGCATCATTAACCCTGCCATAATCCACGACAAAGAACGACCAAACAAAATTGCCGTCGATTTAATACCAACGGTCAAATCGTCGTCACGATCCACCAGCGCATACCAAGTATCGTAAATCAACGCCCAGACTACCGTTGCGGCAAACAGCCACCAGCCTTCTGCTGGCATAACACCCAAAACAGCAACAAAAGCCATCGGAATAGCCCAAGCAAAGGCTAAACCTAAAAACAACTGCGGATAATATACCCAACGTTTAGTAAAAGGATACAAAATAGCCAACGCAACAGCGCCTAACGACCAAAGCAACACCTCGGTGCGCAGCGTTAGCACCAACACACCGCCGACCAACAACAGGCCGGCAAACAGCTTTAACGCAGTGTTAGGCGCTATCTCACCACAGACGAGCGGACGGTCACAAGTGCGTGCCACCGCGCCATCCCAGTCACGATCAGCGTAATCGTTAATGACACACCCTGCCGAGCGCATCACAAATGCACCTGCAACAAATACCAATACTTCCCAAACTGGTGGCACGCCACCTGCCGCTAACCATAAAGCTGCCAATGACGGCAGCAGCACCAAATAAGTGCCGACGGGTTTATCAAGGCGCATTAAGCGAAAAAAGGGGTGCCTACGCACCCCCTGCCATAACATAAACTGCATTACTCTACGGTCACGCTCTTCGCTAGGTTTCTTGGCTGATCCACGTCAGTACCACGAATCACCGCGGTATGATAGGCCAGCAACTGCAATGGCACGACATAAGCGACAGGTGCTAAGGACGTAAGCTGAATCGGCAAACAGATATTATGATAACGCGCATGTTCAAACTCGCTCGGGTCGATCATGCCTGCTGCCGAGAAAACAAATAACTCTCCACCACGCGCAGAAACTTCTTCCAAGTTGGACTTTAATTTCGCCCACAAAACATCATTCGGTGCAACAGAGACCACGGGCATTTTTTCATCAATGAGCGCTAACGGACCATGTTTTAACTCGCCAGCTGGATAAGCTTCAGCATGAATATAAGACAATTCTTTCATTTTCAACGCACCCTCTTCAGCAATTGGGTACATAAAACCACGCCCTAAGAACATCGCGTTATCTTTCAATGCCAACTTTTGCGCCATTTGTTGAATTTCATCATCTTTCAACAATACCTGACGAATCGTGTCTGGCAAGGCACGCAATTCATTAACTAAAGTTTGTGCAACATCAGCCTCCAAACATCCTTTAGCCTTGCCAATCGCTAACACCAGCAACATCATCGCGACTAATTGTGTCGTGAAACCCTTTGTTGAAGCAACAGACATTTCACGACCAGCACGAGTCAGCAATACCATATCTGCTTCACGCACCATTGAGCTTTCTGGCACATTCACGACTGCCAATGTTTTAAAGCCGCGCGCTTTCGCCTCACGCATTGCAGACAAGGTGTCCGCCGTTTCACCAGACTGAGAAATAAACACCATCAACGTATTCTTAAACATTGATGGCTGGCGGTAACGGAACTCACTAGCAATCTCAACTTGACACGGCATATCGACCAAATATTCTAACCAATAACGCGCCACTTCACCCGACAAAAAGCTCGTACCACAACCAACAATTTTAATCGCTTCAATTTCACGCAACATGTCATCGGAGTCTGGACCCAACAGGTTAGAAACCACACCATTGGCTAATAATCTACCCTCTAATGACTCGGCGATTAAACTTGGTTGCTCATGAATTTCTTTAATCATAAAGTGGCGATATTCGCCCTTACTTACCGAATCCATCGTTAAGTTACTTTGCACCACAGGCCGAGCAGACTCACCCAACAAACGCCAATTACGATCATAAATCATAATCGCGTCACGTGTAATATCCGCGACGTCCCCTTCTTCTAAAAAGATAAACTGCTGCGTAACAGGCAATAACGCCATTTGATCCGAAGCAACAAATGTTTCGCCGAAGCCTTTACCAATGACCAGTGGACTCCCTTCACGTGCGACAATTAAACGGCCAGGAATGTCTTTATTTAAAATTGCCAAAGCAAAAGAACCATGTAATTGCGCCAAGGTTTTTTTGACTGCCTGCAACCAGTCTGGCTCTGTTTTACTAATTTGTGCTAATAAATGTACCACCACTTCTGTGTCTGTTTCTGACGTAAACACCACGCCCTGCGCTTGCATCGCTTCGCGCAATTCAAAAGCATTCTCGATAATACCGTTATGAACCAAAACGATACGATCCTCAGAAACATGCGGATGCGCATTACGCTCAGCTGGTTTACCGTGTGTTGCCCAACGTGTATGTGCAATACCCTCATTACCCATCACGCCGTCTGCTGCCACCAAGTCGGCTAAGTTTTGTACTTTACCTACCGCACGTGAACGTTCGATACCCTTCGCATTCAGCACTGCCAAACCAGCAGAGTCGTAGCCTCGATACTCCAAACGACGTAGCCCCTCGATTAAAATCGGTACAATATTACGCTCAGCAACACCACCAACAATTCCACACATATCTTTAACTCCTTACTTCTTTACTGGGCGTTGCCAAGTTTCAATGGTAACTTGCTTTGCGCGCGCCAAGGTGAGCTTAGCATCTGGGGTATCTTTAGTAATGACAGAACCCGCACCAATCGTCGCACCTGCACCAATACTCACTGGCGCAACTAATGCGCTATTAGAACCAACAAAAGCGCCTTCACCAATCACGGTACGATGCTTATTTACCCCATCGTAATTACACGTAATTGTACCCGCACCAATATTGGCTTTCGCACCGACTGTCGCGTCGCCCACATAACTTAAATGATTAATTTTTGCACCACTCGCAACCTGCGCATTTTTTAATTCTACAAAATTACCAATATGCGCATGGTCTTGTGTCACCGTACCAGGACGAATTCGCGCAAAAGGCCCGACTTTAGAATCATTACCAATAATGCAATCTTCTAATACCGAATAAGGGGCAACCTTTACCCCATCGGCTAATTGCACATTATGCAATACACACCCAGCACCGATTGTGACTTGGTTACCTAATACCACATTGCCCGAAAGCACCACATTAATATCCAAAGATACATCCATACCCACCGAAACATCACCGCGAATATCAATGCGACTTGGATCTAAAATAGTCACCCCCGCCTGCATTAATGCATTAACTTGTACTTGTTGATACATACGCTCAAGAGAAGCCAGTTGTGCTTTATCATTCACACCCAACACTTCTATTTCATTTTCCGCCTCAGTGGAGCGAATCGTAAAACCATCTTGTACTGCCATACCAACGATGTCGGTTAAATAATATTCACCTTGGGCGTTATGGTTGGTTAACTTACCAATCCATTGTTTGAGATGATGCCCTTGTACCGCCATAATTCCCGTGTTAACTTCAGTAATGAGTTTTTGTGCTTCGGTCGCATCTTTTTCTTCCACAATACTGAGCATCTTATGCGCTTTATTACGCACAATGCGACCATAACCTGTTGGTTTGGCTAGCTGTAGGGTCAATAAAGCGAGTGGATGCTCAGCATCAATTAACCCCGTTAATCGATTTAACGTATCTGCTTGAATTAAAGGCACATCACCATACAAAATCAGTGCAGTTTCATCATCCCTTATTTGGGTTAGTGCCTGCGCAACAGCATGCCCTGTACCCAATTGTTGTGCTTGCTCTGCCCATTGTAGTGACATATCTGCGCAAGCAGACTTAACGGCATCAATGCCAAAACCCGCAACAACAACCGCTTGCCTAACCGCTAAGCGCTGCGTTGTTTGAATAACATGATGCAATAAAGGACGACCACCTAAAGGTTGCAATACCTTTGGCAGAACAGATCGCATACGGGTACCCTTGCCAGCAGCAAGAATAATAGCACTCAGCATAAAACCTCTTTAGCAATGATGTGAAATAACTTAAGCTGATTGTACGCTAGCTGGTAACAAAAAAAAATGGGCTTAAATCGCTTACCCTTGTTTCTCTGACAAAATACAAATAAAAAAGGAGGACAAAGTCCTCCTTTTTATGCTGTGCATCTAATTTTACAATTAGTGCGTTAAGCCTTGCTTGCTCAATTGGTCGCGTAAACGTCCCAACATCGCAATTTGTGCTGCGGCTTCTGCCAAAGCGTTTTGGGCACGTACTACGTCCAAATCCGTTTTAGCATTTTCCATTGCTTCTTGTGCACGCGTCATTGCTTCTTGCGCTTGCGCTTCATCCAAATCCTTCGCACGAATCGCAGTGTCTGCCAAAATCGTTGCGACATCTGGTTGAATTTCTAACACGCCACCAGAAACATAGAAAAAGCTCACTTCATCACCAGCAAGCACACGCACTTCACCCGGCTTAAGCGTCGTAATGAACTGCGTATGGTGAGGTAGGATACCTACTTCACCATTTGCTGCCTGTGCGAAAAAGCGATCTACCTTTCCTGAAAAGATTTCACCTTCAGCACTGACGATATCCAATTGCATGGTTGCGGACATGATGTGTCCTCCTTACTTGGATGCCATCTTGTTAGCTTTCTCGATAGCTTCGTCGATATTACCAACCATGTAGAAAGCTTGTTCTGGCAAATGATCTAACTCGCCTGCCATAATCATCTTGAAGCCAGCCAATGTTTCTTTCAAAGTAACATAACGACCTTTATCACCCGTAAACACTTCTGCTACGTGGTAAGGTTGCGACAAGAAACGTTGAATTTTACGCGCACGAGTAACGATTGATTTATCTTCTTCAGATAGCTCATCCATACCCAAAATCGCAATAATGTCTTTCAACTCTTTGTAACGTTGCAGTGTTTTTTGCACGCCACGAGCGATCTCGTAATGCTCAGTACCAACGACCAATGGATCTAACTGACGAGAAGTTGAATCTAATGGGTCAATTGCAGGGTATAGACCTTGTTCTGCAATAGAACGGTTCAATACAACTGTTGCATCCAAATGCGCAAATGTTGTTGCAGGTGCTGGGTCAGTCAAGTCATCGGCAGGAACATAAACCGCTTGAATCGATGTAATCGAACCATTTTTAGTTGATGTAATACGCTCTTGAACCGCACCCATTTCTTCTGCCAATGTTGGCTGATAACCTACGGCTGAAGGCATACGACCCAACAATGCTGACACTTCGTTACCCGCTAGGGTATAACGGTAAATGTTGTCAACGAAGAACAGAATGTCACGACCTTCATCACGGAAATACTCAGCCATTGTCAAACCTGTCAAAGCAACGCGTAAGCGGTTACCAGGCGGCTCATTCATCTGACCATAAACCATGGCTACTTTATCTAGTACGCCAGAGTCTTTCATTTCGTGGTAGAAGTCATTACCTTCACGAGTACGCTCACCAACACCAGCGAATACAGATAAACCTGAGTGCGCTTTAGCGATGTTGTTAATCAACTCCATCATGTTTACAGTTTTACCGACACCGGCACCACCGAACAGACCAATTTTACCACCCTTAGCGAAAGGCACGAGCATGTCAATCACTTTAACACCAGTTTCCAACAGTACTGTTGAAGGTGCAAGTTGATCAAAGCTTGGCGCTTTACGGTGAATAGGATGCTTCTCTTCAGCGTTCACATCGCCCGCTTCATCAATTGCATTACCTAACACGTCGAAAATACGACCTAGTGTTGCTTTACCAACAGGAACCGCAATTGGGTTGCCTGTATTAACGACTTCCATGCCACGCTTTAGGCCATCAGATGAACCCATTGCGATAGCACGAACAACGCCGCCACCAATTTGCTGTTGCACTTCTAAAGTCAAACCCAATGACGGAACCGTCAAAGCGTCATACACTTTAGGCATATCAGCTTGCTTAAACTCGACGTCGATTACCGCGCCGATGATTTGCAAAATCTTTCCAGAACTCATAACGCAAACCTCTATTTGCTAAACCTTAACCAGAAACTGCCGCTGCACCTGCAGTGATTTCAGAAATCTCTGCAGTAATTGCCGCTTGACGCGCTTTGTTGTATGCCAACTGTAGTTCCTTAATGAACTTGCCAGCATTATCGGTTGCGTTTTTCATCGCAATCATTCGTGCTGACATTTCACAAGCTACGTTTTCTACCGTAGCGGTATAAACCAAACACTCAACAAAACGCGTTAATAGCGCATCAAGTACATCTTTAGCTTCTGGCTCATACAGGTAATCCCAATGACCATGTGATACCGCAACATCTTCTTTAGCGATCGGCAACATGCGCTGCATCGTTGGCGCTTGCGTCATCGTATTTACGAACAAGTTAGACATTAACCATAATTCGTCGATTTCGCCTTGCTCATATGCATTTAACATGACTTTGACGCTACCAATGAGATCTGTAACATGGGGTTTGTCACCCAAGCCACTTTTCGTCGCTAGTAGATTTCCGCCAAAAGACTTGAAAAAACTCACGCCTTTATTACCAATCACACTATAAGACACTTCCGTACCCTGTGCTTGCCACTCTTTTACGCGCGAACTTAATCGACGTAGCAGATTGGAGTTCAAGCCGCCGCATAAACCGCGATCCGACGTGATGACAATAACGCCAACACGTTTCACAGGACGCACAGTCATAAATGCATGCTTGTATTCTGGGTGAGCCTGAGTCAGGTGCCCGATTACACGCTTGATTTTTTCAGCATAGGGACGCGCAGCATCCATACGTTGCTTGGCACGGCGCATTTTAGACGCCGCAACCAGCTCCATGGCCTTAGTGATTTTCTGCGTATTTTTGATACTCGCAATTTGACCGCGAATCTCTTTTCCGCTTGCCATGGCATTACCCTCTTTACTTAGTAAACGCCATTAGCCTTGAAGCCTTCCACACAAGCTTTCAAGCCAGCCATAATATCGTCGTTCAGGTCACCCTTCACGTTGATCTTGTCTGCTAAGTCTTTGTGGTTGCCATTCAAGTAAGCGTGTAATGCAGATTCAAACGCACCAACTTTAGTTACTTCAACATCGTCTAAGTAACCTGCAGTCGCTGCATATAACGAAATACCCATTTCAGCAATTGATAAAGGCGAGAATTGCATCTGCTTCATCAATTCAGTTACGCGCTTACCGCGCTCTAACTGCTTGCGTGTTGCTTCGTCAAGGTCAGAAGCGAACTGAGCAAAGGCTGCCAATTCACGGTACTGCGCCAAGTCTAGACGAATACCGCCACCAAATTTCTTAATAATCTTAGTCTGCGCAGCACCACCAACACGAGATACTGACAAACCAGCATTTACTGCAGGGCGAATGCCTTGCGCAAATAGGCTAGTTTCTAAGAAAATTTGGCCGTCTGTAATCGAAATTACGTTAGTTGGAACGAATGCTGATACGTCACCAGCCTGAGTTTCAATGATTGGCAATGCAGTCAATGAACCCGTCTTACCTTTTACCGCACCGTTAGTGAAGGCTTCAACATAATCCGCATTCACACGTGCAGCACGCTCTAACAAACGGCTGTGGAGGTAGAATACGTCACCTGGATAAGCTTCACGACCTGGTGGACGACGCAATAGCAATGAAATTTGACGGTAAGCAACTGCTTGCTTAGACAAATCATCATAAACAATCAACGCGTCTTCACCGCGATCACGGAAGTATTCGCCCATTGCACAACCACCGTAAGCGGCTAAGAATACCATTGCTGATGGGTCTGCTGCATTCGCTGCAACCACTGTCGTGTATTCCATCGCCCCAGCTTCTTCCAACTTACGAACAACGTTCTTAACAGACGAAGCTTTTTGACCCATCGCCACATAAATACAAGGTACACCCTTGCCTTTTTGGTTAATGATGGCATCAATAGCAATTGCTGTTTTACCTGTTTGGCGGTCGCCAATAATCAACTCACGCTGACCACGACCAACTGGGATCATCGAGTCGATTGACTTGATTCCTGTCATCATTGGCTGGTCAACACTTTGACGTGCAATAACGCCTGGTGCGATACGCTCGATTGGAGATGTCACAACATCACCAACTAGCGGACCTTTACCATCAATTGGCGTGCCTAAAGCGTCAACAACACGACCCAATAAAGCTGGACCTGTTGGCACTTCAAGAATACGACCAGTACATTTAACGCGCTGGCCTTCAGCGATATTTGCGTAATCACCTAAAACAACAACCCCTACAGAGTCGCGCTCTAAGTTTAACGCCATACCAAATACATTATCGTTGAACTGCACCATTTCGCCATACATAACTTCTGATAAGCCATGAATGCGAGCGATACCGTCAGCAATGCTAACGACAACGCCTTCAGAACCAGATTCTGGTGCTGCTGCGAAACCTGCGATGCGTTCTTTAATCAGACTACTGATTTCAGAAGGATTCAGTTGCATGTTTGTTCCTCTATACCTTACTGAGCAATGACTGCAGTCAGTTTATTTAACTGACTTGCAACCGAGCCATCGATGACCCAATCGCGTGCTTTAATAACCGCACCACCGATAAGTGCTGCGTCCACGCTGTACGTAATTTCAACATTCGCTGACCATTTAGCATCTAATGCTTTTTTGATCGCCGCTTGTTGATCTGCTGTCATAGCAACAGCAGAGGTAACGCTCGCATGGATACGGCCTTCATCGTCTGCGCGAAGCGCTTCAAATTGCGACTTCACTTCGGCGACAACCGATAAACGACGGTTTGCAGCCATGGTGTCAACCAAACGTTTCGCGTCGTCTGTTAAGACACTCGAACCAATGGAATTCACCACACCTGCAACGACGTTAGTCGGTGCACTTGGATTGTTAATAAGCTCGGCAACCTGGGATTCGGTCGTAATTGAGACTAGTTCAGATAATTGACCTGACCAAGCATCAACCGACCCTTGTTCGCGCGCCAAGCCGTAAACGGCTTCAGCATAAGGACGCGCCAGTGTCTGTGACTCTGCCATAATATTACCCAGAAGTTAAATCTGTTTGACAAGACGATCGAGAATATCTTGATGCGCTTTCGCATCAATCTCGCGCGCCAAAATCTGGCCTGCACCAGCCGCAGCCAAGCTAGCCACCTCTGTACGTAACTGTTCACGTGCAGCCGCAACTTCTTGCGCTAATTCTGCTTGTGCACCAGCACGAACACGTTCGGCTTCTTCTTGTGCTTTGGTTTTAGCGTCGTCAACGATTTCGTTAGCGCGCTTCTCAGCTTGGCCAATAATGTTTTGAGCCTGCTCTTTAGCATCTTTAAGCACTTCTTTCGCGCGCTTCTCAGCCATTTCGAGCTCGCGCTTGCCTTTTTCTGCGGCTGATAAGCCGTCGGCAATGCGCTTTTGACGCTCTTCCATTAGTTTGGAAATTGGTCCCCATAGGACCTTGTTCACGAACCAAATCAGTAACACGAAGGCAACGATTTGGATCAAGAGCGTAGCATTAATACTCACGGTTCGCCCCTAAGCTTGGTTAACACAAAAACCTTGGTAGAGAGAAGACAAAAGACTTCTCTTAACCACAAATTAAGCGCCTACTGCCGCTTTCATTGCGCCAACGAATGGGTTAGCGAACAGGAACCACATAGCAAACGCTAAAATGATGAATGGGAAAGATTCCATCAAACCAGCGAAGATGAACATGTTTGTCATCAATGCAGGACGCATTTCTGGCTGACGTGCAATACCTTCTAGTGTTTTAGAACAGATTAAGCCCCAGCCGATTGCTGAACCTAGGCCAGCAGCAGCCAAAATTACACCGACGCCGATTGCAGTAGCAGAATAAATGCTAGCGATCATATCTGGAGTGATCATAGTAAGGATCTCCTTGGTTAAGTTTTAAAGTTGAAAGTTGATAAAAAGGTTTAGTGATCGTCCATCTCGGTATGCGCCATGCCTAAGTAGACAATAGTCAGTACCATAAAGATGAAGGACTGCAATGTGATAACCAACACGTGGAAAATCAACCAGCCCAAGTCAAGCAGTGCTTGTAATGGTGCCCAAAATAGCGCACCAACACCGACTGCAAGCGTACCACCGATCAAGGCGATCAGCAGGAACACCAGCTCACCAGCAAACATGTTGCCGAATAGACGCAATCCTAAAGAAAGCGGCTTAGAAACTTCTTCAATCAGCGTCATCACAACGTTGAATGGAATAAAGAATTTACCAAAAGGATGGAACAAGAACATCTTAGTAAAACCCCACAAGCCTTTTACTTTGATGTTATAGAATAGAATCAAACCAAATACGCTTAAGGCCATCGCCATACTCGTATTTAAGTCTGTTGTTGGTACAATTTTAAGGTGAAGATCTGGATTACCTGTCACCATTTGTGCCAATAAAGGAATTAAGTCAACTGGAATTAAATCCATAAAGTTCATTAACCATACCCACAAGAAAATGGTTAGGGCTAAAGGCGCAATCAAGGCATTTTTACCAGGAAAGGTATCACGAACCTGACCACCAACAAAGTCTAACACGCCTTCCACGCCATTTTGAAAACCAGATGGAACACCAGCTTCTAAGCGCTTTCCTAAGCGTGCAGCAACAAAAACGATCAACATTGCTAAAGCTACGCTGACAAAAATTGTATCTAAATGGAAAGTCCAAAAGCCTTCACCTACTGCATTATTTGCAAGGTGATGCTGGATATACTCCACCGTTCCCATATTTTCGCTACTCAAGGTTTTACTCCTTTCCTATTAATCTGTAAGCCTTTTTTTGCCGCGCAAGGTCATCACTTGGGCTAGCTGCATTGCTACAAAGGTTAGCACCATTGGCATAGGGTCTAACCCCGCCGCTGAAATACCAACAATAAACAACACCCCTAGCAACACAAATCGTACCGCTGCGCTGGCATATAAAATCATCATGCTCTGTTGTGGTGCTGTTAGCGCCCGCGCATCAGCAATGCGCACCGTTAACAACAGCAGCCCAACATTTACCAGTCCGAGCATTAGACCGTAGGCACTGGCTGGTACATTCATTGGTGCCAAAGCACCAAAAGCAACCAAAGCAATACCACCAAAAACCAGTTTCCAAGCCAATAATGGCTTTATATTTAGGCGCATCAAGATGGCATCTTCATTAAAATGTCGTACACTTTACGACCGCCACCAATAAACCCCATGATACCGCATACCATTAATCCTAATGGCTGCGTATCGAAAAAACTATCTAGCCAATAGCCCACCAAAAAACCAGCAACCACCATCGATGTAAATATCGAGCCAGCACCAATCAGTAAAAAATTGGCTTTTTGTGGTGACGGGGTATCGCTCATATTATCCTGAAATGCAGCTAAATCCTGCCTATGATACGCCAAGAGCCTACCGCAATCAAGAACTGACACGCGTTATCGATACAACGTCTACATTTAGTAGATACAGCAATAACAAACCACTATATGTGCACAAAATCATTTTTGTAAAAGCTGCTGCATAATAGCAAGCAACGTCGCTTTATTGGTAAAAGGAATTTCTATTTTTCCTTTCTCTTTGGCATTGGCGGCAGCACGAACCGTGACACCAAGTTGTTTTGACAATTGTGCACACAACTGTACAACTTCGGCATCGTCACTTAAACGCGTAGGCGCTTCGCTTTGTTGCGCTTTTTCTTCTTGCAACGCACGCACACGAGCTTCTAGCTCGCGCACCGACCATTGATGCGACATACTTTGCTGCGCTAACTGCTTTTGCTGCACCTCTGGCAAGGCAATAAGCGCGCGCGCGTGACCTGCCGACAACTGTCCGTCCAGCACCGACTCTTGCACACTGGCTTCCAATTTAAGCAGCCTTAACAAATTACTAACCGCCTCTCGCGAACGCCCTAATAACTGCGCTGCCTGATCATGCGTTAACGAAAAACTATCCGTAAGTTGGCGAATTGCACGCGCTTCTTCGATGGCTGTTAAGTTTTCTCGCTGAATGTTTTCGATAAGCGCAATTGCCAAGGCCGCCTGATCGTCTAGTTGCCTAACAACCGTCGGCACACTCGTTAAGCCAGCCAGCTTTGCGGCACGCCAACGACGTTCACCCGCAATAATTTCATACAAACCACCCGCTAATGGACGCACAACGATGGGCTGGATTACCCCTTGTGATTTAATAGACGCGGCGAGTTCTGCTAAGCTAGCATCATCCCATTGTGTTCTGGGTTGAAAACGACCTGCCGTTAATGCAGAAATCGACAAAACAACCAACTCATCTTCATTCGTCGCTTGACTGGATAAATTCGTATTATTCCCAAGCAAAGATGAAAACCCTGCACCCAATCCACGTGGCTTTTTACTCATAACTTCTTCTCTTAAAAACGACGACGCGATAACTCTTGCGCTAAAGCAAGATAAGCTGCCGCACCCGTTGAAGCGGCATCAAACTCAAAAATAGACTGACCAAAACTTGGTGCCTCTGCTAACCGCACATTGCGTGGCACAACACTCGCTAAAACCTGTGGGCCAAAATGTGTTAACAACTCGTTGGAAACATCTTGCGCCAATTTATTCCGCTTGTCATACATGGTGCGTAGCAAGCCAGCAATGGCTAATTTAGGATTCACCGTTTGGCGAACATTATCAATCGTTCCCAACAAAGCAGCCAGACCTTCCAACGCATAATATTCGCATTGTACTGGCACTAATACACCGTCAGCAGACGTTAACGCATTAAGCGTTAACAAGTTCAAACTGGGCGGACAATCAATTAATATCCAATCATAATTAGCGCTAATGGATGCTAACGCGTTTTTTAGGCGCATTTCTCGATGCGCTTGGCTCATCAAAGCAACATCAGCAGAAACTAAATCTCCATTACTTGGCAACACATCTACAGGGGCGCTCGGCGAACGCACACACGCTTGCTGTGCAGTAACCTGCTCTAGCAACACCTGAGTTAGGGCGATAGAGAGTTCATCTTTATGAATCCCTAGCCCAGTTGTGGCATTACCCTGCGGATCCATATCCACCAACAAAACGCGCTTACCGAGCATCGCCAAGGCCGCAGCCAAGTTAACGGTTGTCGTGGTTTTACCAACACCACCTTTTTGATTAGATACTGCAATAATCGGCATGTCGCTTAGGCCTCTTGATTCTGAGCTTGGCAACGAACCAACCAACGTTCTGCCGCCAAAGCTGGCACATGTAACTCAGTTGTTGTTACCTGAAAATGATTTGGTAATACGGCCAATTCATGCTGTGGATATTGGCCTTTCATTAACCACCAACTCCCTTCTGGCGCACAAAGGTGGTGCGTAAAACCAATAAAATCGGCTGTTTCGGTAACAGCTCGCGCAATAACACCATCATATTGTCCTTGATGATCTTCAGCACGGGCATGCACAACCGTAACACGCGCCATTAAACCCAACTCCAAACTTGCCTGTGTTAAAAAACGCGTTTTTTTACCATTACTATCTAATAGTGTCCATGCACGACTTTCATCAGCAATCGCTAATACCAAGCCAGGAATGCCGCCACCACTACCAATATCTATCCAATGACCACCAGCGGGCAGGTGTTGCTGAACCGATAAGGCGTCGAAAACATGTTTAACGAGCATTTCTTTCGGATCACGAATCGCTGTTAGATTATAAGCGGCATTCCATTTTTGCAACAACGCAACATAGGCTAATAAGCGAGTTTGCTGTGCTTCACTTTGCGCCAACCCCAAGGCCGACAAACCTGTTTGTAACTGCTTAATTAATGACGCTGACACAACTCGTTACTCTGCTTAATAATCTGAAATAATAACATTTTTCGTAAGGTTACGCGCCAGCACGTTTCTTTAGATGCACCAACAACAACGACAAGGCTGCGGGGGTAACGCCAGGCACACGACCAGCCTGTCCAATGGTATTGGGCCGATGCTGCTTTAATTTCTGACGCACTTCGTTCGATAAACCGTCGATGGCATCGATATTAATATCTTCTGGAATTTTAGTTTCTTCATTGCGTTTAATCTTGTCGATTTCATCGTTCATGCGCGATAAATAGCCTGCATATTTGACATCAATTTCGACCTGCTCAATTACCGAAGCATCGGTCAGCGCTTCACCAAATCCCGTCAGTTGCGACAAGCTTGTGTAGGTCACTTCGGGGCGACGCAACAAGGTTTCTAGGTTTTGCTCTTTAGTCATTTCACAACCTAAAATCGGCGCTGCTTCACCTACTGACAACTTACTTGGCGATATCCATGTATCGCGCAAGCGTTGTGATTCACGTTCAATCGATTCAACCTTTTGGTTAAAGCTCGCCCAGCGCGCCTCATCAATCATGCCAAACTCACGCGCAATCGGCGTTAAACGACGATCTGCATTATCCTCACGCAACAACAGTCGATACTCAGCCCGACTCGTAAACATTCGATAGGGCTCGGTTGTGCCCAACGTATTCAAATCATCAACCAGCACACCCAAGTAAGCCTGATCACGACGTGGATACCAACTGTCTTTTTCTTGTGCCGCACGTGCAGCATTAATACCCGCTAACAAGCCTTGCGCTGCCGCCTCTTCGTAGCCTGTTGTTCCATTAATTTGTCCAGCAAAAAACAAACCACCAATGGCATGCGTTTCTAAAGTTGGCTTCAGTTCTCGCGGGTCAAAATAATCATACTCAATTGCATAAGCAGGGCGTGTTAACACCGCATTTTCTAAGCCCTTCATGGTATGGATCATTTGAATTTGCGCTTCAAACGGCAAGCTCGTCGAAATACCATTAGGATAAAGCTCGTGCGTGGTCAACCCTTCTGGTTCAATAAAAATTTGGTGATGATCTTTATCGGCAAAGCGTGTGATTTTATCTTCAATGGAAGGGCAGTAACGCGGGCCAACCCCTTCAATCACACCTTGATACATCGGCGATTGATCTAAATAGCGGCGAATAACATCGTGTGTACGTTCATTGGTATGGGTAATATAACAAGGCACTTGGCGCGGATGCATGGCCACATTTCCCATAAACGAGAACACGGGCAAAGGTTCATCTCCTGGCTGCACTTGCATTACCGAAAAATCGACGCTACGCGCATCAATACGACACGGCGTTCCTGTTTTTAGTCGTCCAACGGGCAAATTGAGTTCTTTTAAACGTTCAGCCAAGCGAATACTGGGCGGATCACCAGCACGCCCACCAGAGTGGCTTTGCAAACCAATATGGATTCTACCATTCAAAAACGTACCTGCAGTCAAAACTACCTGACGCGCATAAAAACGCCAACCTGTCGCCGTCACAACCCCTGTTACCTGACCATTTTCAACAATAATGTCTTCTGCCATTTGTTGGAATAAGGTCAAATTCTCTTGGTTTTCTAAACGATAGCGAATAGACGCTTTATACAGTAGACGATCTGCTTGAGCACGTGTTGCCCGAACAGCAGGGCCTTTAGAAGCATTCAAGGTGCGAAATTGGATACCAGATTCATCGGCAGCCAAGCCCATCATCCCGCCCATCGCATCCACTTCTTTTACTAAGTGCCCCTTACCGATGCCGCCAATAGCAGGGTTACACGACATAGCACCAAGCCCTTCAATGCTTTGCGTCAACAACAAGGTATTACAGCCCATTCTTGCCGCTGCCGCTGCCGCCTCTGTTCCTGCGTGTCCGCCACCGATGACGATGACATCGTATTGTTGTTGTGAAAACATGTTGTTGCTTGCCCGTATCTACTGCGATGAATTGGCCTATTTTAGCACAGCGATTTGAGAGACAGGTTATGAAGGGCAATCATCCCGATAAAAAACGACTCGCTGGTGCGCCAAAAGCGACCAGATAACAATTATGTTACAATCCTACCCATGAACTATTTACACCATTACCATGCTGGCAATTTTGCCGATATTTTTAAGCACTTCGTATTGCTTGAATTAATTGCTTTTTTGCAGCGCAAAGATACACCATTAGCGATGTTTGACACCCATGCAGGTGCGGGTATTTACGACCTCACCGCTACTCCTTCGCAAAAAACAGGCGAATGGAAAGGCGGTATCGGCAAACTGTGGGAAAGTAAAGCGCCCGAGTGGGCTGCCTTATTGTCTCTTGTGCAAAGCATTAATGACGACGGTAATTTGCGTCTTTACCCAGGCTCACCCTTTATTATGGCCGAACAATTACGCCTTATTGATGAGTTGACGTTATGTGAAGTGTCGGATGGTCCCATGAAGCACCTGCGTTATAACTTTGGCAATGAGCGCCGCATTCATGTGCATCAACGAGATGGTTACGAAGCCTTGGTGGCATTATTACCACCGAAAACAGCTAAACGCGCACTGATTCATATCGACCCACCTTTTGAACAAGACGACTATGCGCGTTTATATGACACCATTCCTAAAGCGCTGCACCGTTTCCGTCAGGGCGTTTTTGCGATTTGGTATCCCGTTAAAACGCATGCTAGTGCTTTACCCTTTGTCAACAAAATGCGTAAACTCGTTGGTGATGATGAAAAGGTACTGAATTTAAGTATTATGACGGGGCCTGAAAACACGCTGGCAATGAATGGTAGCGGCATGTTGATTATCAACCCACCTTTTGGTTTTGCCGAGCACATGAAGCCAAGAATTGCTAAACTAGAAAAACTACTTCAACAAAACTAAGAAGAACAGCTTAAGCTTAACCCTTGCGCCCAAGCGGGTGCGGGTTGCGCGTAAGCTTCCATACCTTCCTGCTCAATAAACGGCTGCGCAAGTAACTTACGTAGCTGTTGCACCCCAGAATCATCCCCCTTTTGCGCCTGATCAATCGCTACCTGTGCCATCCAGGTACGTAAAACATACAATGGGTTCACGCTATCCATCAGGGTGCGACGTTGCTGTTCATTACTGTTTTCTTGCTGCAAACGTTGCTGATACCGTGCCCACCATTCCATGCTCGCTTCCTGCTTAAATGGGCAAGTTGTTTGACTGCTTAATTGACGGTGCGCTAACGTGAAATCGGCTTGCTCTTGGTGTAATACATTCAACCAAGACTTAATCAACAACGTATCTTCATCACGCTCTTGCTGTAACCCTAATTTAGCCCGCATCAAGTGCAAATAATGGCTGTGATAATGTGACCAATAGGCATCTAACAAGTCTTTAGCAACAGCCACCGCGGTATCACCATGCGCATCTAATAGCGGCAACATCGCTTGTGCTAAACAAGCGCAATTAAACAAACCGATTTCTGGTTGGCGATTAAAGGCATAACGTCCAGCGTCGTCGGAATGGTTACAAATAAAATCGGGTTGGTAGGTTTCCATAAACATGAAAGGGCCATAATCGAGCGTTAACCCCAAAATAGACATATTATCGGTATTCATCACGCCGTGCATAAAGCCAACGCTTTGCCATTGTGCAATCAGCTGCGCTGTACGCTTAATGACTTGCGCTAGCAACGCCTGATAAGGCTGTTTTTCCGACAAGCATTCAGGATAGTCATGTGTCAACACATAATCCGCTAACTCACGCAACAAGTGATATTGCCCACGATAATAAAAAACTTCAAAATTACCGAAACGAATAAAACTTGGCGACAAACGCAGTACACAAGCTGCCGTTTCTACCTGTTCACGGTAGACAGGCAAGTCGCTGGCAACAATAGACAAAGCCTGCGTCGTCGGAATACCCAATCCTTGCATCGCGTGACTGACGAGGTATTCACGAATGCTTGAGCGTAACACGGCACGACCATCACCGCGACGAGAAAAAGGGGTCACGCCCGCACCTTTCAATTGCCATTCCCAATACCCTGTATCGGACTGGGTATTACCTAATAAAAGCGCGCGTCCATCGCCTAGTTGTGGCACAAAATGACCGAACTGATGCCCCGCATACAAGGCAGCAACGGGGAGCATGCCATTAGCAAGCTGCGCACCAGCAGTAACATTAGCTAACCAAGTAAGCACATCGGCATTATCGTGTCGCAATCCCAACTGAACTAATAATGCATCATGACAATCCAACAAACGAGGGTTAGGCAACGGATCTGCCTTGGTCGGTATAGCAAACTCAGGCCCCATCTGAGCAAAACGGGCACCAAAAATTGGGGGTATAATTTCTTTCATGCTTGCATGATGCGCTAGTTATGCAGACAAATCAAGCGTAGAAGCAGACTAAAGACAACATGATTATCGCTTGAACTTGGCGTACAATACCGAAAAAAAGGAATGCGAAATGTCATCTATCGAAAACAGCCAACTCGGCCATCATACCCCTTATCCAACGCATTACGACCCTAGCTTATTATTCGCTATTCCGCGCATTGAGAATAGAAAACACTTAGCCGACAGCCCGTTACATGGCGCAGATGTCTGGACTGCTTATGAGTTGTCTTGGCTGAATAATCAGGGCGTGCCGCAGGTTGCCATTGCTGAATTTAGCATTCCAGCAAACAGTCCTTATCTTATCGAATCAAAATCATTCAAACTCTATTTGAATTCGTTAAATGCGCATCGCTTTAACGATAGCCACAGCATGATGACGCTCGTCACGCATGACCTTTCTGGTTGCGCTGGTGCGATGGTGACCATGCGTTTACACCCCATCAATGTATTAGCAACAGGTGAGTTACCAGGCATCTGTTTAGATCAACTCGATGTGGAAATAAGCCAATATCAACCGACTGCCAGCCTGCTACGGCATGACATCGCTTGGTCTGGAGATCGTTGTTGGCATAGTCATTTATTAAAATCGAATTGCCCAGTAACACAACAGCCAGACTGGGGCAGTATCGTGATTGAAATGCGCAGCCCTCGCCTACCAACCCCTGAAAGCTTACTAGCCTATATCGTTTCGTATCGTAATCATCAAGGCTTTCACGAACACTGTGTGGAAAGTATTTATACGGATTTATGGCAGCAATTTCAACCAGATCAGCTTACCGTTTATGCACGCTATGTACGCCGTGGCGGCTTAGACATTAACCCTTGGCGATCGAACACCTTAGAGCCAATAACCTGGCCCAACATGCCACGCCTAGCACGACAATAATCTGTAAAACCTGATAAAATTAACCCATGTTATCTCGTCATCACTTAGTGCAGCTTTGCTGTTAGGAATCGCATGTCATATAAAGAACAAGCTGTCGCCAATAAATTGCTCGTCGCCATGCCCGACAATGTGGGTGGTTTTTTTGAAAAAAGTGTCATTCTTATGCTTGAACACAACAAGTCTGGTGCCATGGGCTTAACACTTACCCATCCAGCAAACATGACGATGCAGGAACTGCTCAGCAATTTGGATATTGATACAACGCATGCCAAAGTTGATCTTGATAAGAAAATTATGCTCGGCGGCCCGGTACAACCAGATCGTGGCTTCATTTTGCATACAGGCGACTCTCTGTGGGAAAACACGGCTCGCTTACCCAACAACCTTTCGGTAACGGTTTCGCTCGACTTGCTGCGCGCTGCCGCCGCAGAAGGCTTAAACGAAGACTTTGAAATATTTTTAGGCTATGCGGGCTGGGGTGCTGGACAGTTAGAACAAGAATTACGCGATAACCATTGGTTATTTGCTGAATCCGATCCAGAGCTTATCTTTTCCCTACCACCAGAAGCACGATGGCAAGCTGCATTCACTCAGCTTGGCATTAACACGCAGCGCCTGTCACGCACAATGGGTCATGCTTAATGGCTAAAGGCGTATTTTTCGCAATCGACTGGGGCGAAAAGCGTATCGGCTTAGCCGTAGGCCAAGCACTCACTAATAGTGCCCGTGGTTTAGCAGTATTACCAGCAAAAAAAGGGGTGCCCGATTGGGCGCTTGTTAAACACTGGCTCAGCAAGTACAACCCTGAAGGCGTAGTGCTTGGCTTACCTTTATTGCTCGATGGTAAAGCGCAACCGCTTACTGAACGTGTTCGCCTTTTTGCCGATGTGTTTCTTAGCCAAATCGACCTACCCTTATATTGGGTGGAAGAACAGCTTTCATCCAGTGAAGCGAGCGAACGATGCAACAACCCCGCCATGCTTGATGCTGAAGCGGCTGCCGTTATTTTAGAAACCTGGCTGGCGATGCCAGAAAGACAGCGTGATGCCAGTCGGCACATTCAAACAGAACAACCAAAACTACAAGAGGATTCATGATGTTTGGCTACCCAGGATTATCTTCCCCAAGTTTACAACTCAATGAAGCGGGTAAGCTTAAACATCTGCTCACCCTAGAGGGCCTAAAGCAACATCACATTCATGCTATTTTGGCGCGCGCCGATCAGTTTATTGACCCTGTTAGTAGGCAGCTTAACAAACAACCCCTGCTTAAAGGGAAAACGATTGTTAACTTGTTTTTTGAAGCCTCAACACGCACACGCACCACCTTCGAAATTGCTGAAAAAAGCCTCGGTGCTGATGTCATCAACCTCAACGTTGCTACCAGCGCTACCAAAAAAGGAGAGTCTTTACTCGACACCATCTATAACTTAGAAGCCATGCAAGCCGATATGTTTGTCGTGCGCCATGCCGAGTCTGGTGCGGCACATTTTTTTGCGCGCCACGTCGCGCCGCATGTGCATGTCTTAAATGCTGGCGATGGTCGTCATGCCCACCCAACGCAAGGCTTATTAGATGCTTACACCATTCGCCATTTTAAGGGTGCCGACTTTTCACAACTGCGCGTCGCCATTGTTGGTGACATATTACACTCTCGTGTTGCTCGATCGCAAATTCAGGTGCTTAACTTGCTAGAGGCAGAAGAGGTGCGTTTAATCGCCCCCAAAACCTTACTCCCCTACGATGCCAGTGCGATGGGTGCCCACTGTTTTACCGATATTGAAGCTGGCTTAAAAGATGTCGACGTGGTGATTACCCTGCGTATGCAAAACGAACGCATGAGTAGCGCACGCTTGCCTTCCGAACAAGAGTATTTTGAAACCTATGGCATTACTGAAGAACGGATGAAGCTTGCCATGCCTGACGCGATTATTATGCACCCAGGACCAATTAATCGAGGGGTCGAGATTGCTTCAAAGGTTGCCGATGGTGCACAGTCTGTTATTTTAGATCAAGTCACTTTTGGTATTGCCGTGCGCATGGCAGTTATGGCGATGATTATGGAAGGAGAAAGCGCATGATCGCTACCACCATCAAAAACGGACGTTTGTTTGACCCAGCGAACAAACTCGATACCGTTGCGGACATTCACATCAACCACGGACGGATTATCGCAGTTGGTGATGCGCCTAGCGACTTTATTGCGGCAAAAACGATCGATGCCACCAATCTATTGGTCATACCAGGGCTAATTGATTTATCTACCCGACTCGGCGAGCCAGGACTGGAACACTTCACCACCATTGCCCAAGAAGGCCGTGCCGCTGCTGCGGGCGGCATTACCAGCTTATGTGTTATGCCAGACACAGACCCCGTCAACGACAGCTTTGCGGTAACCGAATTAATTCAACGTCGCGCGCGTCAAGCAGGGACCGCCTTTGTGCTGCCCGTTGGCGCACTAACAAAAGGACTAAAAGGCGAAGCATTATCCGAAATGGTTGCCATGCAACGCGAAGGCTGCATTGCTTTTAGCCAAGCGAATACGCCGATTGTTAATACACAAACGCTGTTCAATGCATTCGACTACGCCGCCACACACAATTTTCTAATGATGATGCGCCCCATTGACGCTTACCTTGGTAAAGATGGCGTGGCACACCGAGGTGCGATTAGTTCTGCCTTGGGCCTGCCAGACATCCCAACTGCCACCGAAACATTAGCCGTCGCCAGACTATTGCTCCTGGCCGAAGAAACAGGTGTACGATTGCATCTTAGCCAACTTTCAACAGCGCGTGCGGTAGACATGCTCGCCGATGCACAAGCACGGGGCTTACCCGTTACTGGCGACGTTGCTATTCATAACCTACATCTCACCGAGTTTGATACCGCCGATTTTGCTAGCTTTATGCATGTACAACCACCATTACGCAGCCAGCGTGATCGTGACGCCTTGCGTGCTGGCGTTAAAGCTGGCATTATCAATGCAGTATGCTCAGACCATACACCGCTTATGCATGACGACAAGCTCTTACCTTTCCCCGAATCCGTCGCAGGCATTAGTGGATTAGAAAGCCTATTGCCTTTGTTATTAGCACTGGTACGCGAGCATGTTCTTACCCTAGAACAAGCCATTACCGCAGTAACGCACAATCCCGCAAAACTGCTGGGCATTAATCGCGGCAACTTAACAGTTGGCACACCTGCCGACATAGCACTGGTGGACTTGAATGAAGACTGGCTGTTCAATCGCCACCAACTGCTTAGCGCTGGCGATAACACCCCCTTCCACAAGTGGCCGTTTACAGGACGCGTTAAAACAACGCTATTTCAGGGACAGGTAACCTTCCAATCGTGATCACACTACCACACAGCATCCCGACACAAGCGACCCTAACCAATGGCTGGCAACAGATCAGCTTTTCACTCACTTTGCCATTCACGCTCGAGGTCGGTGCGCGCTTATCGCTTGGCAACCTATTGCTCGCGCCTTGGCGCATTAACGGACAACACATCGACTGTCTGATGCAGCCTAATGACGCGACACCCGATTTAACAAACCCCATTACCCTAGTGCATCAAGGCAAGGCATTACCGCATATTGTCGCTAAACAACCCCTGCTAATTACAGGCGAAGCACTAGCCATCGCCGACGCCATACTCGCCGCCAGTATGCTAAAGCAATACGCAGAATACAGCTTAATACTGTTAAGTGCCGCAAACTTTCCTTGTGTGATTAAACCCGCACGTTTCATGGTAAACGACTTTCCCGAACTCATCGCCGCTTGTCCACTACTAGAAGACTGGGGGTTTGCTAATCGACTGGCAAGTACAACGGGATTAGCTGGGTGCTTTGAAGGCGATATGGCAACACTACTAGCCACTTTAACGACCAAAACAACACACAATCAACAGCAACATCTCGCCTTTTATTAAGCGACAGTCATTAGTCATTTTCGCGCATCATTTGCTCAAACTTTTCACCCATCACGCTACACACAGTACAGCTATTTTCTTCTGGGTTTTCTACCGCATCAGCAATGCGCGCAAATAATGCTTGAACTTCCCCTGGCGAGAAAACAGATAACAAACGGTTCATTTCTTCAGGCGGCATCATAACCGTTGTATACTCACCAGAAGCCAATTGCAACTGAACACCACAAGCATCTGCTTGCGAACCGCCCACTTCAACCAACTCTGCCTGTTCAATAAAAAACAACTGATCATATATTTCATCTAACTTAGTCAAAACTTGGTCAGATAAGCCTGCTTGTGGCACACGGACTTGAACGCTATTTTCTGCAGGGATTGTTTCAACGCTTGCCACCGCCCCTAAGGCTTGTGCTTTATTTGCAAATTTTTCGGCCAAACTTAAATCAAAAAACAGAAAATCCAGCATCTTAAAACCCTCTTCATTCATTTCGTTTTATAATAGTCGCTTAATATGCCATTTTTAGCGAGAAAAAGCGATGATCACACGTAATTATCCACTAACCCGTCCACGCCGTATGCGTAAAGATGATTTTTCTCGTCGACTGATGCGTGAACATACCCTTACCAGCAACGACCTAATTTGGCCTGTTTTTGTGATGGAAGGAAGCAATCAACGCGAGCCCATTCCGTCTATGCCTGGCGTAGAAAGACTAACGCTTGATCTACTTATTGAAGAAGCCAAACAAGCGGAAGCGTTAGGCATTCCTATGATCGCTTTATTTCCAGTGATTACGCAAGACAAAAAGTCGCTTTCAGCTAAAGAAGCCTATAACGATAATGGCCTCATACCTAATGTCGTGCGCGCGCTTAAAGCTGCTGTCCCTAATCTAGGTATCATGACTGACATTGCCTTAGATCCCTACACAATCCACGGACAAGACGGCATTATTGACGAGCAAGGCTATGTCCTCAATGAAGAAACCAACGAAGTGCTGGTTAAGCAAGCGCTTTGTCACGCAAAAGCTGGGGCGGACGTTGTTGCGCCTTCGGATATGATGGATGGGCGTGTCGCTGAAATCCGCTTAAACCTGGAAGAGCAAGGATATATCTATACACGTATCATGGCCTACTCAGCCAAATACGCCTCTGCTTTTTACGGTCCTTTCCGCGATGCCGTTGGTAGTAGTGCAAACCTAGGCAAAGCAGATAAAAAAACTTACCAAATGGATCCTGCCAATACGAACGAAGCCATTATGGAAGTCACTATTGACCTTAACGAGGGCGCGGACATGGTGATGGTAAAACCGGGCATCCCTTACTTAGATATCGTACGTCGCGTGAAGCAAGAATGCCAAGCACCTACTTTTGTGTATCATGTTTCTGGCGAATATGCGATGATCAAAGCTGCCGCTGCAAATGGTTGGATTAATGAACAAGCCATTGTGCTTGAGACCTTATTATCATGCAAACGCGCAGGCGCTGATGGCATTTTGACCTATTACGCTAAAGACGTTGCCCAATGGTTGGTGAATAGCAACAGATGATTGATCGCTATGCTGTATTGGGTAACCCTATCGCCCACTCTAAGTCGCCCTTCATTCATCAATGTTTTGCCGCACAAACCCAGCAAACCATGACCTATGAAGCCATTTGTTTACCGCTAGATGGCTTTATCACAGGTATTGCTGACCTGCATCAACAAGGCTTTAAAGGCATGAACGTTACCGTGCCTTTTAAGTTTGAAGCCTTCAACGCATGCGAATCGGTAAGTGAACGTGCCCATATTGCAGGCGCAGTAAATACGCTTATTCGCACACCAACAGGTTGGCAGGGCGATAACACCGATGGTGCTGGCTTAGTCGCCGACTTAATGCGGCTAACAAGCACGCTCACAGGCAAGCGCATACTCATGCTCGGCGCAGGCGGTGCTGCTAGTGGCGTTATCAAACCATTACTTGATGCCAAAATAGACCAACTTACCATCGCCAATCGGACGCCACAAAAAGCCATTGAACTCGCCGAACGTGCGGCACATTTGCGTGTCAACGGCTGTGGTTTTGATGTTGTGCCCAATCAACCTTACGACATTATCATCAATGCAACAGCAGCCAGTCTCTCTGGCGAATTACCGCCGCTTAAAGCAGGTTGGTTTGCTGATGCAGGCTGCCTAGCTTACGATATGATGTATGGCAAAGAGCCGACCATATTTATGCGAGCAGCAAAAGATCTTGGCGCAACGCACATCGCCGATGGCTTAGGCATGTTAATAGAGCAAGCGGCAGAGGCATTCTTTTTATGGCGAGGGGTACGCCCAAATACTGTCGATATTCGCCAAGAAGTAAGCAGTTTATAAATAAAATTAATTAGTTAGCCATTAAAAATTTAGTGGGCGCCTAAGTACTACATGTTTTATAATGAAATTAGACAATAACTCTGAGCGTTTCGTTACTTATGCACAATATTACCATTTTGGGTAGCGGTTTCGCTGCCCTAACTGCCGTCAAACAAATCCGTAAGCAAACACCAAGCGCGAAAATTACGCTCATTAGTCCAGAAGCAGAAATGATTTATTACCCCAGCTTAATCTGGGTACCAACTGGTGGACGAAGTGGTGACGAGCTACGCATTAACTTAACGCGGTTTTTTAGCCGTATGGGTGTTACCCATGTACGCGCAAACGTAACTGGGATTAGCAATCAAGGACGTACTGTACATACCAATGTAGGCGACTATCATAACGATGGTTTAATTATTGGCAGTGGTGGTCGCTTTATGAAAAAACTGCCGGGCATTGAACATGCCATCGCATTATGCGAAGGCATTCCTGCTGCACAGGCTATTCGTGACCGCATTCAACAAATGCGCAATACGGGCGGCGGTACGATTGCTTTTGGTTTTGCGAGCAACCCCAATGAACCTGCTGCTATGCGCGGCGGCCCAATGTTTGAATTACTGTTTGGCCTAGACACTTGGATGCGTAGCGAAGGCATTCGCAACCTATTCAATTTTGTTTTTTTTGCGCCAGCACAGCGCCCTGGACAGCGACTCGGTGACAAAGCGGTTGATCGTATTTTAACGCTTATGAAAGAAAAAGATATCCGAACACATTTGGGTCATAAAATGGTTCGCTTTGAAGCCAACAAAGTCGTTACTGAGGGTGGCGAATTTAATGCCGATTTAATCCTGTTTATGCCTGGCATGACTGGACCAGCATGGGCTGACAACACGGAGCATGTCACCTTGTCTGCGGGTGGTTTTTTACCTGCCAACGAATACTGCCAAGTACAAGGACTAGAAAAAACCTACGTCGCAGGTGATGCAGGCAGCTATCCAGGACCAGATTGGTTGCCCAAACAAGCCCACATGGCCGACTTGCAAGCAGTTACTGCTGCCAACAATCTCACAGCAGAATTGGCGCAACGTAATGTGCGTGAAAAATTCAAAGCGGAGCTGGTTTGCATTATGGACATGCATAACAAAGCAACACTTGTGTGGCGCGATGAAAAACGTAGCTTTATGTTGCCGTGCCGATTGTTACACTGGGCAAAAATTGCTTTTGAATGGTGGTACTTGCGCGATTACCGTCGTTAACAACAAAAGGAGCCCAAAAGGCTCCTTTTTGTATTGTTGGC
The DNA here is from genome assembly GCA_022759035.1 of Thiotrichales bacterium. Classification (GTDB taxonomy): domain Bacteria; phylum Pseudomonadota; class Gammaproteobacteria; order Thiomicrospirales; family Thiomicrospiraceae. The sequence goes on from JAEMQD010000109.1 coordinate 55,974, forward strand.
GCTACTTGCCAATACAAAATTCGCTAAAAATCCGACCCAATAAATCATCTGCGCGAAAGGCTCCCGTAATTTCACCTAAAGCCTCTTGCACCACGCGCAACTCTTCAGCCAACAGTTCACCAGCATTAAACTGCGTCAATTGCACATAGCCACTATCTAAAGCAGCTCTAGCACGTGCCAACGCATCTAAATGCCGCGCTCGCGCCAAAATAACACCCTCACCTAAATTTTGCATGCCCAACACCGCCAACAAGTGTTGACGCAAGCCAACCAATCCGTCCCCTGTTTTTGCCGATAGATAAACAGATGTTTCGCCATCCTCATCCTGACGAACATCTGAAATGCCACCGATTGCATCCTGCTTATTCCAAACAAGCGTAACTGGTAAATTAGCAGGTAATTTGGCACGCAATGCCGAATCTTCCTCAGTCCAGCCTTTGCGGCTATCGACCAAATACAGTGCATAATCGGCCTGCTCTATCGCTGCCCAAGCGCGCGCAATACCAATACGTTCAACGGGATCTTCCGTCTCACGTAGACCCGCTGTATCCACAATCTGAACAGGTAAGCCGTCAATGACAATTTCTTCGCGCAAAACATCTCGTGTCGTGCCCGCAATTTCAGTCACAATCGCAGTATCTTGTTGTGTTAAGGCATTAAGCAAACTCGATTTACCGGCATTAGGCTGGCCAGCGATCACTAAGCTGATCCCTTCGCGCAACTTTGCACCTTGGTGCGCTTTGGCGGTTAACGCCGCCAAATGCGCGCGAATGGCTTGTAACCGAGATAAAACGATACCATCACTCAAAAAATCAATTTCCTCTTCTGGAAAATCAATTGCCGCCTCTACATACAAACGCAACCCAATGACTGCCTCAACCAGAGAATGTACTTCTTTTGAAAAGTGACCAGACAAAGAAGATAAAGCACTTTTAGCGGCAATATCGGAACTCGCTGCAATCAAATCGGCAATCGCCTCTGCTTGCGCCAAGTCTAGCTTACCATTAAGAAAAGCGCGCTCAGAAAACTCACCAGGACGGGCTAACCGCGCACCTAAAGCACAAACCCGAGCCAACAGCCACTGCATGACAACAGGGCCACCATGCCCTTGTAGTTCAAGAACATCCTCACCTGTGAAAGAATGGGGATTAGGAAAAAACAAAGCGATCCCAACGTCGAGCTGCTGCCCATCTGCCGCCAAAAAAGGCGAATGATGCGCATAACGCGGTTTAGGCATAAAACCCAATACAGCTTGAGCTATCGTCGCTACAGCATCACCCGACACCCGAACGATACCAACACCACCACGTCCTGGCGGTGTTGCTACAGCAACGATCGTATCTGACATCTCGAGAAATTAGTTGCTATGATGATGCGCTGGCGGCTTGTCTTGCGCCTCAATTTGACGCGTAATATACCACTGTTGCAAAATCGACAACCCATTATTCACAACCCAGTAAAGCACCAGCCCAGACGGCATAAACAAGAAAGTCAAGGTAAAGATATAAGGTAAAAACTTCATCACTTTTTCTTGCATAGGATCTGTTGGTGGCGGATTCAGCTTTTGCTGAATAACCATCGTTACGCCCATCAAAATTGGCAAAATAAAGAAAGGGTCATAATGTGACAAGTCGTTTAACCATAAAAACGGTGTCATACGCAATTCAACTGCTTCTAACAACACCCAATACAAGGCCAAAAATACTGGAATCTGTACAAAGATCGGCAAACAACCACCCAAGGGGTTAATTTTCTCGGTTTTATAAAGTTCCATCATTTTTTGCTGGAACAGCATTTTGTCATGACCGTAATTATCTTTAAGATGTTGTAAACGCGGTGCAAGCTTACGCAAGTTCGCCATCGACTTATAGCCCGCAGCAGAGAGCTTGTAAAACGCCCCCTTCAACAACATCGTCAATAAAATAATCGCCCAACCCCAGCTCCAAACCCCTGAAATGGGCTGCACAAGGCTATGCAAGGTTTCCAATAACCAAAACATGGGCTTAGCAATAAAAGCTAACACGCCATAATCCGCAGTTAACTCCAACCCTGGCGCAACCTTAGCTAACACATCTTGATGTTTTGGACCAACATACAAAGACACAGATGTTTCAGCTGAAGCCCCTGGCGCAACGGAAATCTCGGGCAATACCATACCTAGAACATAGCGATTATCATCCAATACCTTGCTATAGTAATGCGCCTTAACAGCAGCATTAGGAATTAATGCCGCTACGAAATAATGCTGCATCATCCCCAACCAACCATGATCGGCATCACGCGAGACCACCTGTTTTTTCATGGCATCAAAAGTAACTTTTTCAAATTTATTGGTTTCGTCATATAAAACACCGCCCGTATAAGTAGGCAGGAAAAAGCTCGATGTTGGATCATAATTATTACGCACCAACTGTTGATAAACACTTGCTTGCCAAGGCTGTGGGCTATTGTTTGTTACTTTGTTTTCAATGGAAACTAAATAACTTCCACGGTGAAATACGTAAGTTTTTTCAATACGAACGCCGTCTTTTTCCCAAACAAAAGGTACCCGCAACTCGCTGCTTCCTTCAGCCAAGCGATACTCTGTTTTCTCGGTACTAAAAATATCATGATGCGTTGGTGAGGGTACTCCTGCTTGTGAAACAAACCCAGATTGCGCTACAAACAAATACGGTGCTTTATCGGACATTAAGGTGAATGGATTAGCGTCATCGTGCGACACGGCATAGTCTTTCAAGCTGGCATAACGCAAGTCAGCACCTTTCGTATCCAAGGCGATATTAAACAGGTCAGTGCTTACTTGCACACGCTGTTCGCTCGGCTGAGTTTGTACATCGGTTGCTTGTGCTGGCGCTACTGGCAAATCCGTATTACTGGCAGATTGAATCACTGGCGTTTTGGGCACATCACCCGAGCTTACTGGTGCAGACGACGCCACTTCAACAGGTGCATTTCCTTGCGCTTTTTGCGCCACAAAATGCGTCCACTCGGTATAAAGCATAAAGAGCGTAAATACGAGCGCGATCCACCAGAGTGCACGAAAATTTGTCATGATGCTTCCTATGAAATAAGAGATTGTGATTGGGTTTGCTGTGATGATTGCGCTATGCTATCGACAGAACGGCGAACTGTAAACAGATTAAACAACTTAATAAGATGCGCAACGAGCGTTGCATTGTCTGCAGACTGTGCTGATTTACCAGCCATCACGACGACACTCACACCAAGTAAATCGGTATGCATATGCCGAAATGTTTCGCGAGCAAGGCGTTTGAGACGGTTACGCTCATGCGCACGACGCAGTGTTTTTTTTGCAATCGCCAAACCAAGTTCTGCTTTTGCTTCTTTATGGCGCCAACCATAGACTGTCCAATATGGATTGCCCACACGCCTAGCTTGATCAAACACTTGCTTGTAAGCTTTACCTGTTAGTAAGCGCTTGTCTCGAGAAAACCCCAAAGGCTTTTCTCGACTGGGCTGTAGCCGACTGATTGACTCGGACGGCTGCATAAAACAAACCTTATACAGTTGTTAAACGCTTACGACCTTGCGCACGACGGTTAGCCAATACTTTGCGGCCACCTTTTGTTGCCATACGAGCACGGAAACCGTGGTTACGAGCGCGCTTTAATACGCTAGGTTGGAATGTACGCTTCATGGCCTACTCCTAAAAATTGCTGGAAATTCAAAACAGAACATTCTATTATGTTCCTGTTGTTAACGCAAGCCTTTGTTAAGGAAAAAGCATGGAATGGATTGTTTTACTGCTGCTAGGGGCAATTGTCGGTTTACTAGCTGGACTATTTGGTATTGGCGGTGGACTGATTCTTGTTCCAACGCTCACTTTTTTATTACCTAAATTTAACATTACAACAAGCGAACAAGCACTTCCTGTCGCTATTGCTACCGCACTGGCTACCGTTGTTGTTACTGGACTATCTGCCGCAATTACACAAATTAAGCAAAAAAAAGTAGACTGGCACTCCGTACACAGTTTAACGCCCGGCCTCATTATTGGCGGCGTTACGGGTGCACTCCTTACGAGCATGCTCCCTGTTACCCTGCTTGGCATTAGCTTTGGTGTATTAGAAATTCTAATCGCCGCCTATATGTTCTATGGCAAGCAACCGCAACAGCATGTACGCAAACCATCAGCTATCGCTAGCGGACTATTCGGCTGGTTTTCTGGCACTTTATCATCCGTCATCGGCATTGGTGGCGGCACAATCAATACCCCATGGCTGGTGTGGCACCACCACCAACTGGCTAGTGCCATTGCGACATCTAGCGTATTAGGCGTCGTCATTGCCCTTTCTGGAACGTTAACACACCTTTCCAGCCACCTTATTCAATGGCCAATCGCTATTGCGTTGGTCAGTACCAGCTTGCTCACTGCCCCCGTTGGCGCAACGCTGACACATAAATTGCCGACCAAAAGTCTCAAACGCAACTTCGCATTATTGCTTATTATGTTAGGCATCATGATGCTCATTAAATTTAATCCATTTTAGACAGTCTATCTATTGCTAAAACAGCAATAAATACAACCTATGGTGCCTGTTCAAAAACACAAGCACCATGTTTAAATTTCCATCCTTTTTTACCTTGTTTTAATTCACCAACTAACGCTAGAATAGAAAAAATTCTTAGATTACCCTTGCGCAAAACCAAGTCGATAACGAAAGTTAATGCACGTTATTTGGCGTAGCGTTTTGTACAACAACGCCTATTATTTGTGAGAACCTCAACCTTGAGTACGCTTTGGAACAATTGTTTAGTCGAACTAAAACACAGCTTGCCGCCACAGCAATTTAGCTCATGGATCAGTCCACTAGAAGCGCGTGAACATGATGAACAAAAGACATTGCAATTACTCGCGCCTAATTCGTTTGTCTTCGACTGGGTACGCGACAAACTTTGGGAGCACATACAAGATGCTTTCATTCGTGCCTGTACCGAAATACAAGATCAATGGCAACTAACCATTGATGTCGGACAGTTTAGTAGTGCGTTATCCGACACCCATCCCATTGCGCCAGCCCCTGCGATAATCGCAAAAACAAACACAAATAAAGCAAGCAGCAACAAAACAGTCAATACTGGGCTTAACCGAATTTACACTTTTGACAGTTTTGTGCAGGGCAAAGCCAACCAACTTGCCAATGCCGCCGCACAACAAGTCGCAAGCAACCCAGGCGGCGCATACAACCCATTATTTATTTATGGCGGTGTTGGCTTAGGTAAAACGCACCTTATGCACGCTATTGGCAATCAAATTACAGCGAACAACCCGCAAGCAAAAGTTGTCTATATGTCATCTGAACGCTTTGTTCAAGACATGGTGACGGCATTACGTCATCAAAAAATAGAAGAATTTAAAAATTTTTACCGCGCTTTAGACGCGCTACTCATCGACGACATTCAGTTCTTTGCCGACAAAACGGGGTCACAAGAAGAGTTCTTTCACACCTTCAATGCCTTACTAGAGGGCAACAAACAGGTCGTTTTAACATCAGACAAATTCCCAAAAGAAATTACTGGCCTTGAAGAACGCCTAAAATCTCGCTTTGGTTGGGGACTAACCATCGCCGTTGAACCGCCCGAATTCGAAATGCGCGTTGCTATTTTGCAAAAGAAAGCAAGTGCACTCAATGTATCACTACCAAATGATGTGGCCTTCTTAATTGCCAAACGCCTGCATTCTAATGTGCGTGAGCTTGAAGGCGCACTCAATCGCGTCATTGCTTTTACACAATTAACGCATCGCCCGTTAACAGTAGACATGGCAAAGGAAGCATTGCGCGATTTATTTGCCGCGCAAGAGCGCATGGTAACACTCGACAACATTCAAAAAACCGTAGCCGACTTTTACAAAATTAGTGTACGAGAACTCACCTCAGATAAGCGAACGCGCAACCTAGCGCGCCCAAGACAAATTGCCATGTTTATTTCTAAAGAATTAACCAGTCATTCGTTGCCAGAAATTGGCGATGCTTACAAGCGTGATCATACGACAGTGTTGCATGCTTGTCGCCAAGTCGTCAAACTAAGAGAGTCCGATCATCAATTGGATGAAGAAGTTGCAACTTTATTACGCATTCTGCGTACTTAATTTATAAATTTTGTTAAAATTCATCCCAAACAAATTAACAGCGACGCGCTAGGAATTTACCATGAACTTTACAATAGACCGCACACCTTTATTTAACGCACTTAAATCGATTGTGGGCGTCGTTGAACGCAAAAACACACAGCCCATTTTGTCTAATGTGCTTTTTGCGATTCAGGGTAACAACCTTACGTTGACAGCAACCAATATTGAAATGGAAGTTAAGGTTGCCTTAGAAAATGTTGTTTCTGCAACGCAACATGGCGCAGTCACCTTACCTGCCAGAAAAGTATTCGATCTCATTTCTACTTTAGCGGATGGCACACAGCTTCAATTCGAAGTGGAAGCACATCAAGCCATTATGAAGGTCGGCCGTAGCCGCTATAAGCTTTCTGCACTTGATGCAAGTGACTTTCCAATTATTGATGTTAGCAATCAAGAAGCTAGCGTTAGCGTACCGCAAGCAGTGCTTGCCAAGATGATTAAGCAAGTTGAGTTTGCCATGGCACAGCAAGATGTTCGTTACTACTTAAACGGCATGTTAGTTGAGCTTGATGGCGACCAATTAAATCTGGTTGCAACGGATGGGCACCGCCTAGCAAAAGCGAGTACGCAACTCGCCAAAAATAGCAGCGAAAAAACGCAACTAATTGTACCAAGACGCACGGTAATAGAACTTGCAAAAGCATTGGGTGAATCTGGTGAAGTGACCATTGGCCTTGCTAAAAACCACTTAACGCTATGCTTAAGCAATCTAACGATGACTGTTAAGCTTATTGAAGGTAAGTTCCCAGAATACCAGCGTGTCATTCCTGTTAATATGCCTTATCTACTTGCCGCCGATAGAAACCAACTACTTGCTGCATTGGCTCGGGTGGCAATTTTAGCAAACGACAAACTGCGCGGCGTACGTATGACTGTCGCAAAAGACAGCATCGAACTCACCACAACCAATCCAGAACAAGATGAAGCAGACGAGTTTGTCGAAGCCAACTTTAATGGCGAAACATTTGTAACTGGCTATAACTTACGTTATCTCCAAGAAGCACTCGGTGCGATGCCAACAGAAAATGTATTTTTAGCATTAAAAGACAGCAATGCTGCTTGCTTGGCAGAATATACGCTTGACAACGATAGCATCAAAATTAGCCAAGTCATTATGCCGATGCGCCTCTAGGCCATCGCACTAATTCAATGGCTAAAATCTCGCGTTTATCCTTAGCAGGATTACGCAACCTTGCGCCCGTCGCGCTCGATACGGATAGCATGAATATCCTGATTACAGGAAGCAACGGCGCAGGCAAAACAGCGCTACTTGAAGGTATTAGCTTATTAGCAACGGGGCGATCTTTTCGAGAGAGTCGGTTACAACGCTGTCAACAATGGCAAGCAACCCAATTAACCCTTTACGCTGAAGTTGACAACTGCCAAGGGCAGCACAAGCTAGGCTGGCAGCGTTACAAGCAAAACACGCAACTACGCTTAAATGGCGAACAAATCACCTCTCAAGCACAACTCGCACGTCAACTACCCATCCAAGTTTTTTCACCAGAGAGCCATGACTTATTAACACACGGGCCGAATGAACGACGCCGATTCCTTGATTGGGGCGCTTTTTATCAAGAGGCTTCTTTTTTACCCGCTTGGCGACGCTATCAACATGCCTTAAAACAACGTAATCACGCGCTTAAACAGCAACGCCCAGATAATGAAATTGCTTTATGGAATGCGCCATTATGGGATGCCGCACAACAGATTCATCAAACACGAAGTAAATACACCGCGCTTCTTGCTGAGACAGCAACACCGCTCCTTGCACAAGTAAGTGATAGCTTGCAAAACATTCAGCTAAGCTATCAAGCAGGTTGGCCAGAACATGAAACAACGTTAATGACGCTATGGCATCAACAACTAGCACATGATCGTCAACTGGGTTATACGCAGGCAGGACCACATCGCGCAGATTTAAAGTTGCGCATAGAGGATAGAGATGCCTTAAGCTTATTATCTCGCGGGCAGCAAAAGCTCTTAGCGCTAACGCTGATGCTCGCACAAGCACAATTGCTACGCAATGCAATACAAGAAACACCCATTTTGTTGCTTGATGACCTAGCTGCTGAATTAGATGCACAACACCAAGCGCGTGTTTTGACGCTTTTACCTAGCTTAAACACACAAACCTTTTTGACAGCAACCAACGAAGATAGCTTAAAATTACTAAGTACACAACGACAACATTGGCACCTAGAGCAAGGCAACATCCGCATTATCCAATAACGCATCGCGATATGAAAAAAGCTGATCATACTGCCATTTTATCCACTGTAACCCAGTTTAATCCGTCTATCTGGTGCAATGGCACGCCCGCGCCAAAGCTTGCACCTAATGCAAGCTAATTGCCAAAATTAATTGTTTACGATGCATAAACCCGCCACTCCTTACAACGCTTAGCGTAAAATACGCCCATGAATATTTTACTTTTGATTGTACTCGCTATTGTGGCAATTGGTCTTTACGTACCACAATGGCACACACAACGCATCTTAAAAAAATATAGCGCACCACATCCTTTACTGCCTGGCACGGGCGCGCAATATGCTGAACATTTACTTAACAGCCAAGGGCTAAAACATGTGCGGGTCGAAGAAACAAGCGAAGGTGACCACTATGACCCCACAACAAAGGTAGTGCGTCTTTCTCGCGATAACTTTCATCGCAATTCACTGACTGCGATTGTGACCGCTGCCCACGAGGTAGGGCATGCGATTCAAGATGCCCAAAACTACGAGCCATTGCACAGAAGAACAGAACTGATTACACGCACACAAAGTTTTGCCCGCTTTTCTGGCTGGGCATTAATCGCGCTACCCATCATATTAGTCCTCATTCACAGTCCAATCTTAGCAGCGCTTGCTTTCGCTGTTGGTTTTGTTGCCCAGTTTGGCGGCGTGTTAGTTAACATCACCACACTCCCCGTTGAGTTTGATGCAAGCTTTAACCGCGCTATGCCATTGCTCAAACAAAGCAATTTACTCTCGCCTAAAGAATTGCATCAAGCGAAGCGCATTCTGCGCGCTTGTGCGCTCACTTATGTCGCGGGGTCGCTCTCTAGCTTACTTAACTTATGGAAATGGATGAAAGCCCTAAAGCGTTGACGCTTTCAGTTGTTCTGTGAGCAATAGCCGCGCCGCTTCTGGTTGCGCTTGTTGCGCATAAATGTCCGACAACGCCAGTGCTGCTTGCACGCTTGGCGCCAGCGCAAGGCTATGCTTTAGCGATTGCTCAGCCAAAGCAGTAAGTCCTTGTTGGCGTGCAAGTAAGCCAGCCAGCCACCACAAACCCGCTTCTTGCGGATGCCGCAATTGCCACTGTTGCACTTGCTTAAGCTCACGATACAAATCACTACCCATGACTTCAGCCATTAATGGCAACAAACGGTTATCCCAATGCGCATCTAACGCATTTGCCAGACAATCCCACAAGTGTGCAGCGCTGCCCCATGTTAAAGCGCGACGCACATAAGCTTGCGCCACAATGGGTTGACGCTGTTGTTGGCGCGTTAAGCCTTGCCATACTTGATCTAACTGCGCACGATCATCACAAGCCATTAACTGCGCCTCAATTTGCTGTAGTTGCAAACCGAGATAACTCGCCCGAGATAACGCATTTTTCGCCGTCGGCAAATAAGCAGCCAAAGCTTGCCATTGCCCCAAATTGGCTAAGGCTTGTACCTTTAGCGCTTTTAATGTACGTTGTTTTGGATATAACACGAGCAATTCATCCACAATAGCCAAGGCTTGTTCTGCATGGCTATCCAATAACCATCTTGCTTGCAACAGCTTTATCGTAAATGCTTCTGTTGGTGCTACAGCCAACGCCTTGTTAATGAGCTGATCGCGCTGTTGATATTGCTGTTGCATTTGCGCTAACTGCGCAGCCAGCATAAAACGCAACCATTGGCTATCGTCTTTCCCCTGCACCAGCTTTTCCATAAATGCGTCGCCATGATTCAATGCCAACGCCTGCATACTCGCAGCAAGCTGCTTAACAGGCAATTGCGCTTGCTTTGCTTGACGCCATTGCTGTAAGCGTTTTGGCAGATGCCATATACCCGCAATAATGCGGACGACTCCATAGGAAATGGCCGCAGCAAAAATGAGCACCAAGACCAAAAAGCTGACCGACGTTTCTACCAAAAAGCCAGACCAATGGACAGCCACATAACCCTGATGGCTTAGCGCCCATACCGCCAATAGGGCGCCAGCAAAAACAAATAGCCCCCATCCTAACAGCCGAATCATAATGCGGCCTTTTCTTGAGCACTAAGATAGTTTTCAAGGTAATGCCAATCTGGCATAGGTAAACCCTGCCAACTTTGCCATACTGCCAACCGAGACTGCCATTGCGCTACCAAACTCGGTGTCTGTTGTGCCAATAATTGCTGTAACTCCTGGCTAGATTGATTTACGATGAATGCCTGATTCGTCAACAAACCAAAACGAATTTGCGCTAGAGCCAACTGCGTTTGCACAACCCAAACACTACGTGAACGCACTTGTGCTGCAATCTCCGTATCATTCTCTGTTGTTGGTGTAATTTTTATGAACGCTTGCAAACGCTGCCACCAAGGGCGGGCGGTCATATCATCTTGTTCTGGGGTCACCATTAAACTGCTCGGTGCGAATTCAACTTGATCTAATTGCTGCTTTAATTGTAACCATGCCTCACTTTCTGATGACCATGTCGGGATATCTGTTCGTAAAGCAGCAGATTCTTGCGCTAAAGCTTGCATCAAGGCATGATCATCGGCAACACCTTGCGAACGCAGCTGTTGTTGCCACGCAGCAAGAAACTGCGCTAACTGTATCGGCTCTGGATGAACCCAAGCCACCGTACGCAATTGAGAGAGCATAAAACGCACCATAACAGGCGCTGTTATCTGCATGCCAATCGCTTTCTTTTTTTCTAGTGTTACCAACGCTTCAGCAAGCAGGTCTACTCGAGAGGTTAGTCCGTCTGCTATCGCCTGCTGCTGTTGACGCACGACATCTAACGTTGCTTGCAGCTGTGTGACTTGTTGTGCCTGATCAGCCAACTGTTGCTGAGCAGCTTCTAATACCAGCAAACGCTGACCAAAAAACCATAAAGCGAACAAAGCGACTAGGGCAAAAAATGCGCCCAACACCCCAGTCCACAACAACCAAGGACTAGCCTTCACAGACTGATCAACTGAAGGGGTGTTTTGCGTTGGTGCTTCGTCAGAACTTAGCATCGGCGCAACTGAAATATCTGACATAAGATCAACTCCTTTGCTTATTTCATTAGCTTAGCGTGCATGCTTTAGCCGCTAAAATCAATCCCAGTGAAGAGGCTTGCGTTGCCACTTTAATTTCACCTTGCCAGCCGTGCTCTTGCGCAAACCGTGCAATTCGTTCACTCATCACAACCAAAGGAAAGCGTAACAACTTAGCACGCGATTTCACTGGTACGACCTTCAAAGCGCAAGTTAGTGTTTCCGCACTTGCAGCGCTAACGATAGCATGCCTTTGCTGCATAAAAGTGGCCAACATGCCGCTTTCTACCGACTTGCATATCCGTCGATAAAGCGGAATTTCTACCACGACAGCGCCACGATGAAACAACTTACTGGACAAGGCTGTGCGCCCACCCTCTCCTTTCAAAATAACAATTTGCTGACCATCTACTTTAGCCAACGCCGCCTCGGCCAACAAACCTTCAGAATCGTTCACCTGCGGCACAATCGCCTCAACGCCACGCGCCAATAACGCTTGTGCCGTTGCTTTGCCTACCGCAAAAAACAGCGCACCTTTCGGCAAAGCAACCCCCGCTTTGTCCAAACTGGTCAAAGCATGCCGACTCGTCACAATCACCACATTTGCTTGCATTAGAGCTCGCAAACCTTCATGCTCGGGTAATAGCCAGAAAATATCCAATACTGGCATCAACCAAGGCACTATCGCATGCTCTCGCGCCAGCTTTGCCATCTGCTCACCGTCGCCATTAGGTCGTGTTATCCACAACTGCGCTTGCTGTTCGTTCATGCGCGACCGTAAACCGCATCCAAAATGGCTTTCGCACCATTAGCCAACAACTCAGCCGCTAACGACTTACCCATCGCCTCGGCGTCGTCCGCCGAACCTTTACGCTCGCCACGAATCTGCTGTGCACCATCTAAACTAGACACCAAACCACGCAACCAAACTTGACCATTTTGCCAAACCGCATAAGCACCAATAGGGACTTGACACCCGCCTTCTAAGGCAGCATTCATAGCACGCTCGGCACGAATACAAGCTAACGTATCTGCATCATTAAAAAAGTCGACATAAGCCTGTGTCGTTGCATCATCTGCCAAAACCTCGATCGCTAAAGCACCTTGTGCAACCGCAGGCAAACATACTTCTGCCGGAATAATACTGCGAATACGCGATGCTAACGCCATGCGCTCTAATCCTGCCGCTGCTAGAATAATCGCATCATACTGACCTTCATCTAACTTACGCATACGGGTATGGATGTTGCCACGCAAATCTTGTAATTGGAGATCGGGGCGTATTGCCAACAATTGGCTTTTGCGGCGCAAGCTTGATGTACCAACTACCGCACCTTGCGGCAAATCGTCCAAACTTGTGTAAGTATTAGAAACAAAAGCATCTAACGGATTGTGTCGCGCCAGCACAGCACCAACAGCAAACCCTTCTGGCAACACAGCTGGTAAGTCTTTCATGCTGTGCACCGCCAATTGTGCATTACCCGCCAACATCTGCTCTTCAAGTTCTTTAATAAATAAACCCTTACCGCCAATTTTTGCCAATGGCACATCAAGTAATTTATCGCCCTGAGTACTCATTCCCATGAGATCAACCTGTAGCTGCGGGTGCTTTGCTAATAACTGTGCTTTAACAAATTCAGCCTGCCACATAGCGAGCGGACTTTTACGGGTGGCGATACACAACTTGCTCATAGTGATTCCTTGGTAAATAACGCTATCTATTCTATAATATTTGTCATGAAAATATCGCGACGATTGTTACTCTCTTCATTAATATTGCTTTTACCCTTCTTCATGATAGCTGGGTGTGAGAGCGCCAGCCCATCGTCTTTAGTAACAACGAACAATCTTGCCGAACTGGCAACAGAAGCAAAAAAAACCAATATTCCGATTATGCTGTTCGTTAGCGCACCCGATTGCCACTACTGCCATCAACTAGAGCGTAGCGTTATCGCACCCATGCTTAAAAACGCACGTTACCCCCAGTTTGTGTTACTTCGTCGCTTTAATTTAGGCGCAGACCAAGTCGTCGACTTTGATAACACCGTAAAAGATCCACTCAACATCGCGGCGCGCTACCACGCACAACTGACACCTACCATTATATTTTTATCTGCCGATGGCGAACGCCTTACCGATAACATTATTGGCGTCGCAGCCAATTTAGACCTATACGGTGGCATGATTGATAGCCGAATTAACCAAGCCTTATCGCGGTTAGGCAATCCCGCACAACTGAATCACCAAACAACACAATAAGAGACCGAAACCATGACAACGACCCCGCATGTTTACCGCCTGACAATTGCCTGCCCAGACAAAGTAGGCATTGTTGGAAAAGTATCTAGCTTTATCGCTCTGTACGGCGGCAACATTACCGAGGCCAATCATCATTTGGATCAGGAAGCCGGTTGGTTTTTCATGCGTACTGAAATTGAAGCGGCGTCGTTACCATTCGATGCAACCCAATTTCGTGCCGCTTTCGAACCCATTGCCCGTGAATTCTCAATGAAATGGTCAATTAGTGACTCGGCTCAGAAAAAACGTATTGTGCTACTGGTTAGCCACGAGGCACATTGTTTACACGACCTACTGTATCGCTGGAAGGCTGGTGACTTGGATGCGGACATCGTTGGCATTGTTGCCAACCACGAAGTGCTAGGCGAAATTGCTGGTTGGTACAACATCCCTTTCTTCTATATTCCCGTCCCTAAAGACAACAAGGAAGCAGCTTTCGATGCTTATACTCAGCAAATAGAAGCACTCAATGCTGATGTTATTGTCCTAGCGCGCTACATGCAAATCATGCCGCCACAGCTTTGCGAGCGCTACCTAGGCAGAATGATCAATATCCACCATAGCTTCCTGCCTTCATTTGTCGGCGCTAAACCTTATCATCAAGCGTTTAACCGCGGCGTTAAATTAATCGGTGCAACGTGTCACTATGTTACGCAAGACTTAGATGAAGGCCCCATTATTGAGCAAGACGTCATTCGCGTGACACATCGCCATAGCATTGAAGACTTACAAAGACTAGGTCGAGATGTTGAACGTAACGTACTAGCACGAGGACTCATCTACCACCTACAAGACCGGGTAATGATTCACGGTCATAAAACCGTTGTTCTATTAGAAGGCTAATCATACAACAGCCAACAAGGGCGATGCTTACATATGACTCTTCGCTCTCGGTCGAAATTACCTCAAACCAAACCTTGGTTGCCCCAACACCAATCCAGTCATGTACCATATAAACATATTGCAGTTATTGGTGCTGGCATTGCTGGTGCAACCATCGCCGCCAAGCTAGCAGAGCAAGGCATGACGGTGCGTGTTTTTGAAGCAGCACCAACCTTTGCGACACAAGCATCTGGCAATCTCGCCGGCAATTGTCTGCCTATTATTGATAAAAATACTAATAGCCCTTACGCACTATGGCATTGGCAAGCGTGGCAACAAGCCTACCAATGGTGGATAACACAAGAAAACCCAAGTCAATATGGCGAACTGACTGGCGCAGCGAAATGGTCAACGATCGCTAAAACACAACAACAATGGCGCGATTGGGCAGAACAAATCAATCAACCCGACAAAGTCGTTTGGTTAGCACAGTTACCCACGCATCCTCAGCAAGCGGGACTATGGTTTCCTCAGGGTGGGCATCTTATCCCTAAACAGATTATTGGCAACCTGTTAAGCCATAAAAACATTCGTTTTTACCCCAACACCAACATTACAAAAATCGATTTATCACACGGTGTTTGGCAGCTCGGTAGCACAACAGCCACCTACGCGAGTGACGCGATTATTATTGCCACTGGCGCACACACTGCTCATTTATTGCCAGATTGGCAAGACACACTCTTCCCCAATAAAGGACAAGTAAGCCATTTAGCCCTATCGGCGTGGCAGCAACCGCCACAAAACGCCTTATCTTATGGCGGCTATGCAACACCCGCAGTCGATGAAGTCACATGCGTTGGCGCTACTTTTGAACAGGCGACACCGCTTGGCTTAACCGAAGCAGGCCATAAACACAATTTACAGTTACTATCACAAGCCTACCCTAATGCGCTTAAACCAAATACAACAACCATAGGCGGACATTCAGCCTATCGCGCCAACACCTTAGACCACTTACCACTGGTTGGACCTGTCATTAACGTTCCTGCCTACAAAGCGCATATTGCGCCTTATTGTCGCCAACCAGACCGCATTACAGAATCAAAAGACCTACTCTTACCTAATTTATGGTTTTCCATTGGTCATGGTGCGCATGGACTCACCTCTGCTTTTTTAGCGGCCGAAGTGCTCTGCGCCCAAATGTTAGGCAGGGCATCACCTATCAGCCAGTCGCTAGCGTGGGCAATTCATCCTGCACGCGCCATTTTTCGTCAATTGGTTCACACAAAATAAAAAGCATGCGTTACTATAAGCACATTAAGTAACCATAGGCTATCAACTCCATGAACCTACTCGCTTTAAAAATGTTCTTACTTTCTCGCCTTTTCTTGGGCAGTCTTACCTTGGTTTTAGTGCTCCTATCTGCTATTGCGTTTAATTGGTTTGACACCTATAAAATACTGCGTCACGGTCTCGTTACCAGTATTGAGTGGATCGATGTTCTTAATGACTGGGGCAGCCAAACCCAATCTAAAGCCGAAAAGGTAACCGAGGCGCTAAATAAGGCTCAAAAAGAAATTTCTTCTCAGCCTTAGCCTGCAATGCAAAGTTGTAATGTCCACATACAAACACAACCAAAACAATAAAAAATACTTGACGCAGCGTGGCTTGCTGCCTATAATTCATCTCGTCGCCGATTTAGCTCAGTTGGTAGAGCTACTGATTTGTAATCAGTGGGTC